>JAFAQQ010000047.1 GCA_019246335.1 Actinomycetota bacterium | reverse complement strand
GTGGCGGCTGCGGCCTGACCGCCTAGTGATGCGACCTAGAGAGGACCACCCGGGATGAAGATCAAGCCGGACGAGATAACGAGCATCCTCAAGAGCCGCATCGAGGGTCTCGACGGAGGCGGCGCCGACCTGTCGGAGGTCGGGACCGTGCTGTCGATAGCCGACGGGATCGCGCGGGTCCACGGGCTCGACAACTGCATGTCGATGGAGATGCTCGAGCTGCCCCACGACGTGACGGGCCTCGCGCTCAACCTCGAGTCGGACAACGTCGGAGCTGTGCTCTTCGGCGAGTGGGACAAGATCGAGGAGGGCGACACGGTCAAGCGGACCGACCGCCTCCTGCAGATCCCGGTTGGCGAGGGCCTCCTCGGCAGGATCGTCGACCCGCTCGGCAAGCCGCTCGACGGCGAGGGCGAGGTCGACACCGACGAGTACCGGCCCGCCGAGTTCAAGGCGCCCGGCGTCGTGCAGCGCAAGCCGGTCGAGGAGCCGATGCTCACGGGCCTGAAGCCGATCGACTCGATGACCGCGATCGGGCGCGGTCAGCGCGAGCTGATCATCGGCGACCGCCAGACGGGCAAGTCCCAGGTCGCGATCGACACCATCATCAACAACCGCGACAAGGACCTCGTCTGCATCTACGTGGCGATCGGGCAGCGGATGTCGACGGTCGTCCAGGTGGCGGAGGTGCTCCGGGAGCACGACGCGCTGGACAACACGATCATCGTCGCAGCGCCCGCCGACGAGGCCGCGCCGATCAAGTTCATGGCCCCGTACGCCGGCTGCGCCATGGGCGAGTACTTCCTCTACACCGGCAAGCACGCTCTCGTGGTCTACGACGACCTGACCAAGCACGCGTATGCGTACCGCCAGATGTCGCTCCTCCTGCGCCGGCCGCCGGGTCGCGAGGCCTACCCGGGCGACGTCTTCTACCTCCATTCGCGCCTGCTCGAGCGCGCGGTGAAGCTGAACGACGACCTCGGTGGCGGCTCGCTCACCGCGCTGCCGATCATCGAGACCCAGGCAGGGGACGTCTCGGCCTACATCCCCACGAACGTCATCTCGATCACCGACGGGCAGATCTTCCTCGAGGCCGACCTGTTCCGGTCAGGCGTGCGGCCGGCGATCAACGTGGGGATCTCGGTGTCGCGGGTTGGCGGCAACGCCCAGCTCAAGCCGATGAAGAAGGTGGCCGGCAAGCTGCGGCTCGACCTGTCGCAGTACCGCGAGCTCGAGGCGTTCGCGCAGTTCGGCTCCGAGCTCGACCAGGAGACCCAGCGTGCGCTGGCGCGCGGCGAGCGCCTGGTGGAGACCCTAAACCAGGACGAGCTCTCGCCCTGGGCCGTCGAGGACCAGGTGGCCGCGATCTACGCGGGCACCGGCGGATGGCTCGACCGGATTAAGGTCGAGCGGATCGAGGACTTCCACGAGATGCTCCTCCCGCGGCTGCACTCCGAGCAGGACGAGCTGATGCAGAAGATCGCGGGGGGCGACTGGGACGACTCGATGGAGAAGCAGCTCGGGGACGCGATCGCCGAGGCGATCGACGACTTCGGGCCGGACTTCGACGAGGAGGGGAACCCGATCGACGAGGGCGAGTCCGGCCGCGAGCAGTCCGGTGAGCGGAGCGACTCGGGGGAACAGGGGAGCGACGATCGGGATGACGAGGAGGACGACGAGGAGGAGGACGACGCGGAGGACGAGGGCTCGTCGCAGGAGTCGAAGCGGTCGGCGGGAGCCCGCAGCTAGCCGGAGCCCCATTGGCCAGCCAGAAGGACATCAAGAGCCGGATCTCCTCGGTCAAGAACATCCGCAAGATCACCCGCGCGATGGAGATGGTCGCCGCGGCGCGGCTGCGGCGGGCGGAGCAGCGGATCGAGGAGCTGCGACCGTATGCCGAGGCGATTCGCCGTATGACCCGCCGCGCCGTCGAGGCGGCCGAGAGCATCCCCAGCCTGCCGCTGCTCGAGGAGCACGACTCGATCGACCGCGTCGGCCTCCTGCTCGTCACCGGCGACCGCGGGCTGGCCGGGGCGTTCAATTCGCAGATCATCCGCGCCGGCAACGCGCGCAACCGAGAGCTCCGGCAAGAGGGGCCCGAGGTTCGCTGGTACGCGTCCGGCCGCCGCGGGGTGTCCTCCATCCAGTTTCGCGGGCTCGAGCTCGCGGGGGGCTACACCGGCTTCACCGACCGCCCCGCCTACGCCGACGCGCGCAGCATCGCGGACGACCTGATCACGCACTACGTCGACGGCGAGGTCGACCGGGTCGAGATGCTCTACAACGGCTACGTCTCGCCGATGACCCAGGAGGTCCGCCACGAGACGCTCCTCCCGCTCCAGCAGGCGGACGTCCTCGGCGACGCGGAGGAGGAGGACGAGGGCCGGCAGGATGAGCGCTCCGCGGAGTCGGACTCGGACGACGGCGAGCGGCCGGACCACAGCCGGGCGCTCTGGATCTACGAGCCCGACCCGGAGGAGATCCTGAAGCGCCTCGCCCCGGACTACGTCGAGATATCGATCTACCGCGCGCTGCTCGAGTCGACGGCGTCGGAGCACGGCGCGCGGATGACGGCGATGCGCAACGCGTCCGAGAACGCCGCCGAGCTGATCGACAACCTCACGCTCGAGGCCAACCGGCAGCGGCAGGCGGAGATCACGCAGGAGATCATGGAAGTCGTCGCGGGTGCCGAGGGGCTCCGCTGAGAGACGAGCCAGGTACCCAGGAGGAGACATGCAACAGGCAACCACCGAGAGGACCGAGGACCGGGAGAAGCAGGATCGGGAAGAGGAGGAGCGCGAGGACTCGCGTGACGGCGGGTCGGGCGACGGCAAGAAGGTCGGCCGGGTGGAGGAGATCCAGGGCGTCGTCATCGAGGCCGTCTTCCCGGACGAGGACCTCCCGGAGATCAACAACGCCCTCGAGATCGACCTCGAGCAGTTCGGCGAGGAGGAGGGCGTATCGGCCGGCACGGGCGCCGGCGGCAAGCTGATCTGCGAAGTCCAGCAGCACCTGGGCGACGACCGCGTGCGCGCCGTGGCGATGGACACGACCGACGGCCTGCGCCGCGGCACCGAGGTGCGCGACACGGGCGGCCCCATCACCGTGCCCGTCGGTGAGGCGACGCTCGGCCGGATCTTCAACCTCCTCGGCGAGCCGATCGACCAGGGCGATGCGGTGGAGACCGAGGAGCGCTGGCCCATCCACCGGCCGGCCCCGGACGTCGAGAACCTCACGCCGACGCGCGAGATCTTCGAGACCGGCATCAAGGTCATCGACCTGCTGGCGCCGTACGCGAAGGGCGGCAAGGTCGGGCTCTTCGGCGGCGCCGGCGTCGGCAAGACCGTGCTCATCCAGGAGCTCATCCACAACATCGCACAGGAGCACGGCGGGCTGTCGGCGTTTTGCGGGGTGGGCGAGCGCTCGCGCGAGGGGAACGACCTCTGGCTCGAAATGTCGGAGTCGGGGGTCATCGACAAGACGATCCTCGTCTTCGGCCAGATGAACGAGCCGCCGGGCGCCCGAATGCGCGTCGGGCTCTCGGGCCTGACGATGGCCGAGTACTTCCGCGAGGAGGGCGGCCAGGACGTGCTCCTCTTCATCGACAACATCTTCCGGTTCGTGCAGGCCGGGTCGGAGGTCTCGGCGCTGCTCGGGCGGATGCCCTCGCAGGTCGGCTACCAGCCGACGCTCGAGACCGAGATGGGCCAGCTGCAGGAGCGCATCACATCGACCCGCCAGGGTTCGGTCACCTCGGTGCAGGCGATCTACGTGCCGGCGGACGATCTGACCGACCCGGCTCCCGCATCGGTGTTCGCGCACCTCAACGCCACGACGGTGCTCTCGCGCTCGATCTCCGAGAAGGGCATCTACCCCGCCGTGGACCCGCTGGACTCGACTTCGACGATCCTCAAGGCGGACATCCTGGGTGAGGAGCACTACGAGGTGGCGACACAGGTGAAGGAGGTGCTGCAGCGCTACAAGGAACTGCAGGACATCATCGCCATCCTCGGCATCGACGAGCTCTCGGACGAGGACAAGCAGACCGTGCAGCGCGCCCGCAAGATCGAGCGGTTCCTCTCCCAGCCGTTCTTCGTGGCCGAGGCGTTCACGGGCTCCGAGGGCAAGTACGTGAAGATCGAGGACACGATCCGCGGCTTCAAGGAGATCATCGACGGCAAGCACGACGACATCCCGGAGCGGGCGTTCTACATGAAGGGCACGATCGAGGAGGTGATCGAGGCGGCACGCGGCGAGTCATCCGAGGAAGGCGGCGGGTCCGGCGACATCCAGAAGGCGGAGCAGGCCGTAGAGCAGGCTCAGGAGGCAGTGGACGAGGCCAAGCAGGCGCTCGAGGAGGCCAAGGGCGGCGGGGGCGGCTCCGGTGACGAGGACGGCGGCGACGGGGGCGGCGGCTCCGGCGGCGGCGGGGGCGGCGGCTCCGACGGCGGCAAGGAGGACAACGACGACGGCGAGGAGGACAGCGGCCGCGACGAGGGCTCCGGCGGCGGTGACCGTGAGGAGGGCTCCGGCTCCGGGGGCGGCGATGAGGAGCGCGGCGAGTCGTCCGGCGGCGACAAGGGGAAGGACGGCAAGGAGGAGAGCGACCGCGGCCAGGGCGGCGACGACTCGGAAGAGGCCCAGGACAAGGCCGGGCAGTAGGCGGGTGTCCATCTCGTATAGCCATAGCTGTATGAAATGGCCTCCCGGGAAGGGCCACGTCTAGATGGCGCGGACCAAGTTCAGGGCGGAGGTGCTCACGCCCGAGGGGCAGGTGTTCGACGAGGAGGTCGAGATGGTCTCGACGCGGACGTCGGTCGGGTCGATCGGCGTCCTCGCCAACCACGCTCCGCTGATGGCGATCCTCGATCCGACCGAGCTGCGCCTGTACAGGTCGGAGGGCGACGTGGTCCGGTACGCCCAGGGCGAGGGCTACCTGCAAGTCGTCGACAACACGGCCCTCGTCCTCGTCGAGGAGGCCATCGAGCCGGACAAGCTCGACCGGTCGGCCATCGAGTCCCGCCTCGAGGACGCGCGGAGCTCGCTCGAGCAGGCCGAGGAGGGAAGCGAGGAGCGCAACCGGTGCGAGCGAACGATCAAGAGGTACGAGGCCTTTCTGGAGGTCGATACCGGCTAGCGGCCGCCAGGCCGGCTGAGGCGTCGCGCGGGCCGTCCGTCGCTAGTGCGCGGGACGCCGGGGAGTAACGTCGCCCGAGCGCGCGGCGTAGAGGTCGCGATAGATGTCGCGTTCGACGTCCTCGGGTGTCCGGATCGGCGGCTCGGGTTCCTCCCCGGCCGGCGCGACCGCTTCGCCCGCGTCAGCTTCGGCGCGGACCGGTGCCCGCCCGGGCTCGTTGGCCGCTCTCGCGGCCGCCGGCCGCTCCCATCGCGCCGCCGCCCGGCGCTCGACCACGAAGAAGACGACTGTCAGCGCGATCAGGAGGGCGAGCGTGAGGGGGATCACCGGGCTACCGGAACAGCTTGAAGCTCACCGTGTTCGCCGACCGGCTCTGTGATTCGCGGTGGCCCGCTGCGTCGCCGGCCCGGATGGCGATGACGTATCGGCCGGTGGGCAGGTGGACCTTGTGCCTGAAGATCCAGCTCACGAGCCCGAGCTTGTCGTGCCGATTGACGACCCGGACCCTCAGGAGGTGCGGCTTCGAGCAGCTGCCGGTGTGACCGAGCCGGCCGCCGCCGTTCATGAACCGGCACTTCCCCTTCAGGATCAGGGCGACGGTCAGGCGCATGCTCTTGACATGGCCGGCTATGCGCTTGCCGGTCTTGCAGTCGTACTCCTGGGCGATGCCGGTGAGGGTTATCCGCTTGCGCGTGGCGTTGAGCGTCTTCGCATCGATCGTCGTATGCGGCGCTCGGCACGCCGGCTTGCCGGGTGTGGCGATCAGGAAGACGTCGGCGGGCTCGCCCACGTTGCCCGCTTTGTCGATCGCCTGCAGCGTCACGTCGCCCGCGCCGGCTGGAAGGGTGACGTCGCGGCTGACCGTGGACCCGCCCGCGACCGGGCTTCCTAGTCCGATGTCCCGACTCCTGCCATCGACCCTGACGCTGTAGGAGGCGGCCTTCCCGCAGAAGCCGTCGTCCCCGGGCGAGACGAAGCTCATCCGGTACCTGTTGTCGCCCAGTGGCTTCAGCGACATGTTCCTGGGCGCCGCGGGCGGCGTTCCGTCACGGTTGTAGTTCCCCGTGTTCTGCGGGTCGTGACGGAATGTCGGCCATTCCGGCTGGCACGCGGGCAGGTTCGGCGCCGACCATTCGAACAGGTAGCCCTCGCGGTCGACGTCGGCGATCCGGCCATCCGTGCTCAGAGCCGGGGGCGCGAACAGCCAGCCGCCGGTGACCTTGGGGAACCCCGGTGACTCGAGGCCGGTCGTGCCGTCGTAAGCATGCAGCAGCCCGAGCCCGGTCCCGGCCAGGACCTGGTTCGCCGAGCTCCCGGGGTTCACCTTCGCGACCGTCGAGCTCGAGAGGAACTGGAAGTCGTCGGTGATCCTGGGGTACGCGTGAGCCGGCGTTCCGGTCGTCGAGTCCCACGCCCCGATCAGGTGGTTGTAGGGGAAGTTCTGGCTGACGAGCAGGAGGTTCGCGGCGTCGGCGGAGGACAGCTCGTACTTGACGACGCTCGGGTTCGAGCCCGGGGTCAGGGCTCCGATCGCCGCGCCTTCGAACAGGTTCAGGCCGGGCGTCTTGTCGACCGCATCCGATGCCGGCCCATCCGTCTCCTGCCGCATCGTCTTGTCGCGGGTGCCGTCGGGCTTGTAGGTGGAGAGCGAGCCGCTGGTCGCGGAGGCCACGACCTCGGGGGTTCCGTTGACGTTGACGACGGCGGGATCGTTCCCGGGGCCCACGAATGGGAGCTCGGTCTCGATGATCCCGCTGATCGAGATCGGCCAGCCGGACATGATGTGGCCGGTTCCGCCGTCGATCGCGTAGACGCGGGTCGTCTGTCCCTGGCTCCCGAGCAGGCCGGCGAAGCTGACGTCGCTCGAGGTCCCGCCGCCGTACGTTTCGTTCGTCGCGGCGACGATGTCGTCGTGGCCGTCGTGGGCGAAGTCGACCACGGCCGGCTCGTTGATCGACTCCGCGACCGCCGGGATGCCGTTCGGAGGATGCGGGTCGACCAGGGCGACCGGGAAGTGCGGCACCGGCTGGCCGTCGGGTCGCCACGCGTACACGTGGCCGTCGAGGGAGGTGACGACGATGTCGGGCGGCTTCGAGGGGCCCTCGAGGTGGGCGATGGCGGGGCTCGCCGAGAAGCCGCACTTAGGGTGGCTCCCGGGGTCATTGCCGTTGATGGTCCCCGGCTGGCGCTCGAGGGCCGGGCCGCAGAAGCTGCGGTCGGACGAGACCGGGAAGCCGCGCCGGAGCGTGCCGTCCGGCTCCCACACGTACAGGTGCAAGCCGGCGGTGGTGATGACCTCCGGAATGCCGTCCCCGTCCAAATCCGCGATCGCCGGCCCCCTCGGCGGCTCGAACGGCGCGGCGCCGGCCTGGATCAGCGCGGCAGGCCCCGGAGCTCCCGTGTGCGCCGCCGCGTTCCACTGGGTCTGGGTGTGGACGGGCCAGCCTGGAAGCTCCGACCCGTTCGGCTCATAGGCGTGGATCTTGCCGTCCTCGGTGGGCACGATCAGCTCCGGCACGTTGTCGCCGTTGAGGTCGGCGTAGCGAGGCTGGGCCTCGCCGCCGGTGCCCAGCGGCTTCGGGTACCCGGGCCGCAGGCTCTGCCCGTCCGGCAGCGCCGTGAAGACGCGCCGGTCCACCCCCTGAAGGCGGTCGTCGCTCGGCTGGTCCGTGACGATCAGGCGCACGGTGAACTGGTCCTGGTACGGGTTTCGCGTGGTCGGCGAGAAGACCGGGCCGCCGGGATCGGGGGGCACGTGGAAGCTCGCCAGCGCGCTTCGGACCGCGTTCAGGTCGATCGTGCCGAAGCTCGAGATGGGGCCCGTGGCGTCGCCCTCCTTGACCGTCTGCCACTGGCTCGTGGGGGAATCGGTCGGCTCGAGGCCCGGTCCCCACTGGAGCTTGTAGTGCAGCTTGTGGCCGTTGAAGCGGGCGTCGGCGCGGCCGGTGATCGTCAGCGAGCTCCCGGTCACCGGCGCGTACCAGTCGGGCTGATCTATCGCCGCCTCGTCCGGGATCTTGGCCTGCTGGGCCGCGATCGCCACGGCGGCGCCGAGGTTCGCGCGCCCCCATCCGAAGTGCGTGTCCCAGCCGACCTGCGATGGATCCGGCGTCCCCTCGACGCCCGTGTTGCCGGGCGTCACGTCCTCCGCGGTCTGCTCGAGGATCTCGCGGGTCTCATCCGGGCGGAGCACGTCGTGCGTCGGGCTCTGCAGCGCCGCGCTCACGACGAGCCCGGCGCCGCCCGACGCCCGGCCGGTGTTGATCGAGCCGGTCGAGCCGTTCATCGAGATCGAGCTCTTTCCGCCGTACTGCGTCGTGTTCGCGCCTCGGAAGTAGCTCGTCGGCGTGACGTGAGTGCCGATGGGCGCTCCGTGCTGCGCCGCGAACGCGCAGAGCGGCTGGGACTGGTTGGGGCAGTTCTGGCCGAGCCCGTCGGTGTCGGGGACCGTCCCCTGGATCAGCATCGCGTGGCCGTAGTTGGCCGGGTAGTTGTGGTCCCCGGTGTTCAGGTCGTCGCCGGAGTAGGTCTGCACGACGCCGTGGTCGTACGCATAGTTCGACGCCTGCTCGGAGAACGCGGAGTGGTAGAGCGCGCCGTCGGCGCCCTCGATCACCTTCGCCCCGTTGTCGGTCGCGTAGAGGATGCCCAGCGAGAAGCTGTTCGCGTCCGAGACGAACGTGTCCCAGATCCTCAGGGGCATGAGCTGGCAGTGGGGGCAGACTCCGATGTTCCCGGTTCCGACCGCGCCGGCCGCGTCGCCCGCGCGGCCGGAGCCGTGGTTGTGCGCGGCGAAGTAGGAGGAGCGGTCGACCGGGTCGTTGTCGTCGTCGAAGAAGTTCCACCCGGCGATGTCGTTCGGATAGCCGTTGTGGTCGTTGTCGAACTTCCCGCCGGCCGGACACGCTCCGAGCACGTGATTCGTGATCTGGCAGTGGCCGAAGGCCTTGATCAGGTCCTCGGCCGTGATCTTGCCGCCGGCGCCGGAGGTGGTGTGCGGGACGCGCGGGTCGTTCGCGAAGTCGTCGACGTCGACCACGCCGTTGTTGTTCAGGTCGAAGCCGCCGAGCCCGGCGCCGGGGTTGGTGTGACCGGAGGCGTCCTCGGGCAGCGGCAGCTCACCGGTGTTCAGGTGGACCTGGTCGCGGAGGCTCCCGTCGTCCCACCTGATCCCCGTGTCTAGGATGGCGATCACGGCGCGGCCGTCGCCGCGAGTCAGCTTCCAGGCTCCGGCGGCGTTGTAGCCGGAGACCTGGGGGTTCCCGAAGTTCGGTCCGAGGGGGTCCAGATACATGGCGGACGTCCGCGTGTACTCCGACGGGAACCCGAACAGGTCGTAGCGCTCGTCGTAGAGGTTGGAGGAGGTCTGCGCCCCCTGCGTGTCGGGCTCGGCGAAGTCGTAGCCGGGGTCGTGGTACGGAGCGCCGGCCGGCGTGTCCTGGCGTTGGACGCTGCCGGGCAGGAACTGCTCCGGTGTGCACGACACTCCCGCGCACGCCGGGTTCTCGAAATCGCTCGCCGCGGCGATCGCGCCGCCGCCCGACGCCGCCATGACGATCGCCGCGACGACGCCGGCCCGGGCGGCACGACCGGATCCGCTTCGTCTCTGTCTTCTCCCCTGCAGCAAGGCGGCCCCGCGCGCCGTGCGTGGCGCGCCGGGCGATGCTACCTCGCTACCGCTCTCCGGTGAGCCGGTCCGGGCGCCGGCCGACCATCGGAACCGAGAGACGAGGGCCCATGAGGGCGCTCCGCTAAGGCGATCGGCCGCCGTCGAAAGGCTCGTCGCGCTCGCGCACCGCCTGCTTGAACCCGGCCTCCGCCGCACGGCGCTGGAACGCGTAACCCTCGGCCGTGTGCCGCGCCACCCCGTCGAAGACTGTCCCCAGGACCTGGGTTGCGTGCAGGCCCTGCGCATGAAGCGTCTCGTTCACCAGCAGCTTCATCATCACGAGCTGGTTGACCGGCATCAGGGCGATCCTCTGGACGAGGTCCTCGACCCGCGCGTCCAGCTCGTCCGCGGGAGGCGCGTCGATCGCGAGCCCCCAGTCGCGCGCCTCGCGACCCGTCAGAAGGTCACCGGTGAACAGCAGCCGCTTGGCCCGCTCCGGGCCGATCCGGTGCGCCCACAGGGCTGTCGTCGGGACGCCCCAGACGCGCGCCGGCGGGTAGCCGATCCGGGCGTCTTCGGCGATCACGAGCAGGTCCGAGCACAGCGCCATGTCGGTGCCGCCCGCCACGCAGAACCCGTGGACCTTGCACACGACGGGCTTGTCTGCGCGGAACAGCGACATGAACCCGCGCACGTTGCGGCTCATCATCGCGTAGTCGACGGTGGGGTCCCAGGCGCCTGCCGGGTCGTGGTTGCGCAGCTGGACCAGCGGATCGAGCGGGGACCCGGCGGGAGCCTCGGGGCCGGCGATGCGCTCCATGCGCTGCTCCGCGCTCGCCACGAGGTCGTAGCCGCCGCAGAATCCCTTGCCTCTCCCGGCGAGCGCGATGACGTGCACCTCGGGGTCGAGGTCGGCCCGCTCCACGGCCGCAGCGAGCTCGCGCGGCATCTCCAGTGTGATCCCGTTCCCGCGCTCCGGCCGGTCGAGCGTGATGCGGGCGACGCGGCCGTCGACCTCGTAGGTGAGCGTGGAGAGCTCGGTCACGCAGCGGCAGGCAGCCGCGGGCGATGGCGATCGATGATGCGCTCGCAGTCGACTCCGCGCGGGAGCGTGCCGAGCGCGCGGCCGGACTGGCCGCGCAGCCGGGTGGCGACGAAGGCGTCGGCGACCGCGGGATCACCGTGGCGCGCGAGAAGCGATGCCTGAAGCGCCAGCGCCATCGACTCGACGATGCGTCGCGCTCGGTACTCGATGTCCTCGAGGTCCGTCAGCTCGTCCCGAATGCTCGCCGAGTGTGCCGCGACCTCGCCCCCCGCCGAGTCGACCTCCGCGAAGAACGCCTGCACCGACTCGGGCGAGCGCACCATCCCCCGCAGGACGTCGAGGCAGTTCACGTTGCCGGAGCCCTCCCAGATCGAGTTGAGCGGCGCCTCACGGAACAGCCGCGGCATCCCGGACAGCTCGACGTAGCCGTTGCCGCCCAGGCACTCGAGCGCCTCGCCGACGTGCCAGACCGCGCTCTTGCAGACCCAGTACTTGGAGACGGCGAGCCCGAGCCGCTTGAAGGGGTCCGCCTCGTCGCACGCCCGCGCGAGGCGCATCGCGGTGAGCGTCGCGGCCTCGGACTCGATGCACAGGTCCGCGAGCACGTTGCGCATCAGCGGCTGGTCGATCAGCGGCTTTCCGAACGTCTCGCGGTAGGCGGTGTGGTGAGTGGCCTGCGCGACCGCGGCCCGCATCAGGCCCGCCGATCCGAGCACGCAGTCGAGGCGCGTGTAGTTGACCATCTCGATGATGGTCGGCACGCCGCGGCCCTCCTCGCCGACGAGGCGCGCCCAGGCCGAGTCGAACTCCACCTCGCTCGACGCATTCGAGCGGTTGCCGAGCTTGTCCTTGAGCCGCTGCAGGTGGAAGCCGTTGCGCGCGCCGTCCGGCGTCCAGCGCGGCAGCAGGAAGCAGGAGAGCCCGCCGTCGGCCTGCGCCAGCACCAGGAAGGCGTCGCACATCGGCGCCGAGCAGAACCACTTGTGGCCGGTTAGCTCGTATTCGGCTCCGGGCCCGCCGCCGTTGAGCGCCCTCGCGACCGTGGTGTTGGCGCGCACGTCGGATCCGCCCTGGCGCTCGGTCATAGCCATGCCCATCAGCGCGCCCCTCTTCTCGTCGACAGGCCGCGAGCGCGGGTCGTACTCGAGCGAGGTGAGCCGGGGCTCCCATTCCGCCGCCAGCTCGGGCTGCGCACGCAGCGCGGGAACGCCGGCGTAGGTCATCGAGAGCGGGCAGCCGGTCCCGGACTCCACGCCCGACATCGCGAGCATCATCGCGGAGCGCCCGACCTGCGCCCCGGGCACCGGCTCCCGCCACGGCAGCGTGTGGATGCCGTCCCGCACGGCCATCGTCATCAGCTCGTGCCAGGCCGGGTGGAACTCAACCTCGTCGATGCGATTCCCGAAACGGTCGTGGGTCCGCAGGATCGGCGGGTTCTCGTTCGCCAGGCGTCCGAGCTCTATCGCCTCGGGCGTCCCGGCCCGGCCGCCCATCTCGCGGGCGCGCGCCTCGAAGGCCTCGCCCCCCTCGCGGCGCATGGCCTCCACAAGCGGGCGGTTCTCCTCGAACACGTTGTAGCCCTCGAGGGGCGGCGGCTGGTTGAGCACCTCCCGGGCGGGGTTTCGCTCGATCGTCGCCATCGCGCTGGTCCTCAGCTTGACAGGTCGCCTCGCTGGAGAAGGCCGCCGATCAGCGCATTGGTGCGCCGGGCCGTGCGCTCCCAGGTCAGCTCCGCAGCCCGGGCCAGTCCGGCCGCGATCAGGCGCCCGCGCGCCGACTCGTCGACCGCCGCAGCGACGGCCGCGCCCGCCACCGCGGCCGGATCGTCGGGATCGACGATGAGAGCCGCGTCTCCGCACGTCTCGGGCAGGGCCGCGCGATCGGACGCGACCACCGGCGTCCCGCTCGCCATCGCCTCGAGGCAGGGGAGCCCGAACCCCTCGTACAGCGAAGGCATCAGCAACGCCCGCGCGCCCGCGTAGAGACCCGGCAGGAGGCCGTCATCGACATACCCGAGCAGCCGGGCGGGCGGTTGCTCGCCGGCCGCCATGTATGCGCGCCCAGACCCGGCCGCGACGAGCTCCACTCCGTGTTCGCTCAGCGCGCGCTGCGCGTCCCGGAGCGCCGCCACGTTCTTTCGCGAGATGCGCGTGCCCACGTAGAGGGCGTAGTCGCCGGCGAGCGAGAGGTCGGCTCGCGCCGGCTCGGGATCGGCGTCGGGGGAGAACCGCTCGCTGACGCCGTGCGGGACCACGGCCACGTGTCCGGGCTCCACGCCCATCAGCTCGGCGATCTCCGCGCGCGAGAACTCCGACGGCGCGATCACGAGCCGGGCGCCTCTGGCGACGGCGGGCAGCACGCGCCGCTGGTAGGCGGCGTAGCTCCGCCCGTACCAGTCGGGGTGGCGGAGCGCCGCGGCGTCGCTGATCATCACGACGTTGCGGTGGCTCGCGAGCGGGGCGAGGTGCGCCGGGGAGTAGACGAGCTCGCATTCGCGCGTCGTGAGCGGGAGCGCCACCTGCTCCCAGAGGTGCCCCGCGCGGTGCGCCAGCCGCGCGCGCGGCCGGACCACCCGGTAGCGGCCGGGCTCGAGCGCGGGCAGCCGCGCCGCCATCTCGCGCGCGACGCGCTCGACGCCGCCGATCTCGCCGCGTACGGCGGCGCGGGCGTTGATCGCGACGGTCACCGGCACACGCGTTCGAGCAGATCTCGGTAGCGGGCG
>JAFAQQ010000204.1 GCA_019246335.1 Actinomycetota bacterium | reverse complement strand
TGCGCGAACGCGCTGCGCGAGCACCCGCGAGTGAACGGCGCGTACCGCGACAGCAAATTCGAGCTCTACTCGCGCGTGAACGTCGGCGTCGCGGTGGCCGCGCACGACACGCTGGTGGTGCCCACGATCCACGAGGCCGACAAGAAGTCGCTCGGGGAGATCGCGCGCCAGGCGCGCGAATTGATCGGAAAGGTGCGCGAGGCAAAGATCACCCCGCCGGAGGTCTCGGGGGGCACCTTCACGGTGTCGAACCTGGGCATGTACGGCGTCGACTCGTTCTCCGCGGTCATCAACCCGCCGCAGGCCGCTCTGCTCACGGTGGGCGCCCTCAAGCGACGGCCGGCGGTGGACGACGGCGGTCGCATCGTCGCCCGCGATCAGATGACGCTCTCGCTCGTCTGCGACCACCGCATCCTCTACGGCGCGGACGGCGCCGAGTTCCTGGCGCGGGTGCGCGAGCTGCTCGAGCAGCCGCTGGCGCTGGCGCTCTAGGGCGCCCCGGCCCGCGCCAGGAGCCCGGTCAAGGCGTCTCGCTCGCCCGCGAGGTCGGTCGCGAGCCGAGCCACCGCCAGCACGGGCTCCCACGCGTCGACACGCTCGACGTCGATGTCCCGCACTCGGGTGTAGGCCTTCACGTACGCGTCCTCCATCAGGCCGCGCCCGATGCCGTGGGCCCTTCGCACCAGCCGAGGCGAGCTGGCGTGGGGGCGCGCGATACGAAGCAGCAACCGAGTCCAGGCCACGTCGGCGGCCGGGTCGCCCCGAGCGGCGCGGACCCAGTCGATCGCGACCGGCCCGCTCTCGCCCAGCAGGACGTTCGCCGGATGGAGGTCCCCGTGAAGCAGGCGGTCGCCTCCCGGTAGTCGCGCCAGGCGCTCCTGCGCGAACGCCACGAGCTCATCGGCCGCGGCGTCCGCCGACGCGAGCCGATCGCGAACCACGTCGGAGACCGCCGGCAGCCCGCGTGGCGCGTCGGTCTCGTGCAGCTGCGCCTGAACCTCGCCGAGCGCGCGCCCAGCCGCCCCGACCGTCCACGGGCGGCGAGCCACCGCGCTGAGCAGATCCATCCCGGACACACGATCGATGACGAGGCCCGGGCGACCGCGCACCTCCACGAGCTCGTGAACCGCCGGCGCGCGCGAGCCCGAGGCGTGGGCCGCCGCCATGGCGGTCGCCTCGATCTCCGCACGAGCCCGACCGCCCGGGTCGCGCAGCAGCCGGAGCACCCGCCCGTCGCCCCACTCGAAGATCTCGGCCTCGCGCCCCTCGCCGATGCGGTTGAGCGGTCCTGGATCAGCCACGAGGGCTCTGGTCCACGCGCGGGAGGGTCCGGGTTCCTCCGCGCGGCGCGCCCGGCCTGCCGCCGCGCGCGCGGTCGCCTACGGCGCGGCCGTCTCCCATCGAAATCCCACCGGCGCCGGTCGCGGATCGAGCGGGCTCGTCGGCAGCCCGGGGCCGGGCTCCGCCACGTTGTACCCCGAAGGCGCCACGTCGTTCGGCGTGTCCGGGTGGAAGAGCGACGCCAGGTACTGGATGTGGCCGCGTCCCACGCCGAGCTCGAACTGGCCGCCGCCGTACGCGCCGATGCCGTGCTCGCGGCAGTAGTCGTAGCCCGCGAAGAGCTCGCGGAGCGGCCCGAAGCGCGACGGCTTGATGTTCACCATCCGCGGCGCGAACGGCAGGGCCTCGATGTCGGCGATCGAGTGGATGGGCGCGTCCCAGGTGATCCGGTCGCGATGGGGATCGAGGATCGGGGCGGTCTCCGGCGTCAGCGCGGGGTCCTCGATCCAGGCCTCGGGAAACGCGCGGATCACGTGCTCGTAGAGGTCCGGATCGGGCGGCTGGTCGACCACCGTGCCGCGGTAGTGGCCCTTGAAGTCGACCGAGTCCACGGCGCCGGTCTCAACCAGCTCCTGGATCAGATCCTCGTCCCACCCGGTCACCGGGTCGAGCTTGAACCGCAGGGAGGGGTAGCTCTCGAGCCGCCGCCGGACCGGCTCGATCGTCGGAGGGTCCCCGAGCCTCAGCGAGACCACGAACGTGACCGGTCTTGGATCGCGTTCGAGGTGCGCCGCGAGCGACGTGCCCGCCTGGCGCAGCGCGAGGTCGAGCGCGGCGCTCTCGAAGGCCCAGGTGCGGTAGAGGCGCGAGACGTCGCGCACCGGCTCGGACGGAAACAGGTCGACTCCCTCCACGAGCTCGCACAGCTCCCCGAGCGTCGCGGCTGGCGTGAGGTCGTGGACCGGCCCGGCGTCCTGAAGCGCAATGTGGTCGAGGGCGTCGTAGGTCACGTCCTCGCCCACGCCCTCCTCGCCGCCGCCCCGCACCCGGACGAGCGTGGTCAGGCGCGTGAACTCCGACGACACGTCCTGCTCGAGCGGCTCCAGCTCGTAGCCCTCGACCGAGATCGGGAGCCCGGCGAGCCTGTCGTAGGTCGCAGCCACTGGGCGCGCCACCCTATCCGCCGCTCGACGTTGACGTTTTTGGGACACATGCTGTCCCTAAGGCGCCAACGTTTGGAGATTAGCCCTTGCTCAGCCACGCTGGTGGTGAGATCTCGGCGACTTCGGCCGCTTCGAGCTCCATGTCAGAAGCCCTCGCCTCCCACCTGCTGCGGGCGGTTCGGCTCCTCGCTCGGGTCTCGCACGACGGCCGGCGGCCTGCGCTTCGTGTCCACGAACAGGCAGAGGTAGTGCCTCCGGGCGTCGTCCGCGATGCAGGTCCGGAAGTAGCCCGCCGAGAGTCGCGCGGTGTTGGCCGTCTCGAGGTTCCGGCGGTACGTCGCGGGCGCGTGCTCGTCCACCCAGCCCTCCACGGCCTTCGCGTTCGCCGTCGTGGCGTTCGTGTCGGACACGATCAGATGGTGCGTCGCGAGCGAGGAGGCCGCCAGTCCGACGACGCCCGCGGCCAGCAGGAGCACCGCCCCCCGGTCTGCGGCGACCGGAAGGTGGGGGTCGTCGATCCCGCGCTCGGCCCGCTTGCGCTCCGCAAACCGCATGACGAGGTCGGCCGCCGCGATCAGCGCGAGGTTCGCGAAGCCGGCGAGGATGATCGAAACCGGCACGTTGAACCGCACGCCCGTTCCGAGGGTGTGAAGGATCAGGGCGTCAACGGCAACGGCCACCGCGAACGCCGGCCAGCGCCACGCGCCGAGGAGTCGCCAACGTAGGCGGCGCGTCCAGAAGCGCTCAGCCGAAGCCACCCGCCGGAGGTTACGCGGCAGGGAGCCGCGGGCCGGCGGCGTAGCATCACTGGGAGATGACCGGTTCCACGTCCGCGATGACCGGTTCCAACGGCCCGGAGCTCTGGGTGTCCAACCTCGGTCGCGTGCCGTACCCCGAGGCGGTGGCGCTCCAGGACGCCGTCCGCGCGGCCCGGCAGGCCGGCGCCGTGCCCGACGTCCTTCTCCTGCTCGAGCACGACCCCATCTACACGAAGGGCCGCCGCACGGAACCCGCCGACCTCCCCATGGGCGACGACTGGTACCGATCACAGGGAATCGAGGTCGCCGAGACGAGCCGCGGCGGGCGGGTGACCTACCACGGGCCCGGGCAGCTCGTGGGTTACCCGATCGTGCGCGTGCACGACGTGATCGAGTACGTGCGCACGATGGAGCGCGCGGTGATCGCGGCGCTCGCCGACGAGGGCGTGGCCGCGGAGGTCCGCCCCGGCCTGACCGGCGTATGGGTCGGGGACCGGAAGATCGGCTCGATCGGGGTGCACGTCTCCCGTGGCGTGACCATGCACGGGTTCGCGGTCAACGTCGATTGCGACCTCCAGCCGTTCGAGTGGATCGTCCCCTGCGGCATCGAGGGCGTCCGGATGACGTCCGTCTACGTCGAGACCCGCCGGACCGGCGCCATGGCCTGCTTCCGCAAGCGCATGGCATGGCGGATGGCGCAGGAGCTGGGCCTCCGGCAGCGGATCGTGTCCGTCGACCGCCTGCTCGCGTCGACGGGCGAGCGCGAGGCGGTGCCGGCGTGAGCACGCGCTCGCGCTCGAACCCCGGCGGCGCACGTGTGCTCGACATGGGCGAGGTCCGCCCCTATCGCGAGCGCAAGCCGCCCTGGTTCAAGGTCCGCGCCCCGGGCGGCGCCGGCTTCCTGGAGCTGAGGAGCCTGATCGAGCGCAGCGAGCTCAACACGGTGTGCCAGGAGGCCGCCTGCCCGAACATCGGCGAGTGCTGGGAGCGGGGGACGGCCACCTTCATGATCCTGGGCGACACGTGCACCCGCCGGTGCGGGTTCTGCAACGTGAGGACGGGCCGGCCGCAGGAGGTGGACCCGCTCGAGCCGCTGCGGGTCGCCCAGTCGGTCAAGCGGATGGGGCTGCGCCACGCGGTGATCACGAGCGTGGACCGCGACGACCTCCCCGATCTCGGGTCACGCCACTTCGTCGGCGTCATACGCTCGATCCGGCGCTTCGCCCCGGGCTGCAAGGTCGAGGTGCTCACGCCGGACTTCCGCGGCGAGGAGATGCCGCTCGCCCGCGTGATCGTGGAGCGTCCCGACGTCTTCAACCACAACGTCGAGACCGTCCCGCGCCTCTACCCGCTCGCCCGTCGCGGCTCGCAGTTCCTGCGCTCCTGCCGCGTCCTGCGCAACGCCAAGGAGATGGGGGGCGACCAGGTGGTCACGAAGTCCGGCCTCATGACCGGCCTCGGGGAGTCCCGCGAGGAGCTGCTCGACGCCTTCGGCACGCTGCGCCAGCACGGCGTCCAGCTCCTGACCGTCGGGCAGTACCTGCGGCCCACCCGCGAGCACCTGCCGGTGTCCCGGTACTGGCACCCGGACGAGTTCGCCGACCTCGAGCGGGAGGCGTACAGGATGGGCTTCGAGTCGGTCGCGGCCGGCCCGCTCGTGCGCTCGAGCTACCACGCCGAGCAGACCCTGGCCCGGGCGGCCGGCGCGGCCTCTTAGCGAGCCCGGAGCACGCCCTCTCCGGCGGCGGGGGCCGCCCGCCGGGTTAGCCTAACCCGCCTTGCTCCCGCTCAAGGACAACATCCCGACGCGGCGGTTCCCGATCGTGACGGTCGCTCTGATCGCGATCAACGTCGTGATGTTCTTCGGCTTCCAGCACGCCCACTGGAACGGCCACGGCTTCGCCGTGAGCGAGTCGAACACGATCAAGTACGCGTTCATCCCGTACGAGCTCACGCACGTCGGCAAGCACTGCGGCGACAGCGGCGTGGCTCAGGACGGGTCGCAGGTGGCCGAGCCCGACAGACCGGTCTGCCAGGGGGAGACGGTCGTGGACCAGGCGTCGGGCCAGACCGCGCAGATCGTGGCTGTCAACCCCCGGCATCAGCCCAGCGTCTGGCTCACGATCCTCACCTCGATGTTCATGCACGGCGGGCTGCTCCACATCGCCGGGAACATGCTGTTCCTCTGGATCTTCGGGAACAACGTCGAGGATTCGATGGCCCGGCCGGTGTTCGTCGCCTTCTACCTGATGGGCGGCCTCGCGGCCACCCTGCTCCAGACCGTCGTGGGCCCCAACTCGACGGTGCCGAACCTCGGCGCCAGCGGCGCGATCGCGGCCGTGCTCGGTGGATACGCGCTCCTCTATCCGCGGGCGCGAGTTATCACGCTCATCTTCATCATCTTCTTCATCACGCTGCTCGAGCTCCCTGCGCTCTTCGTGCTGGGGGCGTGGTTCCTCCTCCAGGTCCTGGACGCCGGCCAGTCCGCCGGCGGGGCCGCCGGCGGGGTGGCGTACTTCGCTCACATCGGCGGCTTCGCCTTTGGCCTGGCCACCGTCAAGCTCCTCGCCCACCGGCGCCACGACGACTATGCGCAACCCCGGCTCCCGGTCTACTGATGGCCCGCAACGGGGTGCTCGTGGGGGCGCTCTTCATCATCGGACTGCTGGCCGCCCTGACCGTTCGCGTGGCGGTCACGAGCGGCGTCGACGTTGTCGTCATCATCTCGCTGGTCGTGCTCGTCATCCTGGGGGTGGGCGTCCTGGGCGCCCTGACGTCATCCGATGAATAGCCCGCTGCAAGGAGGCACCATGCGCCGCGGCCGCAGGTGGGCCCTGCCCGTGGCGGTGGGCGTCCTCATCCTGGCCGCCGTCGGGGCGGCTGTCATCGCGTCGGTGGGCAACGCGGGGCGCCGTCACAGGCGGGCGGCCCTCGCAACCACGCAACGCCCGCCCCACAAGCCCAAGCCGAAGAGCGCGATTCCCGACGGGATCTCCTTCAAGGGCTCGCCCAAGGTGCACATCCGGCTCCGCCCGCGGGCTGCGGGCGGCCTGCTCGTCGATCTGGACACGGGCCACGTGCTGTGGAGCCACGCCCCGTTCGCGGTCCGCCCCATCGCGAGCCTCACGAAGGTCATGACCGCGCTGCTCGTGGTGGAGCACCTGGGAAAGCGCGCGAACGCGAAGATCGGGGCTGACGCGCTGCACTACACGGGGTCCGAGGTCGGGGTGCTCCCGCTCGGCAAGAAGGTCCCGGTCACGGCGCTTCTCTACGGGCTGATGCTGCCATCCGGGAACGACGCGGCGGTCGCGCTCGCGGACAGGGTCGCGGGGTCGGATCAGCAGTTCGCGACGCTCATGAACAAGCGCGCCAAGCAGCTCGGGCTGCGCTGCTCCCACTTCTCGTCCTCATACGGTCTGCAGAACGACAACCAGTCCTGCCCCGTCGACCTCGCTGCCCTCTCGCGCGTGGTGATGAGGAAGCCGCGTATCGAGAAGATCGTGGCGGCCGTCCACGTCAACCTTCCCTTCCCGATCCGGGGCGGACGGCTCGACCTCTGGTCGCACAACCCGCTCATCCGCCTCCGCTATCCGGGCACGATCGGCCTCAAGACCGGCTTCACCGACGCGGCCGGCAGGTGCTTCATCGGGGTCGCTCGCCACGGCAACCGAACGCTCGCCGCCATCCTGCTGAACTCGCCCGACATCGGCGGCCAGGCTCGCCAGCTCCTGGACGCCGGATTCCACGCCCTCGGCGTGTAGACGACCGGCTCGGGTCAGCTGCCTTTCGGATAGATCACGTGCTCGCAGTCGAAGACGCCGTCCTCGACCGCGTCGACGTAGACGGTGTCGTCCCCCGGCCCGCAGTAGATCGTGTCCGGCTCTCCGTTGCGCGCGTAGATCACGTCGTTTCCGGGACCGCCGTAGATCACGTTGTGGCCGCTGCCGGCGTAGATCACGTCGTTTCCGGGACCGCCCACCAGCAGGTCGTCGCCGGGACCGCCCCTGAGCACGTCGTTGCCCGGGCCGCCGAAGAGCTTGTCGTTACCCGGCCCGCCGAACAGGCGGTCGTCTCCACGCCCGCCGTAGACGGTGTCGTCGCCGGCGCCCGCGTAGACGGTGTCGTTGCCGGCGCCGGCGTAGATCCGGTCGTCGTGCGAGGTGCCGACGATCCAGTCGGGCCCCGGCGTCCCGTGGATCACCTTCGCCGCGGCGGGCGTGGCCCCCGCAGCCGCGACCAGGACCGCCAGCGCCGCTGCCGCGAGCGCCCTCATAGCCCGCCGGCCAGCGCCTCGCGCGCCTTGTGCGGCTCCCGGAAGAGGACGTCGGGCGTCGCCGGGCGGTAGTCGAACCCGAGACGGTCGAGATAGCCGCTCGTCACGAGCTCGGTCATGTCGTGCGGCTTTGGTCGCTGGGGGGCGACGGCGTCGGCCCCCGACTTCACCTCCGCCGTCCCGGGCGGGCGGTTCGAGCATTGCGCGCTGAGCACGGTCGGCGCGGTTGGGAGGTTCGGCGGGGTGAGCCGGGGCTTCGACG
>JAFAQQ010000019.1 GCA_019246335.1 Actinomycetota bacterium | reverse complement strand
CATCGATCCGCGGGTGAGGTTCGCGTGACCGAAACCGGCCCCCTCCTCTCGGTAAGAGACCTGCGCGTCGAGTTTCGCTCGCTCGACGAGCCCGTTCGAGCGGTCGACGGGATCTCATACGAGGTCGCTCCGGGGGCCGCCCTGGGCATCGTCGGCGAATCGGGATCCGGCAAGACGGTTTCGAGCCTCGCCGTCGTGGGACTCGCGCAGCTGCAGGGCGCGAGAGTGACCGGCGAGGTCAGATTCGACGGGCGCGACCTCCTGCGCGCGCCTCAGGAGGAGCTGCGGCGGTTGCGGGGCGCCGCGATCGCGATGGTCTTCCAGGACCCGCTCTCGTCGCTCCACCCCTTCTACCGCGTCGGCCATCAGATCGCGGAGGCGATCCGCGCCCACCGCGAGATCTCCCGCGAGGCGGCCCGGCACCGGGCCATCGAGCTGCTCGAGGCGGTCGAGATCCCCGATCCGCGGAACCGCGTGGACGCGTACCCGCACGAGCTCTCAGGCGGGATGCGGCAGCGGGCGATGATCGCGATGGCGCTGGCCAACGAGCCCGAGCTGCTGATCGCGGACGAGCCGACCACCGCCCTGGACGTGACCGTCCAGGCGCAGATCCTCGACCTACTGGGGCGGCTCCAGCGCGAGCTTCGCATGGCGCTCGTGCTGATCACCCACGACCTGGGGGTCATCGCCCAGACCGTCGACGACGTCGCCGTGATGTACGCGGGCAGGATCGTCGAGCGCGGTCCGGTGGGCACCGTCTTCCGCGCCCCGGAGCACCCGTACACCTGGGGCCTGCTCGGCTCGATTCCGCACCTTGACGCCCCACGCGATCGTGCGCTCGTGCCTATTCCGGGACGCCCGCCGAGCCTCGCACGACCGCCCACGGGCTGCCGGTTCCATCCGCGCTGCCCGTACGTGCGCGACCGTCACCGGCGTGTGGACCCCGTGCTCGAGCCGGTCGAGGGCGACCCTGCCCATCAGGTCGCCTGCCTTCTCTCGCACGACGAGCGCCGCGAGCTGTGGGTGGAGCTGCGCGCTGGCCGCAGCCCCGCCAAGGCGCGCGCGGCCGCCGGCGTGGAGGCCGATTCCCGGTGACCGGCGAGCGCATCCTCGAGGTCCGCGACCTCGTCAAGCAGTTCGACGTCACGCGCGGAGTGCTCCTCCGGCGCGAGACGCGCGCCGTGCGCGCGGTCGACGGCGTGTCGTTCGACGTCATTCGGGGCGAGGCCTTCGGCATCGTCGGCGAGACGGGCTCGGGGAAGACCACGATCGCGCGGCTCGTGGCTCGGCTGCTCGACCCGACGGCCGGGACGATCGCCTTCGAGGGCAGGGACGTGACCGCGCTTCGCGGTTCGAAGCTTCGCCCCTTCCGTCGCGAGGTGCAGATGGTCTTCCAGGATCCCTACTCGTCGCTCAACCCCCGCAAGACGATCGGGAGCATCATCGGCGAGCCGCTCGCCGTCCACAGCCTGGAGAAGGGGGAGCGCCGCAGGCCGGCCGTGCAGGCGCTGATGGAGCAGGTCGGCCTCGACCCCGAGCACTACAACCGGCTGCCGCACGAGTTCTCGGGCGGGCAGCGCCAGCGGGTGGGCATCGCGCGCGCGCTCGCGCTGCGGCCGAAGCTCGTGATCGCGGACGAGCCGGTCTCCGCCCTCGACGTCTCGATCCAGGCGCAGGTGCTCAACCTGCTCCGCGACCTCCGCCGCGACCTGGGGCTGACCCTGGTCTTCATCGCCCACGACCTGTCGGTCGTGCGTCACATGTGCGACCGCATCGCGGTCATGCACGAGGGCCGGCTGGTGGAGACGGCCGGCGCCGACGAGCTCTTCGCCGACCCCCGGGCCCCCTATACGAAGCGGCTCATGGCGGCCGTGCCTCGGATCCCCGCCTAGCCCCGACAGCCCGCGAACGTCCGGGCTCCCCCGCGAACCCCTCATACCGGGGTCTCGCACGATCTTTTTCACTCAAATGGGGGAGTTGACAGCGCAAAGAGGGGGGACGTAGGGTGGATCTCGCATAGGAAACGGCCCGGCAACCAGTGCAACTGAGAGCCGGGCAAGCGCTAAACAGGGAGATCCGGATGCTCGGCTCACGCCGCTAGACAAGCCCGGAAGGTCGGGGCGGTCGATGCCATATCGGCCGTCCCGGCTCTTCCCCTGTGGCGCGAGCGGTGCGTTCGGGTGTCGCAGCCGGGACGGCATTGCAGACGATTCTCGATCTACTGAGGCGTGAGCGCGGAGGCCGCCTGTTCTTCGCGGCCTACGCGCAGTCCGCGCTCGGCAACGGGGCGGGCGTGGTCGCGCTCGTCGTGCTCGCGTACGCGCGCGGCCATTCGGCGTGGGCGATCGCGCTCGTGCTCATGGCCGAGTTTCTCCCCTCGATGGCACTCGGCCCGCTGCTCGGGGCGGCCGCGGACCGCTGGCCGCGCCGCTGGTGCCTCGTGGCGTCGGACCTCGTTCGCGCGGGTGCGTTCATCGGAATCGGGTTCGTGGGCGGAATCGAGGCGACGCTCGCGCTCGCGCTCGTCGCGGGAGCGGGGGCCGGCGCCTTCACCCCCGCCGCGCTGGCTTCCCTGCCGGAGCTGGTGGACGAGCGCCGCCTGCCCGCCGCCACGTCGCTCTACGGAGCGCTCACCGACCTGGGCCGCACCGCGGGACCCGGCATCGCCGCGCTCGTGCTCCTGCTAGGCGCGCCCGAGTCGATCGCCGTGGCCAACGGCGCGACGTTCCTGGTCTCGGCCGCGATACTCGCGGCCCTTCCCGTCAAGCGGACCGCGCCTGCGGAGCGCGGTCCCGCCGCCGGCCTGCTGCGCGAGGCCCGCGAGGGGATCGTCGCGGCGGCCAGGACCCCGGGGATCCGGGTCCTCGTTCTCGCGTCGAGCGGGATCCTGCTCTTCCTCGGCACCCTGAACGTCGGCGTCCTCCTACTCGCCCGGGAGCTCGGGGCCGGATCGGCCGGCTACTCGGTCCTCGAGGCGGTCTTCGGCGTCGGCTTCGTCGCCGGTTCCCTCACGGGAGTCCGGGCGAGCGCGCCCTTCGAGCTCAAGCGGCGCTATCTCGCCGGGATGCTCGTGATCGCGCTCGGGACGATCGCCAGCGGGGCGGCGCCCGGGTTCGCCGTCGCGATCGGGGCCTTCGCGGTCACGGGATTCGGGAACGGCGTGCTCCTGGTGCACGAGCGCCTCATCTTCCAGGCCGTCGTGCCGGACCGCTTGAAGGGGCGCCTCTTCGCCGTCATCGACACGGCGGGCTCGTGGGCCTTCGCGATCTCGTTCGCCTGCGCGGGGGCGTTCGTCTCGGTGCTGGGGACCCGCGGCCTGTTCGAGCTCGCGGGCGTCTGCGGACTGGCGATCTTCGCCGGCTCCGCGTGGGCGCTTCGCACGGCGTGGCGTCCGACAGCGCCGCGGCTCGGCGAACCGGCCGTGGCGGAGACGTAGGAGCCGAGCTCTAGGAGCTGAGCTCGAGCGCCGGCGGCGCGGACCCGGCGAGCACCGCGCGCAGCGCGTCCGTGTACGAGTGCGGCGCCGCGACGGAGGCGTCGCGCTCGATGATGCTCTCCAGCGCGCCGACAACGCGGGGCTCGAATTGCGTGCCGGAGTTGCGTCGCAGCTCCTCCAGCGCGGCCTCCGGGCTCATGGCGCGCCGGTACGGCCGGTCGGTCGTCATGGCGCTGTACGCGTCGCAGGCGAAGACGATCCTCGCGGCGACCGGGATCTGCTCGCCCGCGAGCTGGTCCGGATAGCCCCTGCCGTCCCAGCGCTCGTGGCACGAGCGGACGATGCGGCCGACCTTCGCCAGCCTGCCGCCCACGCGGTCGAGCAGCGCCTGGCCCTCGAGCGTGTGGGTCTTCATGAGGTCGAACTCCTCCTCGGTCAGCTTGGCCGGCTTGTTCAGGATCTCGTTCGGGATCGCGATCTTCCCTACGTCGTGGAGCAGCGCGGCGATCTCGAGCTCCTGGCGCGTGCTCTGGTCGAGGTCGAGCTCCTTGGCCACAGCGGCTGTGAGCTCGACCACGGACCGGCAGTGACTCGCCGTGTAGTCGTCCTCGGCCTCCACCACGTCCGAGAGCACCATCACGGTCCCGCGGTACGCCTGGTTGAGCTCGAGGGCGGCGGCGATCCGGTCGCGCCGCTCGTTCGAGAAGACGCGAAGCAGCCACATCAGCGGAAGCACCGCGAGCACGGCGGCTGGCTCGTGCTGGCCGACCGCCGCGACCGCCAGCGCGACCGGCGCCAGCACCGCGTCGATCCGGTACGCATGGATCGCCGCCCGCACGGCGTCAGGGAGCTGGACGCCGAGCGCCCGGTCGGCCACCACGTCGCGGACCACACCGACCGCGTACTCCACCGCGAGGACGGCGACGTAGGCGGGGATGTGCCGCGAGCTCACGGGCCCCGGCGCGAGCACCGCAAGGGCAGTCACCGTTGCCACGGGCTGGATGCAGTCCCCGATCGGGTAGAGCCAGCGGTCCGGGTGCATGCGCCGGCGGAGGAAGTCGGGAAGCCGCGAGAGTAGGCACACGCCGAGCGCGAGCAGCGGGACGAGCGGCAGCGGCGCGATGAACAGCGTCGGCACGAAGACGAGCTGGTCGGGCCACATCTCGATGCTCCCGACCTCGAAGGACACGCGCCGCGCGACGAGCCACACCGCGGCCAGGCCGACGAGCACGAGCGGGTGGAAGCTCCGGTTGGACGGGACGAGCACCGCAATTGCCGCGGCCCCGAGGAGGCACACGAGTGCGAACAGGCCGGCCACGACCCGCTCCCGAGCCGGCATTGGCCTGAGCTCCCGCTCCCGCGCCTCGCCCACCAGTTGCTCTAGCTCCATGCCGTTGCCCTTTCTCGGCGCACGCGCGCGTGGGCGCAATGGGCTGTGCAAATTGCAGACGTTTCGCCGATCCAATCCGTGCCCGCGTCGCGCCTTTTAGGCTCTCCGGGCGCTCCATAACGCGGGGATACACTGGCCGCGTGACGGCGGCGGAGATACGCGAACGCTACCTCGCCTTCTTCGAATCACACGATCACCGGCGCATGCCGTCGGCGTCGCTCGTGCCCCCGACCTACGACCCCTCGGTGCTCCTCACGACGGCGGGAATGCAACCGTTCAAGCCGTACTTCCGGGGGGAGGAGGCGCCGCCGCACCCGCGTCTCACGTCCTGCCAGAAGTGCTTCCGCACCGTCGACATCGAGGTCGTTGGGACGACGGCTCGTCACCTGACGTTCTTCGAGATGCTCGGCAACTTCTCCTTTGGGGACTACTTCAAGCAGGGCGCGGTCGCGTACGCGCTCGAGCTCTCGACCGACGCCTTCGCGCTCGACCCGGAGCGCATCTGGGTGACGGTCTTCGGGGGCGACGAAGAGCTCGGGCTCGGTCCGGACGAGGAGGCGATCGACTGCTGGCGGGCCGCCGGCGTCCCCGACGGCCGGATCGTGCAGCTCGGCCGCGAGGACAACTTCTGGCAGGCCGGGCCGACCGGGCCCTGCGGCCCGTGCTCGGAGCTGTACTACGACCGCGGGCCGCAGTTCGGGCCGGACGATGACCGCCCCGGGGACGACACCGAGCGCATGCTCGAGTTCTGGAACCTCGTCTTCATGCAGTACGAGCTCCAC
>JAFAQQ010000011.1 GCA_019246335.1 Actinomycetota bacterium | reverse complement strand
CGCGCGAGCACGTGTTCTCGATCGACACCCCGCCGCCGACGGTCTCCGGCGCGCTGCACGTCGGCCACGCGTTCTCGTACACCCACACCGATCTGATCGCGC
Organism: Actinomycetota bacterium; assembly: GCA_019246335.1. Classification (GTDB taxonomy): domain Bacteria; phylum Actinomycetota; class Thermoleophilia; order Solirubrobacterales; family Thermoleophilaceae; genus AC-37. The sequence goes on along the minus strand of JAFAQQ010000011.1, from coordinate 39,079 downwards.
GCTTCAAGCGGATGCGCGGGCTCGAGGTGTTCTACCCGATGGGGTGGGACGACAACGGGCTCCCGACCGAGAGGCGCGTCCAGAACTACTTCGGCGTCCGCTGCGACCCGTCGCTGCCGTACGACCCTGACTTCGAGCCGCCGGCGGAGCCGCCGAAGGAGCCGATCGCGGTCTCCCGGCCCAACTTCGTGGAGCTCTGCCTCCGGCTGACCGGCGAGGACGAGAAGGCCTTCGAGGCGCTGTGGCGCCAGCTCGGGCTCTCGGTCGACTGGTCGATGACGTACACGACCATCGGGGAGCGGGCCCAGCGGGCGTCGCAGCGCGCCTTCCTCGACCTGCTCGAAAAGGGCCTCGTCTACTCGGTCGAGGCGCCCACGCTCTGGGACGTGGACTTCCGCACGGCGGTCGCCCAGGCGGAGCTCGAGGACCGGGCCATCCCTGGCGCGGCGTACCGCGTCCTGTTCGCGCGGGCGGACGGGGGCGATCCGCTCGAGATCGAGACGACCCGGCCGGAGCTGATTCCCGCCTGCGTCGCCCTCGTCGCGCACCCGGGCGACGATCGCTACGCCGCGCTGTTCGACGGCCGGGAGGTGTCCACCCCGCTCTTCGGCGTCCGCGTTCCCGTGCTGGCTCACGAGCTGGCCGACCCCGAGAAGGGGACGGGGATCGCCATGGTCTGCACCTTCGGGGACGTGACCGACGTCATGTGGTGGCGCGAGCTGGGTTTGCCGATCCGATCCGTCGTGCAGCCGGACGGGCGCATGCGGCCACTCAACTGGGGGGACGCCGGACTCGAGTCGGCGGACCCGGCCGCGGCGCAGACGGCGTACGACCGCCTCGCCGGAAAGCGCGCCAAGCAGGCGCAGCAGGAGATCGCCGCCCTCCTGGCGGAGGCGGGCGCCATGGCCTCCGAGCCGCGGCCGATCGAGCATCCGGTCAAGTTCTTCGAGAAGGGCGAGCGACCGCTCGAGATCGTCACGAGCCGGCAGTGGTTCGTGCGCACGCTCGACCACCGCGACGAGTTCAAGGAGCGCGGGCGCGAGCTTCGCTGGATCCCCGCGCACATGCGCGTTCGGTACGAGAACTGGGTGGACGGCCTCAACCAGGACTGGGCAATCAGCCGCCAGCGGTTCTTCGGCGTGCCGTTCCCGGTCTGGTACCCGATCGGCGACGACGGCCGGATCGACCACTCACGGCCGATCCTCCCGGAGGGATCGGCCCTGCCGGTCGATCCGTCGTCGGACGTCCCGCCGGGCTTCGATCCCGACCAGCGCGGCAAGCCGGGTGGCTTCGCGGGCGATCCCGACGTCATGGACACGTGGGCCACGTCCTCGCTGTCGCCTCAGATCGCGGGCGGGTGGGGTGAGGACCCCGAGCTGTTCGACAGCGTCTTTCCGATGGACCTGCGGCCGCAGGCGCACGAGATCATCCGCACCTGGCTCTTCTCGACGGTCGTGCGATCGCACTTCCTGCACGACGCGCTGCCCTGGCGCAACGCCGCGATCTCGGGCTGGGTGCTCGATCCGGACCGCAAGAAGATGTCGAAGTCGAAGGGCAACGTGCTCACCCCGATGTCGATGCTCCACCAGTACGGCTCCGACGCCGTGCGCTACTGGGCCGCGAACGGCAGGCCCGGGGTGGACACCGCGTTCGACGAGAACCAGATGAAGGTTGGCCGGCGGCTGGCGACCAAGGTGCTGAACGTCTCGAGGTTCGTGCTCGGCCACGACGGACCGGTGGGGGACGCGGTGAAGCCGCTCGACGTCGCGATGCTCGGGCGGCTTGCGCGTACCGCTGCGTCCGTCACGGACGCGTTCGAGGACTACCAGTACACCCACGCGCTCGAGCGCGTCGAGTCCTTCTTCTGGTGGTTCTGCGACGACTACGTCGAGCTCGTCAAGGGCCGGCGCTACGGCGCGCACGAGGAGGACGCGGCCGCGTCCGCCAACGGCGCTCTGCGAGCCGCGCTCGACGTTCAGCTGCGCCTCTTCGCGCCGTTCCTTCCCTTCGTATGCGAGGAGGTGTGGTCGTGGTCGCGGGACGGATCGGTCCACCGGGCGCCGTGGCCCGCCGGCGGCGACTTCCACGCCGTGCGCGACGGCGGCGAGGCGGACGGGGTGCTCGACGTCGCGGCCGAGGTCCTCTCGGAGATCCGCAAGGCCAAGTCGACGGCGCAGCTGCCCATGCGGGCGGAGGTGGAGCGGGCGGTGGTCCGCGACAGCGGCGAGCGACTCGAGCTCCTGGCGGCGGTCGAGGACGACGTGGCCGACGCGGGCCGCGTGGCGAGCTTCGAGAAGGTGGCCGATGGCGCGTTCTCGGTCGAGGTCGAGTTCGCGGCGCCGTAGGGCGGGCGGTCGTTCACCGGTCGCGGTTCCCCGCGGCGCTGCGCGACGGCGACCAGCGAACGGCGGCCGGGCGCCGCCGCGTGGTCGCGGCCGCCACCGCGTAGATCAGCGTCGCGACGCCGATGATCGCCGAACTCGGCGGCAGCGAGGGGATCGCGTATGCGAGGACGATCCCCAGCCACAGTGACGCCGCGGCCAGCCCGGCCGACAGTGCGAGGCCCCGGTAGGGGCTCGCGGTCAGCCGGTTTGCGGCTCCCGCCGGCGCCGCGAGAAGGCCGAGCAAGAGCAGCGCTCCGACGGCCTGGGTGGCCTCCGCCGCCGTCAGCCCGACGAGGCAGAGGAACAGGAGCCCGAGCGCCCGGACGGGAAGCCCCAGCGCCTCGGCGACGCCGCCGTCGAGCGAGGCGAACAGCAGCGGCCGCGCGATCAGGAGGAGCACGACCACGACCGCCGCCGCCACGATCGCCGCGAGCGTCGCCTCACCCGGGCTCAGCCCGAATATCGAACCGAACAGCACGCGCACGCCACCCACGCCGTTGCCGCCGCTGCGGGTCATGGTGAACAGGGAGAGGAAGAGAGCGCCGAGGCCCAGGATCCACGCGAACACGGCGCCGATCACGACGTCGTCGGCCCGAGCGCGCGGACCGAGCGCCCCCATGCCGGCGGACACGACGACGGCCCCCGCGAAGAGGCCGACTCGGACGTCGACGCCTGCGGCCGCCGCGGCCAGCGCGCCGGTGAAGGCCACGTGGCTCAGCGCGTCGCCGGCGAATACCTGGCTGCGCAGCACCAGGGCATAGCCCACGAGCCCGGAGGCGATCGCGATCGGTGTCCCGGCGAGCAGCGCGAGCCGAATGAACGAGTGGCTGAGCATCAGGCGCCGCCCTCTCGCGTTCGGCGCCTCCGGCGCTTGGGGGGCCCGGGCGGGAGCATCAGACGCCGCGTCGGCGAGGTTCCGCACGCTGACCTCGCCCGCCGCGCCCTCCAGACGCGCGCGAGGACGAAGAAGCCGAACGAGAGGCTCGTGATCCAGAACCCGACCGGCCACGGGGAGAAGTACGCGAAGGCGAGCCCGAGCCAGGTCACGATGAGCGCGAGCGCCACCGCGACGAGCATGCCCGCAACGGGCCGCGACGTGAGCGCCTGCGCGGTGGCCGCGGGCGTGACCAGCAGGGTGAAGACGAGCAGAGCGCCCGTGATCTGCGCCGTCGCGGCCACGGCCAGGGCGAGCAACAGGAGAAACGCCGCGCCGAGCGCGCGCACGGGAACGCCGGCGGCTGCAGCGCCCTCCGGATCGAGCGAGGCGAAGAGGAGCGGCCGCCCCGCGATCCCGATGAGCGCGATCGCCAGCGCCGCCACGGCGAACAGCGTGAGGACCTGGCCGTCGTCGATGCCCACGAAGCTGCCGAACAGCAGCGCGGCCACCCCGCCGAGGAGCCCGTGGTACAGCGAGGCGAAGAGGAATCCGCAGCCGAGGGCGAACGCCTGGACGGTGCCGATCGCGGCCGTCTCGGCGCCTCGGGAGGGTCCGGACCGGCTGGCCGGCGCCAGCGCGACGGCGCCGAGGCCGCACGCGGCGTAGTACCCCGACGCCGCCGGCAGCCCGGCGAGCGCCGCGCCCGCGGCGCCCGGAAAGGCCACGAGCGACAGGGTGTGTCCGGCAAAGACCTGCCTGCGCACGACCACGAACCAGCCGACGATCGCCGCCATCACGGCCACCGCCGTCCCCGCGGCCAGGGCGTTGACCATGAAGTGGTACGTGAAGAGCTCCCGGACCCGGCCGGGGATGTCGAGCGTGGCGGCCGCCACCGGCTCAGGCATGCCGCGGTGTGTGGACGTGCGGCGCCTCCGGCTGGCCCACGACGACGAGGCGGCCGTCTGAGGCGCGCAGCACCTCGATCGGGACGCCGTAGAGGCCGGTCAGCGCGCCGCTCGCGATGACGTCCTCAGGCGCGCCGGCCATCGCCCTCCCGGAGGCGAAGTACACGACCTGGTCGAGGTAGGGGAGGATCGGGTTCACGTCGTGGGTGACCAGGACAACGGCCACGCCGCGCGTCCTGCAGATCCGCTGCAGCAGCGCGGCCACCGAGCGCTGGCCCGGGAGGTCGAGGCTGTCGAGCGGCTCATCGAGCATCAGCAGCTCCGGCTCCCGCACGAGCGCCTGCGCGATCAGCACCCGCTGCCGCTCGCCGCCCGAGAGCTCGCCAATCGGCCGGCGGGCGTAGGCCGCGGCGTCGACGAGCTCGAGGACGTCGGTGACCCGTCGGGCCGCGGCCCGGCCGGTCCGATTCCCCGGTAGCCAGGCGGGCAGGGGAACGCCCCAGCGCCCCCCGTCCAGCCCGAGACGGACGAGGTCGACCCCGCGCACGCGCACGGCCGGATCGAGCTCGCGGCGCTGCGGGAGGTAGCCGATCATGTCGTTGCGGGCGCCCGGTGGCGCGCCAAGGACCGTCGCGTCGCCGGCGGTAAGGGGAACCAACCCGAGGATCGTCCGCAGCAGCGTCGACTTCCCCGCGCCGTTGGGGCCGAGCACCGCGACGAACCGCCCCCCGTCGACGGTCAGCGACACATCGCTCCAGATCGTGCGTCCCCCGAGCGCGGCGGCGGCGCGCTCGAGGCGGAGGACCTGTTCCGCCCTCACCGGCGGGTGGCGCGTTCCAGGGCGGCGCGCAGCGCTTCGAGCTGGAGCGTCTGCCAGGCCTGGAAGCTCGCGCTCGCCGGGACCGGCGTCTCCGTGATCGTCACGATCGGGACGCCGTCGCGGCGGGCGGCGTCGGTCAGGCGCCGCACGTCCGGCGTGGCGTTCTGCCGGTTGTATACCCAGACGCTGATCGCGTGTGAGGCGATCTGGCGGTCCGCAGTGCTCTTGTCGGCCGCCGTCGGATCCGTGCCTTCGCTGATCGCGTCGAGCAGGCGCTGCGGTGTCAGCAAGCGAAGACCTATGGCCCGGGCGAGCGGCGAGAAGATGCTCTCGGAGGCGCCGACCGGCGTGCCGGCGAACCTGCGGCGGATGTCGGCGATCAGCGAGCGGTAGGACCTCAGTCCCTGCGACGCGTACCGTCTGCCCAGGGAGACGTAGTAGGTCGCGTGACGGGGATCGAGTCGGCTGTAGGCCGTCGTGATGGCGGCAATCGCGCGTTCGACATTCGCCGGCGAGTACCAGAGGTGCGGGTTGCCGCCCGCGCGGACGCCCGCGAGCTCGCCGACGTTCACCACCGCGCGTCCGCGGGCGGGGTTCGCGGCGAGGAGCCGCGGGGCCCACGGGTCATAGCCGGCCCCGTTCACGACCGCGACCTGGGCGCCCGCGAACGCGCGCGCGTCGGCGGGAGTCGGCTCGTAGTCGTGTGGATCGGCCGCGGGATTCGAGACCACGCTCCGGACTCGAACCCGATCGCCCCCGAGCTGGGAGGCGATGCTGCCCCAGAAGCTCTCCGCCGCCACCACGGACACGCGACCTCCGGCGGCGGGCGCGGAACGGTGGTTGCCGCAGCCGGCGGCGGCCGCGGCGACGGCCAGCGCGGCCGCGGTCGCAAGCAGCGCCCGAGCGCGCCGGCTGCCTCGCTCGCCTGGACCGCGCGTCACCCGACCCTTCCGCGGCACTCGGCGCAGAGCCCAGAGAACAGGAGCCGGTGCCCGGTTATGGTGAATCCCGTCGCCCGCTCGACCTGTGCCCGCGTGCCCTCGACCGGGCAGCCGGGAACGGGCGCGACGGCCCCGCACGAATCGCACCGAACGTGCTCGTGGTGGCCGTGCGTGGCCTCGAACCGCGCCTTGCCGTCGCCGAGCTCGACGCGCGAGACGAGGCCCTCGCGCTCGAGGAAGGTCAGAGCACGGAAGACCGAGGAGAAGTCAGCGCTGACGCGCCGGCCCCGAAGCTCGTGGAGGACGTCCTCGATCGACCAGGCGTGCCGGGTGCTCCCGCTCAGCGCCTCCCGGACGGCGTCGCGTACGTGGCTCGGCCTGGCCATCGCCGGGGAGGTTACGACATTTAACAAGTCACTTGCAAAACCGGGCCCGGGGGCTCGCAGCGTCGAACCGAGGGGCTCGGAGGCCATTCGATACAGCTATGGCGGTATCAAATGGCCTCTCACCTTGCTCAGGGCGCGGCGGGCCGGTCCGTCGGCGTGCTCCGCTCGGCGTGGCCTCTGACGTCGATCACCCGGCGCTCGTGGGTGCCCACGCCGATGGTGCGGTCGTCCTCGACGACCTCCACCTCGAACCGGAGCTTGCGATCGTCGACGACCTCGCGGAGCTCGGCGCGCACGGCGCAGCGCGCTCCCTCGGACGCGGCGGCGACGTGCTTGACGCACACCTCGAAGCCCACGGTTGCGCTGCCCTCCGGCAGGTGCTCAGCCGACAGGATGGCAGCGTTTCGCTCCATCATCGCGATCATGCCGGGCGTCGAGAGCACGCGCACGCCGAGGGTGCCGCCGACGTCGGTGAGGAGCCGGTCGTCGACCGTGAACTCGTCGACACGCTCGATGCCGGGCTCGAGGGCCATCGGCGTGATCCTACGGCGCGGCGCCGCGCGACCCGCGATACTGAGCGCATGGCCGTCGCTCCCGCGAAGCCGCCGCTCGGCGGCGACGTGGCCCCGGGCTTCGGGCCGGTGGCCGACGAGTTCCGCCGGAACTTCCGCGACCGTGGCGAGCTCGGCGCCGCCTGTGCCGTTTACCTGGCCGGGGAGAAGGTCGTGGACCTGTGGGGCGGATACCGCGATCGGGCGGAGCGCTCACCGTGGGCCGAGGACACGCTGGTCATCGTCTACTCGACCTCGAAGGGACTCTCGGCCGCAACCGTTGCGCTTGCCCACAGCCGCGGCTACATCGACTACGACGAGCGCGTGTCCGCCTACTGGCCCGAGTTCGCGCAGAACGGGAAGGAACGCATCACGGTGCGTCAGCTGCTGGCGCACCAGGGAGGGCTCTGCGCGATCGACGAGCCGCTCGACGCCGCGATCCTTGGCGACCTCGACCGGGTGGCCGCGGCCATCGCGAAGCAGCGTCCGGCCTGGGAGCCCGGGACGCGCCAGGGCTACCACGCCCTGAGCCTCGGCTTCTACGAGGGGGAGCTGATGCGCCGGGTCGACCCCCGGCACCGCAGCCTCGGGCGCTTCTTCGCCGAGGAGATCGCGGGGCCGCTCGGCGTCGAGTTCTACTTCGGGCTCCCGGATGAGATCCCCGACGACCGGGTCGCCCAGGTGCGCGCCTACCGGCGCGCCGAGGTCCTTCTGCACATGGATGTGATGCCACGCGGCATGGTCCTCGGCTTCGTCCGCCGCGGCTCGCTCACCTACCGCGCGTTCGGCAACCCCAGGCTGCGGGGGCCCGCCGATCTGGCCGCGCGCAGGTTTCTCGCGGTCGAGCTGCCGGCCGCGACCGGGGTTGGAGCGCCGCGGGCCGTGGCGGCCGTCTACGGCGAGCTGGCCACGGGTGGCCAGGCGGTCGGGTACGCGGACGCGACCCTCGACGAGCTCAGCGCGCCCCCCTCGACGCCGAGCGGCGGAGCGCACGACCTGGTCCTCCGCGTGGAGACCGCGTTCTCGCTCGGCTTCCTCCGTCCGTCGCCTCTGTTCCGGTTCGGCGCGACCGATCGCGCTTACGGACATACGGGCGCGGGCGGGTCGTTCGGGTTCGCGGACCCGGACCTGGGGCTCGGGTTCGCCTACGCCCCCAACCGCCTCGGCTTCCACCTCCGCGACGACCCGCGCGAGAAGGCGCTGCGCGACGCGGTGTACGCCGCGATCGGACAGCGGGAGCGGGCGCCCGCCTGATTCTTAAATAGGCGGATCCGCCGTCTCCGCTCCATAGCCGTCGACACCCGGCCCCTGCGCGAGTCGCGGGACCTGCGCCTGCTCGCATACGGCGCCGCCGTCACGGGGCTCGGGACGCAGGCGGCGCTCGTGGCGCTGCCGTTTCAGCTCTACGTGCTCACCCGATCTCCCTTCCTGACGGGGCTCCTGGGCCTCGTCGAGCTGGGTCCGCTCGTCACGGCGTCGCTCCTGGGCGGCGCGCTGGCCGACCGTTACGACCGCCGCAGCCTGCTCCTCGCGATCCAGGTCGCGCTGGTGCTGGTGGCAAGCGGCCTGGCCGCGGCGGCGCTCGCTGGGTCGCCGCCGGTCTGGCTGCTCTATGTGCTCGCCGGCGCCAGCGCCGGCACCGCCGGGATGGAGCGCGTCACGCGGACCGCGATCGTGCCCAACGTGGTGAGCGGAGACCGCCTGCGCTCAGCGCTCTCCTTCATGTTCGGCCTCTACCAGGTGACGATGGTCGCCGGCCCGCTGGTCGGCGGCCTGCTGATCTCGAGCAGCGGGGTTCAGGCGGTCTATATCGCCGACGCAGTGAGTTGCCTGGGCATGGTGGCGGCCGCGGCGGCGATGTCCCCGCAGCGGCCGATCGGCGAGGAGCGCCACGACCCGGTTCTGCGCTCGATCCGCGACGGGCTGCGCTTCGTGCGCCGCAGTGAGGCGCTCGTTGGAAGCTTCGCGATCGACCTCGCGGCCATGACCTTCGGCATGCCGCGCGCTCTGTTCCCGGTGCTGTCGCTCACCGTCTACCACTCGGGTGCCGGGGGGACCGGGGTGCTGTTCGCGGCGGTGTCCGCGGGCGCCACGGTTGCGGCGCTCAGCACCGGTTGGATCGAGCACGCGCGCTACCTGGGCCGGATCGTGCTCGCGGCCGTGGCGGTCTGGGGGTTGGCCATCGCCGCCGCCGGGTTGACCGCCGCGCTCGCGCCCGCCGCGCTCCTGTTCGCGGTCGCCGGCGCGGCGGACAGCGTCAGCGCGGTCTGTCGCAGCACGATCTCGCAGTCGCTCACGCCGGACCGCATGCGTGGACGGATGTCGTCGGTGTTCAGCCTCGTGGTGGCGAGCGGGCCCCGGCTTGGCGACATCGAGGCCGGCGCCGTGGCCTCAGCGGCGTCGCCCCGCTTCTCGGTCGTCTCCGGAGGGCTCGCCTGCGTGGCGAGCGTCGCGCTGGTCGCGGCGATGTTCCCCGCGCTGGCGGCCTACGACGGCGACGCGGTGGCGCCCATCGGCGAGCCGGCGCCGGCATGAGCGCGGCTCAGTGGAGGAAGCCCGCCGCCCGCAGGACCCCGTCCGGGACCCTTCCCTCGACCTCCTCCTGCGGGTGTTTGCCGAGCCGGACCCGCTTCACCTCGCGGCGCTTCGCATACGAGATGACGGACAGCGAGTTCGACGCCGGGCCGCGGTTGGCCACGAAGCAGTAGCGGCCGTCGAGGCTCGTCTCCGCCTCCGCGGGCTGATCGCCGACCGGGATGATGGCCGCCGTGGAGAGCGTTCCTCGCCTCACGAGGGCGACGTAATCCGAGACCGTCGCGGCGTCGCAGATCAGCTTGCCGTCGCCCGAGACGTCGATGCCGTGGTGCGCCGCCTGGTTCGGGTAGCTGCTCGGCTTCTCGTTGAGCGCGGGGCCCTCGACGGGCAGGTTCTTCGTCGCGACGATCGCGCCGGTGATCGGGTTGACCTGGCGGAACCCGTTGAAGAACGAGAACTGCACGAAGAGGCTGCGGTGGCGCGGACCGAAGACGAATGGCCGGACGCCGGCGTCGAACGGCAGCGTCCGGACTACCTGCAGGGTGCGGGCGTCGGCGACCGTGATGTCGGTCCGGGTCGGCGTGCCCTGCGGAAGCAGCTGGTCGCCGAGGCTCCCGTTGTAGACGTACCTGCCGTTGGGCGACATCTCGAGCACGTGCGGCCAGTCGCCGGTCGGGAACGAGCCGACGAACGCATGCGTCCGGGTATCGATGGCCTGCACCTGGTTCGTCGTGAGGGCCGAGACGAAGAGGCGGCTGCCGTCGGGCGTGAGCACGACGTGGTCCGCACGCTGGCTCGTCACCTCCAGGCGCCACAGAAGGCGCCGGCTCGCGATGTCGAAGGCCGCGACGTCTCCCAGGTACCCGCGCGAGACGTACAGGGTCCGTCCGTCGGGCGAGAGGGCGAGCCCCTGCACGTAGTCCAGGCCCTTCGCCTGGACGAGCGCCGGGTAGATCGCGGCCTGCGCCGGGTCGCGCGGCGTGTTGCCGTCGGGGATCACGTTGAGACCGCCGAGGACGCGGAGCGCGTGCGCGTCTACGAGGCTCACGGTCCCGTCCTCGAGGTTTCCGACGAACAGGACGGGTCTCGCCGCGGCGGGCGCGCTCGCGGCGAGGATCAAGCCCGCCGCGCACAGCACCACCGCCATCGCCCGCCGCATCAGCCGAGTCACGGTAGCGTTCGCCGGACAGGATGGGCTCCAGCAACGGATCGACCTCCAGCACGCCGCGCGTCGTGATCGCGGGGGCCGGCTTCGGAGGGATCGGCCTCGCAATCCGGCTCAAGACAGCCGGGATCGAGTCGTTCACCCTGCTCGAGAAGGCGGAGGCCGTGGGCGGCGTCTGGCGCCACAACTCGTATCCCGGGCTCACCTGCGACGTTCCGTCGCACCTCTACTCGTTCTCCTTCGAGCCGAAGCACGACTGGTCGCGGCGCTACCCCCGCCGCGACGAGATCCTGAGCTATCTCGAGCATTGCGTCGACAAGTACGGCATCCGGCCGCACCTGAGAACGGGGGTGGAGGTGGCGTCGGCCGAGTTCGACGAGGACGAGGCCTGCTGGCGGGTGCAGACGACCGACGGCGGCGAGCTCGAAGGTGACGTCTTCGTACCCGCCACGGGCCAGCTCGGCAGGCCGAAGTACCCGGGCCTCCCCGGCCTCGACCGCTTCGGCGGGAAGCTCTTCCACTCCGCGCACTGGGAGCACGGATACGACCTGCGCGGCAAGCGGGTCGCGTCACTCGGCACCGGCGCGAGCGCCATCCAGTACCTGCCTGAGATCGCGCCCCTCGTGGAGCGGCTGTACGTGTTCCAGCGCTCGCCGAGCTGGGTCGTGCCCAAGCCCGACCGCCCGTACCGCCCGCGCCAGCGCGCGCTGTTCCGGGCGCTGCCGTGGCTGCAGGCCATCAGCCGGTGGATCGTCTACTGGCGCTTCGAGATGCTGATCCTGGCGCTGACGAGCGCGCGCTGGCTGGCCGCTCCCTACCGCGCGGGCTACGCGCGCCGGCTCGAGAAGGAGATCGCGGACCCCGAGCTCCGACGCAAGCTACTTCCCGATTTCCCGCTCGGCTGCAAGCGCGTGCTGATCTCGAACGACTACCTGCCGATGCTCGCGCGCGAGAACGTCGAGCTCGTCACCGACCCGATCGCGGAGGTTCGCGAGCGCGCGGTCGTCACCCGCGAGGGCATCGAGTGCGAGGTCGACACGATCATCCTGGGCACCGGCTTCGCCGCGAACGACTTCCTCGCGCCCATGGTCATCCGGGGCCTGGGCGGGCGCGACCTGAACGACGTGTGGCGCGAGCGGGACGGTGCGGAGGCCTACCTGGGGCTGGCCGTGAGCGGCTTTCCGAACATGTTCATGCTCTACGGGCCGAACACGAACCTCGGCGCCGGCTCGATCATCTTCATGCTGGAGAGCCAGATCGAGTTCGTGGTGTCCGCGGTGCGCGAGCTGGCCCGGACGGGCGCTCGCTGGATGGACGTGCGCGAGGAGGTCCAGGAGCAGTTCAATCGCGAGGTCCAGGAACGCCTGCAGGGCACGGTGTGGACCGCGGGCTGCCAGAGCTGGTACCGCACCGAGTCCGGGAAGGTCGTGAACAACTGGCCCGGGTTCACCTTCGAGTACCGGCGGCGGACGCGGCGCCCGGACCCGGCCGACTTCCGGCTGGTTGGATCGAGTACCGGGGCGGGCGCCGGGCTCCAGGCGGCGTAGAGGCGGGCTGACGGGGGCTGGCTAGGGCGAGTCCTCGTCCGAGCCGCCGCCATGATGGGGATGCGAGGGCGGCGGGGGAGCGATCCGCAGAGATGCCCGCCCGAGCGAGCCCGTGGAGTCGACCAGCACCACGGAGACCTGCCGTGCGCGCGAGCCCGGAAGACGCCGCGTCACGCTGCGACCGGCAAATCGCCGCCCGTCGCCAAACCGCCAGAACCACGCGAGCGCCGGCGGGGCGCCGCCGCGGAAGGTCGTCGAGAGCCGGTACACGGAGCCGTGCAGGCGCCGCGCGACGATATGCACGCGCAGTCGCCGGAAGACCCGGACCGGAAGCTGCCAGGACGCTGGCTGGCCGTCGCTGTTGACCGCGCTGACCGCCACCTCGTACCGGCCGACGCGGAGCAGATGACGCGTGCGCACGCGGCCGACGGGACCGAGGCCTCCCTGACCGTAATCCTGCCCGGTGTCGAGGAAGCCCGTGGCGGCGCTCGTCCCGTCACCGAAGCTCCAGTGCACCCTGTCTCCCTGCGGCCGCGAGCTGCTCGCCTTGGGGGGCGAGTAGATCGCCTCGAAGACGAGGCGCGCCTTCCCGTCCCGGCCCGCGTCGAACGCGTACGGGGCGGCGAGGGCCTCGAGGCCGGGCTGAGTGTCGCGACCGACCTCGGTGGCCTTGCGCTCCGGCGGGATGTACGGAGTCGCCGAGAACCCGACCTTCGGAGCGAGGCCGAGCTGACCCTCGACGAACTGGTCGCCCGCCTGCGGCGCGATGTTGAAGAGGTGATGGTCGCTGCCGTACGCCGCCGTGAACGGGTAGACCCAGGACGGGTAGAAGTAGCCGAGGTCGTCCTGGCCCTTCGAGAGCAGCGTGACCGACCGCGCTCCCTGGATGTGCAGGCGGAGGGAATGCGAGACCTCCGGGAACGGCTCGCCGGGCATCGACAGGTAGAGCGACCCGCCGATTCGCACGGAGGTGAGCCACGTTCCGATCACGTTGCCCTCGGCATACGGCGGGCTGATGTCGCGGTCGATCGGGTAGATGCCGCTCGCCTGCGCCTCCTGCTCCTTCTGCGCGTCTGAGAGTGAGCCCCAGGCGCGGTTCAGCGCGAGCAGGGCGGCGTTGGTCGCCGGTATCTGGACGAACGTCTCGGCTGAGCGAACGGTCGGATCGGTCACGAAATGCGCGGCGCCGAGCGCCCGCTCGATGTAATTCTCGACGATCCGCGCGAACCACTGCATGGTCGGGACGTCGGTCACCTCGACGGGGCTCTCCTGCCGGCCAAGCGTCGCCGGGCCCACGACCGCCACGCCGCCGAGCTTGTGCTGCAGGGACCGGCTCGTCCGACCGAAGTAGTCGGCGCTCAGGAACCTCTCGCTGTCGCCCTTCACGTGCGCCCCGTGGACGCTGACGCTCGCGAAGGTGGCGATGGTCGCACGCGTGTGCGGGTCGACTCCGCGCAGGACGGAGAGCTGGCCGTCGTTGGCCCATCCCGGATAGCTGTCGGTGTCGATGACGTGGGTGTCGAGGCGGTTCGCGTCGTACGTGGCCGCCTGGAGGTACGCGGGCCGAGCCGAGCGCGCCGCGGCGATAAGGGCCTGCACCACCCTGTCGTGCACGAGCTGCAGGTACACGCGCGGCGACGGCCCCCAGATCCCCTCGAGGGTGGGACCCGCGTGGGTGTGCGTGGCCTGGACGATCACGTCGGCCTGGCTCATCTTCGGCCGGCCGTTCAACTGGCCGATCTGGCGGGCCGCCGCGGCGCGCTCGTCGGTGATGCCAAGGGTGGGCGACTCCTGGTACGACGCGAAGTACCCCTGGGCGTCCACCGTCGCGAACGCGACCGCGTGCCCCTGGCTCGCGACGTAGAAGGCGCGGACGGTCAGCGGATCGTGCAGCTTGGTGATCGGCGGGCTGAGGCCGAAGCCGCCGGAGAAGACGGGCACCGTCGGGGTGATCTTCCGCACCGCGGCGCCCACGCGAAAGACGGCGGGGTGCGCGGCGCCGAGCGCTGCGGCCGGCTGCGCGGCGGCGCAGGCTCCCGCCCCGGCGACTGCCGCCGCGAGCGCCACCCGCCGTGCGACCGCGGTCCGCTTCATGGCCCCGTGTAGGTCAGCGACGCCACGGACTCCGGGTTTGCGCGGTACTGCGAGGCGAAGTGCGGCATCACGAGGTAGTCGAAGCGCGCGTACAGCGGGGTCTGGTCGGTGTAGTGCTTCGGGTACGTGCCGGCCTCCGCGAGTGCCGTCTCCGCGGCGCCGTCCACCTCCCCGTTCCCGGGCGGGAGGATGTAGAGGCCCACGCCGGCGTGCGGATCGACGATCTGGCTGTACGTGCCGTGGTCGAAGCCGTCGAAGCCCGGTGCGCCGACGGCGCCCTGGGCCGAGAAGTCGTGGTGCGGCACCGGACCGAGCCACTTCGACATGTCGGAGGTGCCGAAGCGCGCCTGGAGGACGGACAGGGCCTTGCGCAGGCTCGCTCTGATCAACGAGGTCGCGGTGTGGTGGCGGTGGGTCCGGATGTTGTCGAGGTAGTCGCGCGCGAGGCGACGGTGGCCGATGCGGCCGTCGAGCGCGATCTTCAGCATCGACAGCTGCCCGAGCCATGTGCCGGGCATCTGCGCCCCCGCGAGCTCGTCGCCGAACACCCGCCGCAGCAGCTGGTGCCAGAGGGTGCGCGGGTAGGCGGAGTCAGGAAGGTCGCCGTAGGAGGTGTCGTCGGCGCCGAAGATCTCGAGCGCCGGGCTGTCGAACCGGCGGTCGTGGTTCGCGTCGACACGCGGGTAACCCGCCGCGGCCCACCGCCGGAAGAGCCTCCACGCCTGACGAAGGCGCTTGTCATGCGCGTGTGCGAGCGCACGGCGCAGGTAGCCCGCGAAGACCGGCGTGATCGGATCTCGGCTCTGGATCAGCTGCGGGTTGACCGCCTTCATCACGCTCGTGTCGACGTTCCGCAGCCGGACGAGCAGCCGGCGGTTCTCGCGCACCCTCGACACCTGGCCCACGGCGACCGCCGAGCTGTTCGGCCACCAGGGCACGGGCTTTGTCTCGATTCCCTGGTTCGCCGAGAGGACGTCGGACCTTGGATTGACCACGCGCGGCATCGCATGGCCGTGCAGCAGGCCGCGCCACTCGGCGCCGCCGGTGCCCGGGCTGGGAAGGCGGCGGTCGATCCCGGCGGCGCGGATCGGCTGCACGCCGGTGAACCGGTACATGATCCTGCCCGTGCGGTCGCCGTAGAGCATGTTGTAGCTGCCGGTGGCGAGGTCGGCCGCGGCGTCGAACCCGGAGAACCCGCTGCTCGTGTTCCACTCGGCGAGGGCCTGCAGCGTCCGCCCCCATATCCCGCGCTGCGCACGGCGCTGCGTGATGGCGATGCCGTGCTTGGTGTCGCGCGCGACCACCGGCCCGTGGACCGTGTAGTCGAAGGTCACCTGCTCCGTGCTGGGCGGGGCGACCTCCTTGCAGATCGGCGGCGCGCACTTGGCGACGTGGAACGTCTCGGTGCGCTGGGTCATCTGGCGCCAGTTGCCGCGGTACAGGTAGAGGCGCGGGTTGCTCGGGTTGATCCGCTCGATGTAGTTGTCGACCTGCTCGCCGATGTTGCCGGCGATCAGCGTCCAGGCGTGGTCGTTGCACCAGCCGATCCCGGTCCAGGGCCCGACTCCGGGGACGGTGAACCCGGTGCAGTTCCATCCGGGCGCGTGCTGGCCCAGCTGCCAGAAGATAGATGGCGCGCCGAGGCCGGCCTGCGGCGAGCCGAGCACGACCGCGCCGCCGCTCCTCGTGCGCCGCCCGCTGATCGCCGCGCCGTAGGACCCGATCTTCGGGAGCGGCAGCCGCTTGATGATCGCGCGCAGCGAGGCGGCCTGGGCGTCGCGCGCCTGCGCGATCGACTGCAGCGGGGATGCGTACGCGCGCGCAAGCTTCTGCTGCGCCGCGCTGGGGAGCCGCTCGTGGAGGATCGAGCGCGGCGCCCTGTTCGCCTGCCCGCCTCCGACGGTGGGCGCGCGCGGGTCGTTCTTGAACAGGAGGTCGTTCCACATCGCGAGGCCGCGCCTGTTCCCGTAACGCTTCTGAAGATGCCCGAGCAGAGCGGCGTTGCCGAGCTGACCGGCGCCGCCCTCGCCCGCGAACTCGACCTCCGTGAAGAGCATCAGGACGCTGATCGAGTCGGTCGGCTTCCACGGCTCGGGCGTATAGCCGAGGGCGTCGAAGAGCGCCGGACGCCGGGTGGGATCGAGCATCACCTCCTGCATGCCCTTGTTGAAGCCGTCGCTGAAGGCCTGTAGCGCACGCTTCATCGGGTCGGGCAGCTGGTCGTATTGCCGCTGCACCTCGGCGGGGTTGTAGAAGTCGCGGCGCATCACCTCGTCGGCGGGCAGCACGTCCTTGCCCTCGAGCTCGGAGATCCGTCCCTGTGCGAACAGACGGATCCCGTTCGTGATGAACGGCCGCTCCTTCGCCTGCTCGTAGCCCGTGCCGTATGCCAGGGCGTCCGCCGACCCCGCCTCGATCTGCGGGACGCCGTACTGGTCCCTGTAGATCGTCACCGCGGTTGGGTCCGCGGCATGACCGGTGGCGGTGGCGACGAGGACCACGACCGCGGCCGAGGCCGCGATACCCCCAACCCGCAAACGCATCGCCGGGCACAGTAATGGCCGCGGCGCGAGCGCGTAGCCGATCGATCCGCACGCGCCCGCGTTCGGACGGTTCCATAGCCTGTCGCGCCGTTGCGGAGCTACCGCGCACAGCTCTCCCTGGTCGTCGTCGCCGGCCTTGCGATCCGGCTGCTGTACGCGCTGCACTACGCGCGCCGGACGCCGCTGAACGGCGACGCCGAGACGTTTCAGCGGATCGCTCAGCACCTGATCGACGGCCACGGCTTCACCCTCGCCAACGTCGGCCGGCGGGCGCTGCGGGCGACCGCTGAGAAGCCCCCGCTCTACCCGCTGCTGCTGGCTCCGGTGCAGGGAATCTCGCGGGGATGGGTGAGCCAGCAGGTCCTGAACTCCCTCCTCGGCGCCGGGACGGTCGGAGCGATCGGCGTCCTCGCACGGCGGGTCGGCGGCCGGACCGTCGGCCTCGTGGCCGCGTCGCTTGCGGCCGTGTACCCCGTGTTCCTCGCGACCGACGGGTCGCTGCGGAGCGAGACGCTCTACGGGCTCGCGGTCACATGCCTGCTCATCGGCGCGTATGCCGCGTGGGACAGGCCCGGGCGGCGGCTGTTCGCGCTCGGCGCCCTCATCGGTGTGGCCGCGCTCGTGCGCGCCGAGGCGCTGCTCTTCCTGCCGCTGCTGGGCGTGCTGCTCGCGCGTCGTGCCCCGCGCGCGCGAGCGCTGCAGGCGGCGGTGGTCTGCGCGGGATGCCTCGTCGCGATCGCGCCCTGGACCATCCGGAACCTCCTCGCGTTCGACCGCTTCGTGCCGATCTCGACCAACGAGGCGTCGCTTGTCGAGGGCGCGAATTGCGAAGGCGCGTACTACGGCAAGGGCATCGGCGGCTGGGATCCGCGCTGCGTGCACAGACGCCCGGGGAACCAGGCGGACGAGGCGACGGTGGAGCGCCGGGAGGGCCTTCGATACGCCCGCCGCCACCTCGGCAGGCTGCCCGTCGTAATGGGTGTCCGGGTGGCGAAGACCTGGGGTTTCTACCGGCCCGACCGTCAGTGGCACGAGGAGGAGTTCTACGAGGGGCGCGACTACCGAACGCAGGTGGCCGGGACCGTCATGTACTTCTCGCTGTTCGCGCTGGCCGGCGCGGGATTGGTCATCCTCCGCCGCCGCGCGCAGACCCTGTTCATCCTGCTCGCGCCCCCGATCGCCGTGACGGTCACGAGCGCCCTCGGCTACGGAGTGATCCGCTTTCGACAGGCGGCGGAGGTCTCGCTGATCGTGCTGGCGGCGATCACGATCGCCGCGGGGGCCGGCGCGCTGGGCTCACGGTTCGCGCGCCGCGCGGATCAGCGCGCGTAGACGGCGAAGAAGTCCCGGTCGTCGGGCGCGAGGTAGCGGGTGGCGGGTCGATCCATGCCCCCGAGCAGCTTCGAAGGGCTCCGCGCCCCTCGCTGTCCGAAGACGTTGAAGGTCACCCAGTAGGAGTTGATGTCGAGCTCCATGGCCCGGATCGCCCCGGCGTGGACGAGGATGTCGGCGAGGCCCTGAACCGTGCGGTAGCTCGCGGCGGCGTAGAGGAGATTGCCATGCCGGTCGACGCCGACCCCGGAGCGCCAGACCAGCGTGGTGTTACCCACGGTCGTGCCCCATTCGCGACCGCCGCTCAGCCCCGGGTTCGGCCGGCCGTCGGCGACGATGAGGGGCAGGTTCTGCCGTGCGAAGACGATGTTCCGCCCCGGCCGGGAACCCCCGTGCCAGGTCCTGACGTCGACGCGCCCCGACGTCGTGCCGACCAGTGTCGCAAGTCCCGGCCTCATGGCCTCGAGCAGCCGCCCGCCGGTGTAGAAGCCGCCCGCGTAATCGGCCGGGTTGAACCCGCCGTTGAACGTGGCCAGGAGCCGCCGGCGCAGCGGGGGCGGTACCTCGCCCGCGCTCTGCATCGACGCGCCGCCCGGCGGCACCCGTATGCCGGGGTAGAGAGCGACGACCGCGCGCCGCGGATTGATCCGCGCCACCCCGGCGACGACCCTCGGATAGGTCGGGTCGGGCCGATAGGTGGTCACGAGCAGCGGCGCCTCGCCGAGGCTCGAGAACCGATCCTGGGTGGCCCGCCAGGCGCCCTCCCCGGGGAGCGCGGGTGCGATCACCGGCGCGATCCCCTTCGGCGGGGCGGCCGAGTGGGGGAGGCGATAGGTGGGCACGAGGCGTGGCGAGGTGAGCCCCACGGTCGGCAGCTGCCTCAGGGCCGGACCGCCCTTGGCTGGCGCGGTGATCGAGTAGTACAGGCGTTCGACGTCGGACACGAGCCAGGCCGCGCCGTTGTCGCGCAGCCATTCGACCGACCGGATCCCCAGGCTGGAGTTGGAGCGCGAGCCCAGGGCGCCCCCGTAGGAGGCGAGCGAGAGCACGATCGCCATGACCGCCGCCGCGGTCACGACGTCGGCTGCCCGGCGCGCTCGTGCCACGCCGGCGCGCCGGCCCCTTCGCGGCGGCAGGCCGACCTGGCTGCGGCGTCGCATGCCCCCGACCGCGACCCCGGCCAGCCGGAGCGTGACGATCGGCAGCGCCGCGACGCCGAGGAGCGCCATGCCGGGCCGAAGCACGAGCAGCCCGAGGCCGAGGAGCGCCGCGGCGATCGCGAGCTCGACGCGTGCGCGCGCGCGCACGCGGCGGGGCGCTTCGCGCCGCTCGGGTTGCGCGCGTGGCTTGGCGCCGACGGTGACCATGAGGCGGGCAGGGTGGGAGGCTTTCATGAGTGCGGCCTAAGGATGGATGAGGATGCGTTCAGCGGCGCCACGTGACGTGCGACCGAGGCGGGCCACCTCCACCTAAGCTCCACCCGCCGGGTCACGCGTCGAAAGGGAGGTTCCATGCACAGGGCCGTTCTCGCAGTCGCTCTCGCCGCAACAACGGCGGCCCTGGTCGCGGTCACGGCCTCGTCCGGCGCCGACCCGACCCCCACGCTCGGGGTGCGTACGGTCCTCGGGAAGATGCTTCACATACCGCCGGGACAGGTCGCGAAGGAAGACGTCCACTGCCCGAAGCACTTCGTGGCCATCAGCGCCGACCCCGTGAACGGGGCGAACCTGATCGGATACGCGGCGGTCCAGCCGACCCTCAAGAAGGCTTCCTTCGGGTTCGGCAATCCGAGCGTCACGACGACGTACTCTTCGTACGGAGAGGCGGTCTGCGCGACGGGAACGCCTGGCGCCCTGCAGGTCAAGGCGGCCACGGCGCCCGGCGGCGCGTCGAGAGCGCTCTCCGACCTCGCCCGGCGGATCCGGGAGGCCGGCCGCTAGATCACACCGCCAGGTACTCCGTCCAGTTCGGATCGCAGGCGGTAAGGCACCGACCATGGCGGAGCTGTGACGGCGAACGGAGATCCCGGCCTGCTGCGCCGCCTCGGCCGGCTCGTGCGCGGGCAGGTCGTACGGCGGGTGGGCGGTCCTGCTCGGGCGCGCGTGATCACCCTCTTCGGCGCCGTGCTCGCGCTGAGCGGCGCGGACGCGGCCACGGTCGGGGCCGTCGCGCCGCAGCTCGAGCACTCCCTGCGCATCGGCAACACCGAGATCGGGCTCCTCAGCTCGGTCGCGCTGCTGGTCGGAGCGCTGTTCACGATCCCCGTTGGGCTCCTCGTCGACCGCGTAAGCCGGATGCCCCTGCTGTCGCTGAGCATCGTGATGTGGAGCGGCGCGTCGCTCATGAGCGCCTTCGCCGGCAGCTACGGGACGCTCCTCCTCACGCGTCTTGTTCTCGGCGCGGTCACTGCGACCGCCGGACCCGCCATCGCCTCGCTGACCGGCGACTACTTCCCGTCACGCGAGCGCGGGCGTGTGTGGGCGTACATCCTCGGCGGCGAGATCGTGGGGACCGCGGCGGGCTTCATCGTCAGCGGCAGCGTCGCGAGCGTGATCGACTGGCGCGCCGCCTTCGTGCTGCTCGCCCTCCCCGGGTTCTTCCTGGCGCGCGAGCTCCACAGGACGGTTCCGGAGCCGCCCCGCGGCGGGGCGAGCTGGCTCATGCACGGGGTCGTCGACCTGAAGCAGGCGGTGGCCGAGTCCAGGCTGCGAGCGCAGTCGCCGGCCGCGGAGGAGGAGCCGGAGGGGTCCGTCGGCGAGCCCGCCCGCCAGGCGCTCAGGCGCCGCGGCATACACCCCGACCCGAGCCGCATACTGCGAACGGATCCGAGCAAGCTGGGCCTGGCCGCCGCGGTCCGCTACATCCTCTCGATCCCGACCAACGTGCTGATGATCATCAGCAGCTCGCTCGGCTACTTCTACTTCGCCGGGCTGTCGACCTTCGCGCTGCTGTTCGTCCGCGGCCACTACCACGCGAGCCAGGCGGAGGCCGAGCTCGTTCTCGCCCTGCTCGTAGCCGGCGCGCTGGTCGGGACCTTGATCAGCGGCCGGCTGACCGATTCGCTCGTGCGCCGCGGCTATCTCGAAGCACGGGTCTGGGTTCCCGCCGTCTCCTATCTGGGCGCGGCCGGTCTGCTCGTCCCCGGCATCGTGTCGAGTCAACTCACGCCCGCCGTCTGGTTCGACGTCGCGGGGGCGGCCCTGCTCTCGGCGGCCAACCCGCCGCTGGACGCCGCGCGCCTCGACATCATGCCCGCCGGTCTCTGGGGCCGCGCCGAGAGCACGCGCACGGTCCTGCGGTCGCTCGCGCAGGCGGTCGCGCCACTCGTGTTCGGCGGGCTCGCGGACCTCATCGCCGGAATCGCTCCCAAGCAGGCTCCGATCGGGACCCATCCGATCGTCTCGCCGGGGGCCGCCAGAGGGCTCCAGATCTCCTTCCTCCTTCTCCTCGGGACACTCGCCGCGGGCGGTGTCTTCCTGCTGCGCGCTCGAACCACTTACGGGCGCGACACCGCGACCGCCGCGGCCTCGCAGCAGGGCTCGGCGTGAGCGACTCGTCTCGCCCGGCCGGGCCGGTCAGCCGCCGGGGGCCAGGCGCAGCTCGTCGCCCGGCTTTCCGTACGCGAGCGGCGGGTCGCCGTCGGCGACGATGCGCGAGCCGTTCCACGAGTAGTCGACGGTCTTCATCGACGAGGGGCAGCAAAGCGGGTCGTTTCCCTGGAAGTTGCCGTACTTGACCGCGATCTGGTCGCCGCTCCGCCCGATCGTGAGCCGGATGGCGAGCCGATTGCTCGCCCAGCCAAGGAACTTCGTGCCGCGGAAGAGCAGCACCGCCTGCCCCGTCCCATCGCCGGAATCGGCCAGCACGGCGCTGAAGGCCGTGATCAAGGAGCCGTCGCCCGCGGTGACGCTCTGTGCCGGGCCGAATACCTTGAACACGCGCTTCCCGAGCTGCGGCTGGACCACATAGGTATGCCGGGCGTACTGCTGCGCGTCATCCGGCGAGGGCGCCTGAGCCATCCCGTGGGCGGTGTGGGTGGTCCCGCCGGACGACGCCCCGCCCCCGCCGGTCGACGTGACGGTGACCGTGCTGGTCTGCGTCGAACCGGCCTTCGTGCCGCCGCCGCAGCCTGCAACCGCGACGGCGACGATCGCCACGGCTGCGGATGCGAGCCCGCGCAACACGCCGCGCAGAGTACAGCCGACGCGGTGAGGTCCCGAGGGCGAGCGGTCCGCAGCTCGAGCCGTGCGCAAGCGGCGCATGCTCCCAGAGCGGCCGGGCTTATCCTGGCCGCGAGGCCGGCCAGACGGCATGAGCGAGCCACCCGACGAGCGCACTGGGACGACGACGGCGGACGCCGGCGGCGGCTCGCGAGCCGCTGCGCCTCGGCGGTCCGGATCGAGGGCCACGGAAATGCGCGACGTCCGCCGCCGCGCCGGCAAGCACGCCGACGCCGGGCACGAGCTCGGCGTGGTGGGCGGCCTATCGGCGCTGAGCCTGGACGCGCTGTCGAGCGTCGCCTACGGCCCCGAGGCGATGGTCCTCGTCCTGGTGGGGGCCGGGGCCTCGGCGCTGCGCTTCACGGTCCCCCTGACGCTCGTGATCACCGGCATGCTCGTCCTGCTGGTCCTCTCGTACGCGCAGGTGATCGCCGCGCATCCCGACGGGGGCGGGGCCTACGCGGTCGCGAAGGAGCACCTCGGGCGCGCGCCGAGCCTCCTCGCGGCGGCCTCCCTGGTGGTCGACTACGTGCTCACCGTCGCGGTGAGCCTGGCCGCGGGCGCGGCCAGCCTGGGAAGCGTCTTCCCGGGGCTCGCCCACCACCTGTTGCTCGTCTGCCTGATCGGGCTGGCCCTGCTCACCGCGGTGAACATGTTCGGGATCAGCGAATCGGCCAGGCTGCTGCTCGTGCCCACGGCGGTGTTCGTCGTGAGCATCTTCGCCACGATCGCGGTCGGCGCCTTTCACGCTCATCCGGTTGCTCGGATCGGGTCGAGCCTCGGGCCGATCACGCCGACCACCGGACTGGGCATCGTCCTCATCCTCAAGGCGTTCGCGGCCGGCTGCTCAGCCGTCACGGGGGTGGAGGCGATCGCGAACGGGACGCCGGCGTTCCGCGCGCCACGGATCCGCACGGCCCAGCGAACGGAGCTCCTGCTCGGCGCCCTCCTGGCCGTCATGCTCGTCGGCCTGTCGGTCCTGATCCGCGCCCACGACGTGGTGCCGCGCGGCCACGTGACGATCCTCGCGCAGGTCACGGCCGGCGCCTTCGGGACGGGCTGGCCCTTCTACGTCTCGAACCTCGCGGTCACGCTCGTGCTCGGGCTCGCGGCCAACACGAGCTTCGGGGGGCTGCCCGTGCTCATGAGCCTGCTGGCCCGCGACCACCGGCTTCCGCACGTGTTCTACCTGCGCGCCGAGCGGCCGGTGTACCGCCACGGGATCGTCGCCCTGGCGCTCGCGGCCGCGCTGCTGCTGATCGCGGTGAGCGCCGAGACCAACCGGCTGATCCCGCTGTTCACGATCGGCGTCTTCGTCGGGTTCACGATCAGCCAGGTCGGCCTGGTGCGGCACTGGAGGCGCGAGCGCCCAAAGGGATGGCGCGCGCGCACGGCGTTGAACGGCGCGGGCGCGGTCATGACGTCGGTCGCGGTGGTGGTGTTCCTCTCGACCAAGTTCCTGGCCGGCGCCTGGGTGGTGACGATCGCGATCCCCCTGATGATGTGGCTCTTCTCCCACACCGAGTCCTACTACGCCCGGGTGGCGCGCGAGCTGAGGCTCGGCAAGACGCCGCCGCACCCGCGAAGGCGCGAGAGCATCGTGGTCGTCCCGGCGTCGACTGTGAACCTCCTGACCGAGCGCGCGGTGACCGCGGCGCTCTCGCTCGGCGACACGGTGGTGGCCGTGGCGGTCGCCGGAGACCACGACGAGTGCGACCGGATCAAGCACGAGTGGGACGAATGGGCGCCCGGTGTGCCGATCGAGGTGCTGCTCGATCCCCATCGCAGCCTCGTGCGCACCGTCCTCCGTTACGTCGACGGGATCGAGGCGGAGGATGCGACCGTGACCGTCCTGATAGCCGAGATCCGCCCCGCCAAGCGACGCCACGAGATCCTCCACAACCAGCGTGGACGCCTGCTCGAGACCGTCCTCGAGGCCCGGACCGACGTGGTGATCGCCACGCTGCCGTTCCACATACACGACTGAGATAGAGCTCCGTCAGGCGAATCTCACTGACCGAGCCGAGGACGCCGTCGCGCCATCGCGGTAGCTACGAAATGAGCAACCGCTTCCTGCTCGCGCGGCGTGAGACGGTGGTCAAACGGCGGCATCCCGCCGCCTCCGACCCTCAGCTGGAGGCGGATCTGCGCCTCGTCAAGCCGCTCGCTGGTGTTGAAGTCGGGCCCGAGCGTTCCGTGCGTCCCGGCGGCGGCGAGCGTGTGGCATCCGCCGCAGCCTGCGCCGACGAACACGCGCCGTCCCTCGCTCAGGCTCGGCGGCGTGCTGCCGCAGGCGGCCAAGCTGAGGCTCGCCGCAAGGGCCATGGCGCCGAAGACCAACCCACGGGCGATCTCGCGATGCTATAGCCGTGGTCGGAGAGGTCCACGTCAACCCGCTGCCGCCCGAGCGCTTCGCCGAGGTCCTGAGCGGGGAGCAGTTCTCGCGCTTCCAGGAGGTCATCGAGCGGGGTCGTGACCTCCTCGGCGGGCGCGTCGTCTGGACCGTGAACTCGACCGCTCGGGGCGGTGGCGTGGCCGAGCTCCTGACCTCTCTCGTCGCGTACGTCCGCGGGGCCGGCATCGACGCTCGCTGGATGGTCATCGGCGGCGATCCCGACTTCTTCCGGGTGACGAAGCGAATACACAACCGGCTGCACGGCTTCGAGGGCGACGGCGGCCCGCTTGGCCGCACGGAGATCGACGTATACCGGCGCACGCTAGAGCGCAACGCGCAGGAGCTCGAGCCGCTGGTGCGAGCCGGGGACTTCGTCCTGCTGCACGACCCGCAGACCGCGGGGCTCGCCGAGCCGCTGCGGGAGCAGGGCGCCACGGCCGTGTGGCGGTGCCACGTCGGGCTCGACGAGCCGAATGACTTCGCGCGCGGCGCGTGGGATTTCCTTCGCCCGTTCGTCGAGCCGGCCGACGCATACGTGTTCTCGCGCCGGTCGTTCGTCTGGGATGACCTCGACGAGGCGCGACTGGCGATAATCGCGCCCTCCATCGACGCCTTCTCGGCGAAGAACGCCGAGCTACCCCCCGAGGTCGTCGGCGCGGTCCTGCGCGCCGGCGGCATCCAATCCGACGGAGCCGGCGGTCATCCAAGCTTCGTGCGCGCGGACGGCTCCCCCGGTCGCGTCGACCGCCGCGTCGAGGCCGTCCAGGCGCGTCCGTTGCGGCCGTCCGACCGGGTCGTCGCCCAGATCTCGCGCTGGGACCGGCTCAAGGACCCGATCGGCGTCATGCGGGGCTTCGCGGAGCACGTCGCCGGGGTCGAGGACGCGCAGCTCGTGCTCGCGGGACCCTCGACCGCGGCTGTCGCCGACGACCCGGAGGGGGTCGAGGTCCTGGCCGCGACGATCGAGGCCCGCGAGCGCCTCGATCCGGAGGTGCGCGACCGCGTGCACCTGCTGTCGCTGCCGATGGAGGACGCCGAGGAGAACGCCACGCTGGTCAATGCGCTCCAGCGGCGCGCGGACGTCCTCGCGCAGAAGAGCCTCGCGGAGGGGTTCGGCCTGACGGTCTCCGAGGGGATGTGGAAAGGGCGGCCGGTGATCGGGTCCCGGGTCGGCGGGATCCAGGACCAGATAGTGGACGGCGAGACCGGTGTCCTGGTCGACCCGGGCGATTCCGACGCCTTCGGTGAAGTCGCCGCCCAGCTCGTGCGAGACCCCGAGCGCGCCGGCGAGCTGGGTCGCGCGGCGCGTGAGCGGGTGCGCGACGAGTTCCTCGGGCCTCGCAGCCTCACGCAGTACCTCGAGCTGTTCCGCAGGCTGGTCCCCGGCGCGGCGAACGGGTAGCTGCGCGCCGCCTAACCGCCTGAGGGGACGACCACGGTGGGGCAGGGCGCGTGCTGGGCGCAGTGCTGGCTCACGGATCCGAGCAGCACGCCGCGGAAGCCGCCGAGGCCGCGCGTCCCCACCACGAGCAGGTCCGCGTCCTGCCCGAGCTCGATCAGCACCTCCGCGGGGTGGCCCTCGCGGACCGTCGACTCGATCTCGAGCTGGTCACCCCCTTCCAGACCGTCGATCGACTCGGCGAGCGCGGTGCGGGCGGCTTCCTCGAGGGCGCTCTGCATCTCGGCGAGGGGAGGTGCGACCGGCCCGCTCAGGGCGGCTGTCGCCACGTGCCAGGCCGAGACCGCCTGCAGCCGAGCCTGGTGCGCTCGCGCCTCCTCAGCGGCGAAGGCAAGCGCCGCCCTACTGTGGTCCGATCCGTCGACGCCGACAACGATCTTCATGCCGACCCCCGTTCGCTTGGCGCCGATCGTATTGAGGCGAGCCGGGCTTACACGCGCCGGGCCGGACCGGTGTGCAAGTGTCTGACCGGTGCCACAGGGGTCAGACCAAGCCCTAGCGGCGGAGCAGGTCGAGGGCCTGAACCTCCACTGGCGCGCCGCGAACTACCTCTCGGTCGGACAGATCTATCTGCTCGACAACCCGCTGCTCCGCGAGCCGCTGC
Organism: Actinomycetota bacterium; assembly: GCA_019246335.1. Taxonomy (GTDB): domain Bacteria; phylum Actinomycetota; class Thermoleophilia; order Solirubrobacterales; family Thermoleophilaceae; genus AC-37. The sequence continues at coordinate 12,321 of JAFAQQ010000011.1, read as the reverse complement.
GGCTCGAGCACGTGAAGCCGCGCCTGCTCGGGCACTGGGGCACCACGCCGGGGCTCAACTTCGTCTACGCGCACATGAACCGCGCGATCCGCGACCACGCCCTCGACGCCATGTACGTGATCGGTCCCGGGCATGGCGGACCCGGCATCGTCGCGAACACCTGGCTCGAGGGCACCTACAGCGAGACCTACCCGCACATCGGCCTCGACGAGGACGGGATGCGCCGGCTCTTCAGGCAGTTCTCGTTCCCGGGTGGGATACCGAGCCACGTCGCGCCCGAGACGCCGGGTTCGATCCACGAAGGCGGGGAGCTCGGGTACGCACTCCTGCACGCGTACGGCGCGGTCTTCGACAACCCGGACCTCCTTGCCTGCTGCATCGTCGGGGACGGCGAAGCGGAGACCGGACCGCTGGCGACGAGCTGGCACTCCAACAAGTTCGTCAATCCGGCGCGGGACGGGGCGGTGCTGCCGATCCTGCACCTGAACGGCTACAAGATCGCCAACCCGACCGTCCTGGCACGCCTTCCACACGACGAGCTGCGCGCGCTGATGGAGGGCTACGGGCACGCGCCGCATTTCGTCGAAGGCGACGACCCCGACCCCATGCACCATGAGATGGCGGCCGCCCTCGACTCGTGCGTCGCGCAGATCCGCGCCATCCAGGCGGAGGCGCGCGAAGGCGGCCTCTCGGAGCGCCCTCGCTGGCCGATGATCGTGCTGCGAACGCCCAAGGGCTGGACGGGCCCGAAGGAGGTCGACGGCGAACCCGCCGAGGGCTCTTTCCGCTCTCACCAGGTCCCGCTCAGCGGCTTCGCCGATCGGCCCGACCACCTCGCCCAGCTCGAGCACTGGATGCGCAGCTACCGTCCCGAGGAGCTCTTCGACGAGGGGGGAGCGCCGCGTCCGCGCGTCGTGGCGCTCGTACCCGACGGCCCTCGCCGGATGGGCGCCAATCCGGACACGAACGGCGGCGCCCGGCTGCAGCCGCTCGACCTACCCGACTTCCGCGACTACGGAGTCGACGTGCCGGCGCCCGCCCGGACGACCAGCGAGGCGACGCGCGTGCTCGGCGCCTACGTGCGCGACGTCGTGCGCCGCAACCCGTCGCAGTTCCGGCTCTTCGGGCCGGACGAGACCGCCTCGAACCGGCTGTCGGCGGTCTTCGAGGCGACCGACCGAACCTGGCTCGAGCCGCGCCTCCCGGGTGACGACCACCTGGCTCCCGACGGCCGCGTCATGGAGGTGTTGAGCGAGCACATGTGCCAGGGCTGGCTGGAGGGCTACCTGCTGACCGGCCGGCACGGCCTCTTCAACTGCTACGAGGCGTTCATCCACATCGTCGACTCGATGTTCAACCAGCACGCCAAGTGGCTCAAGGTGACGCGTGAGATCCCCTGGCGGCGGCCGCTCGCCTCGTTCAACTACCTGCTCAGCTCGCACGTCTGGCGTCAGGACCACAACGGGTTCTCGCATCAGGACCCCGGCTTCATCGACCACGTCGTGAACAAGAAGGCTGAAGTGATCCGCGTCTACCTCCCGCCGGACGCGAACTGCCTGCTGTCGGTTGCCGACCATTGCCTGCGCAGCCGTCACTACGTGAACGTGGTCGTCGCCGGCAAGCAGCCGGCGCTCGACTACCTCTCGATGGACGAGGCGGTGGCGCACTGCGCTCGGGGGCTCGGGATCTGGGAGTGGGCTGGCAACGAGGACGGAGCCGAGCCCGACGTAGTGCTCGGATGCGCGGGGGACATCCCGACGCTCGAGGTCCTCGCCGCCGCCGCGATCCTGCGAAAGCGCGTGCCCGACCTCGCCGTGCGCGTGGTGAACGTCGTCGACCTGATGCGGCTCGAGCCGGAGTCCGAGCACCCGCACGGCCTGCCGGACGCGGAGTTCGACGCCCTGTTCACCACGACGCGGCCGGTGATCTTCGCCTACCACGGCTACCCCTGGCTGATCCACCGACTCACCTACCGGCGGACGAATCACGCCAACATCCACGTGCGCGGCTACAAGGAGGAGGGGACGACCACGACCCCCTTCGACATGGTCATGCTCAACGACATGGACCGCTACCACCTGGTGATGGACGTGATCGACCGCGTTCCCGGGCTCGGCCCGCGCACGGCCGAGCTGCGGCAGGAGATGGTCGACGAGCGCCTGCGCCATCGCGCGTACACGCGTGACGTCGGCGATGACATGCCGGACGCGCGGGACTGGGTCTGGCCATTCGACGCCGGCGCGGCGGACGGCGGCCGGAAGGTCGGCGAGACCGCCTAGCGGCCGATCGGCGGCGTCGCCTGCCCGCGGGTCAACGCGTCGCGCGTCTCCGCCGCGATCTGCAGGTCCTCGCGCGCGCGGACGACGAGCGCCCGCACCCGCGCGCGGCCGCCCGTCAGCTCCAGGTCCTCGTCGGGCGGGTCCTCCCGGCCGGTCGACTCGATCTCGATCCCGAGGAATCCGAGCCCCGCGCAGGCGGTCGTCCGGACGTGGTCGGACCCCTCCCCGACACCGCCGGTGAACACGATCGCGTCCAAGCCTCCCATGGCCGCAGCCATCGCGGCGATTGCGGCGCGCAGGCGGTGGATGTATACGCCAAGAGCGGTGGCGGCCCGTGTCTCGCCGCGCGCCGCCGCCTGAACGACCGCCCTCATGTCGCCGTCGCCACCCGCCATCCCCGCGATGCCGCTGCGGTGCTCGAGCACGTCCTCCAGCTCGGAGGAGCTCACGCCGCGCGAGCGCTCGAGCCAAAGGAGAAGGCCCGGGTCGACGGACCCCGAGCGCCGAGCCATCACCAGCCCCTCGAGCGGGGTGAAGCCCATGGTGGTGTCGACCGAGCGCCCGCCCCGAACCGCCGTGACCGAAGCCCCGGCGCCCAGGTGGCAGACGACGATTCGCATCTCCTCGGGCGGGAGCCCGAGCAGCTGCCCAGCCTGGCGCGTCGAGTATGCGACCGAGAGCCCGTGAAAGCCGTAGCGGCGGATCCGGTGGCGCTCGGTCCAGTCCGATGGGATCGCGTAGAGCGAGGCCTCGGCCGGCATACCTGCGTGAAACGCCGTATCGAAGCAGGCCACGTTAGGCAGCTCGGGAGCGGCATCCAGGGCGGCCTCGAGCGCGGCGAGGGCCGGCGGGTTGTGCACCGGGGCGAGCTCGGATGCCTCGCGCAGCTCTCCGATCACGCGGCGATCTACCAGAGCGGCACGGGTTAGGTGCGGGCCGCCGTGGACGATGCGGTGCCCGACCGCGTCCACGTCACGGCTCTCGGAGAGGCGCCGCTCCACGGCCGCGGCGGGGTCCGCGGCCGCGAGGTCGTCCGCCACCACGACGTCGTCGGGGCCGTCCAGCACGCGCAGCTTGACGCTGCTCGACCCCACGTTGACCACGAGCACCCGCACGCCGGCGGCGGCTACGAGGTCAGATCCAGATGCGGGACCCGGCTTCCCCGCTCGGCTCGACGTCGAGGGGGACCTCCGGCTCCCGCTCGGGCTCGACCTCGGGAAGCTCGCCGAGGTACGGCGCGAGATGGACGCCGGCGATCTTGCTCGGCGGCCACCACAGGGCCGTGGTCGAGACCTCGGAGTCCTCGCCGTGGCCGCCCGCCAGGTGGTGGCGCATGAAGCGGGGCTTCGACCCGGTGAGCAGCTGTCCGCGAAGGACCGGCCGGAAGGGCTTCGCGTCGACGTCGGCACCCGCGGACCGCGCGATGTCGGCTGCGGCGGCGTCCGCCTGCTCGCAGGCGATCCCTCCCTGCTTCACGGGAAACGTCGTCCCGTCCCCGGCCGCCCAGACGTCCTCGACACCGGGAACGCGCATCTGCTCGTCGACGGGCACGAACGCCTGCTCGTCGTGCGGCAGGCCCTCGATCGGCCGGCCCACGACCCGCGGAAGGGCCACGATGCGATCGACCGCGAACGTCTCGTCGCCGGGACGCAGCCGCACCTCGCCCTTTCGCTCGACCTCGGCGTGGACCCCGGTGCGGACATCCACCCCGGCCTCGGCGAGCAGGCTCGCCACCTCGTCGCTCGCCGCCCCGCCGAAAACCGCCAGCGGGGTCTCCTCGGGTGTGATGAAGGTGAGCTCCGCGCCGTCCACCGACATCTCGCGCGCACGCGTGGCCGTCATGAGGGCGAGCTCGTAGAGCGGGAGCGACCAAGTGGTCCCGGACGGCACGACGAAGGCCACCCGGCGGACGTAGCCGGCCTCGAGGTCCTGGACGAGCCCGTGCGCTCGCTCGCCGTCCTCCTGGCCCCGGAACGTGAGCACGTGGTCGTATGCGGGCTGGCGTGCGGCCCCGGTGGCGACGAGCAGCGAGTCGTAGCCGAGCTCCTCGCCGTCAGAGGTCCGCGTGGCGTGAGCGGCCGGGTCCACGGCCGCGAGGGCGGTGTGGTGGAGCACGAGGTCGAAGTCCTCGGCGACCTTGGCCAGCGGGTATCTCTTCGCGGGCCCGAGCGCGAACGGGTCGCCCACGCTCAGCGGCTGGTACACGAAGTGCTCCTCCGGCGCGAGCATCGTGATCGAGATCGTGTAGCCGGCCAGGTCACGCAGGGCCAGGACGGCCTCCAGCGCGGCGACGCCGCCGCCCGCCACCACGACCCGTCTCTTTCGGGCTTCCGCTTCGGTGCTCAAGCTCCCTGCGCAGGGTAATGGCCGGTCAACCCCGGCGTCGCCCGCGCCTGGTCCCCCGGCGTCAGGAGACGTGCTTCTCCAGGTCGGACAGCAGACGCCCAGCCACCTGGTCGGCGATCGCGGCGGGCACCGGCAGGAGCCTCGGAACGTCCAGCTCCGCGTCGATCTCCGCCGTCGCCAGGCACACGTCGGCGCCATCGGTCGTTAGCGTGATGACGATCTCGAGCCGTTCGTCGTCGCCGGCCGCGAACGGCGCTCTCCGAATGGTCACCCCCTCGGCGTCCGTCTCGACCTCGGCGAGGAAGAAGAGCGCGATCGCGAGCAACCGGGCCTCGACGACCAAGCGGCCCTCGGCCTCCGTCACCGATCGGACGGCCGACAGCCACTCGGGCCACCGCGGCGCGTCGGCGGCGGTCCGGCGACACGTCTCGACGGAGGCGGCGATGCGCCTCTCCGCGTTTCCCCGGATCGTCCTGAGGGGCATCGGCGGCCGATTCGTCTCAGTCGTCCGAGACGCGGGCGGTCAGAGCGAGGCCTTGACATACTCGTCCGCGAGCCGCTTCGGGGCGCGGGCGAGCCAGGCCTCGACGATGACCTCCTCGAGGTCGTCCAGGCCGATCCGGCCTAGGCGGACGAGGACCGCCGGGTAGCCGTCGAAGTGCGGTGTCGTGAAGAAGACGTCCGGATCGTTGGCGAGGAGCGCGTCCTTGGCGACGAGGTGCTCGACGCGTGCGCCGAGGATCGGACCGTTGGGCGCCGCGGCGCCGAGGGCCTCGAGGTCCGACCGACGCAGCGGCCGCTCCCAGGCGAACAGCTTGTCCTTGACGCGCCACTGCCGGAGACCGCGCGAGGTGCGCTCGCTCGTCTCCGGCAGGCTGAGCGCCATCCGTTCCACGTCGCTCCATGCGGCCATGGAGCCGTATTACCACACGAGAACGGGTTCACCCGCCCGGCCCCGACGTCAGACCCAGTCCGCCGGCAGGAAGCGAGGGACCGGGCCGGGGAAATCGGGCTGGATCCGCATCGCGGCGGCCGCGCACGGACGGCTCTCGATCCGTGCGCGCAGGTCTTCCATCGCCAGGAGCGCGCGGACCGAGCAGAGGATCTGAAAGTCGGCTGCGTTCGGGGCGGCTCCGTCGCCGATGACGCCCTCGGCGATGAGACGGTCGACCCGATCGAGCTGGCTCGGCAGGGCGGCGAGCGCGCCGCGAACCTCATCGTCGGTGGCGGCGGAGACGCGGGCGAAGTAGCGCGCGACCGGCACGTTCGCCCAGGCCATCAGGCCGGGCGCGGGCATCCGCGCGACCTCGCGCGCCATCCAGACCCGCATCTCCCGCCGATTCGCCACGCCCCAGCGGAACAGCTTCCGCGGCACGGGCTGCAGCTCACGCGCGCCCCACTGCTCCGCCGCCTCCACCGCGGCGCGTCTCTGGTGGTCGACCGGGAAGAGCCTCGGCTCCGGGACGAGCTGGTCGAGGGCTCGCGAGATCTCGCGCGAGCCCTGGATCCGCCGGCCGTCGAGCCGCAGCGCGGGCACCGTGCTGCCGCGGAAGCCCGCGAACCGCACCTGGACGGGGTGCATGCCCGGCAGGCAGTCCACGACCTCGTGCTCCACCTTCTTGAGCTCGAGCATCAGGCGGGCGGCGTGCGCCGGATGGGACAGGGAGAGCGAGTAGAGCTTGGCGCGCACGACCGCTTATAGGGCGAAGTCCCGCCGTCGCGGCAATAGCGCGATCCCCCGCCGTAGTGCCTCGACATCCGGCCTCGTGTCAGGCCCTATCCCTCGTCGAGGACCAGAACCGTCTCGGGGCGCACACCGTCGTGCTTCATCGCCTCGGCTGCCTCGGCGGTCTGCATGAAGCTCTGGAACGTGGCCATGTCGGGGATTTCCGCAATCAGGCCGACCCGATTGGAGCCCTGCGGGTCGCGGAACGTACGTACCGTGATCCCCAACGGTCCGAAGACTTCCTCGCGCTTGGTCGAGCTCAACCAGTGCTCGACATCGTCGACTTCGTGGAATATGACGTGGGTAGCCATCGCCTTCCCCTCTCGCCGCTCGTGCTCGCTTTGCAGCGGCATGGTAATGGGCGCGGCTGGTTTCGAACCAGCGACCTCTCGCGTGTGAAGCGAGCGCTCTCCCACTGAGCTACGCGCCCTTGCAGGCGATTCTAAGTCAGCGCATGTTGGCCCGCGGCCCTACTACCATCGCCTCGTGGACCGTGCTAGGCGGGGAGGTAGCGGTGCCCTGCACCCGCAATCCGCTCTAGCGGGGCCGAATCCCCGTCCGAGGGGCTGGGCCTCGGGGTCAGTACGCCGACCGGAGGCGTCGATGGCCAGGTCCCACGCGGTGAGCGCTCGCGAACCAGGTCAGATCCGGGAGGAAGCAGCCTTAAGCGATACCGCTCATGCGCCGTGGGGAAGCCTGACCGGAGCCGACGGCGACGCGAACGCCCGGGACCTTTCTTCGACGGCGGGTGCGCGGTCCACCTGAACTTGCTCGATCGCCGACGATCGGGGTGCGCGGCTGGAGGACCGCCCCGCGCGTGACTGGCTAGCCGCGACACCCGGCGTACACCACCCACGAGCCGTTGCGCGCGACCTGCCGGTACCCGGGGGGCGGGGTCCGCGTCGCGCTCGGGTCGTGCGGATCGAGCACCGCGATCCGCGCAGCGGACGCGTTGCCCGGCGCGATGAACACGCCCCCCGTCGCCGGGCGTCGGTCGGCGGCGTCGGCGATCGTGGCCGGGCGCCTTTCCGTCCAGTACGCGAGCTGCGGCACCGGCCAGTGGTTCGTCACAAATGGCGTGCCGCAGCGATCCAAGGCCCGCCGTGCAGCAGCGTTCCGAACCACGTCACGGAGTCCCGCCTGCACCGCCTGCTGCGCGCGCACCTGGTCGCGCAGACCGTCGAGGCGGTCTACCTGCTGTGCAACGAAGAACAGGGCGATGACCACGAGCCCGGCGGCGCCGGCGACCGCCCACAGCCATTTGGAGGCACGCATCGTCGGCAAAGCGGTCCACCCGAGAAGGCCGACGGCGGCAAAAAGGGACAGCATCGCGGCGGCGAGGAAGAGGTAGCGGCCGAGCAGCGACAGCCCGGCCGCCGCGAGCACGAGGAACGCCACCCCGTTGAGCGCGCCGACCGCCGCGGGCAGCGCCGACCGACGCCGCAGGGGCCGCAACGCCAGGCCCCCGACGAGCCCGACCGCCGCGGCGATCAGCTCTGGCGCACGCATCGTGATCCCGAGCCGCTCACGCAGCACCGACGGCACGTGGGAGAGCCCCCGCTCGCGCGCGAAATGAGCGGCGAGGTCGTGCGTGCCGTGAAACGACCAGAGCGCGTCGCCGGTGATCGCGAGGTCCGAGATCGCCCAGATAGCTGGCGCCGCGCCGACCAGGACGAGCGCCCGGCCCCGGCCGCGCCAATCCCGAGCCGGAAGCAACCAGAGCCAGTACGCCCCGGCGTACAGCCAGGCCTCCGGGCGCAGCAGCCCCGCGAGCGCGAGCAGCACTAGAACCGGCGCTCCGCGGCGAGGTCGCCGAGCCTCGAGCACGGCGGCCCAGACGACGAACGCCACCGCGGGCAGGTCCACGTACCCGCGGATTCCGAAGTCGAGCGGCGGCACGCGGGTCGCGAAGATCGCCGCGGCGAGCAGGCCCACCGGCCGGCCGAAGAGCTCCGTGCCCAGCCGGAAGAGCCCGACCACGAGGAAGCCGATCGCGAGGACGGCGAGCCCGATCATCACGTCGACCCCGCCGTCGCCGAAGAGGCTCGCCGGCATCCCCGCGAGGACCGCCAGCGGGTGGGGGGTGGGCGCCACGGGCACGCCGTACTGCGGCGTGCGGCCGTGGAGGAGGTCCCCGCCCCAGACGAGCGCGTAGAACGTGTCGTAGTTGAGAGGCGCCCGGCCGAACCAGGCGAAGATCGCCAGCGCCACGCCGGCGGCCGCCGCGGCGCTCGCAGCCGCTCTCGGCAGCGCTCTCCGAGCGGGCGACATCGCCTCGGACGCTACCGGCGCGCGATGTCGCTAACGGCTCGCTCGCGCAGCGGCCGCCATCGCGTCCATCCCGCGTCGGATCGCGGCCCCCGAGAGCTGGCCCCCGAGCACCGGGATGGCTCGGTAGGAAAACACGCCGGGCCGGAAACGGACCGTCAAGACCGGATGCCCGTCCGGTTGCAGCTCCTCGACCTCGTTGATCGCTCCCCACGAGATCACCCAGTCGCCGCCCGGCAGCCTGCGGACGCTCCCACAGCAGAACGAGCCCACGCGCGGTCGAAGAACGAACCGGTCGATGACGCGCGCAGTCCTGCGGGCGAGGTCGATCTTCAGGCGCAGCGCGCGCGGGGCCCGGTTCCACCCAGCCGAGTTGTCGTGCACCGTGACGGTGCCGTTCGGCAGCAAGGTCGCGTCGTGCTGGCCTCCGAACAGGCGCTCCGGGTGCTTCGTCCCGATGACCGTGAGGCTCTTCTTGGTCCGAGTCCCGCCGAGCTTCCAGATGATCTTTCCGCTCGAGCGGTCGATCTCGTACAGCGCATCGGTCTGCCGCGCCGAGATCAGGATGCGATCGCCCTGCTCGGACGCCGAGTTCAGGTGGTAGAGGTCGTAGCTCGTGCGGCCGTCGGGGAGGTGCCACCCGGTCTGCAGCACGCTCAGCTTGTACCAGCGCCCGGTCTCGGCTGGATGCAAGTGGCCCGCGGTCGACCAAGACCACACGACGTTGCCGCGGGGCGTCACCTCCTGCACCACGCCGTCGCTCACCGTCGCCTGCCGCGGGCCGCCATAGCGATGGAGGTCGACCCCGTCGCGGAGGTCGGTGCCGAGGATCAGGAAGTCGCCGTTCGAAGTGGGACGCAGCTCGTGCCAGTCCGGGAAGTTCACTCCATGGCTCGAGACATTCTCGACGGTCCGGCCGTCGAGCGTGTGGACCGCGAACGCGGGGAATGCAACGCGCTCGCTGAGGAACGTCACCCATGCGATCGTGCCGCCCGGCCCGAGCGTCGCGTTGTCCGTCGCGCCCTTCTCCCGCATCCACCAGACCGGCACGCCGTTACGGTCGAGGATCGCCACGTAGCTCGCCGACGTCTCCCAAGGGTGCGGCGTGACGATGTACCACCGGGCCTGTCGTGGGCCCGAGACCTCAGCCGTGTACCTGGGGAAGTCGGACGGAAGGCAGCGGATGCGGTAGCTCGACCTGTGCTGGTCGCCGAGTAGCGAGACCGTCGTCTCCTCTCCGGTGCCAAGGCGCCTCCACCTGCGGAGGTGGCGCTTCGCAACCGAGGCGCCGTCGAGGAGGAGATGCGTGCCGCTCGGGGCGTCGGCGTCGAGGTGCAAGCCCCGCGTGCCGCACCTCGCCACATAATCGTGCACCTGCGGCTGGAAGACAGGCTCGAGCGCGGGGCTGGTCGAGATCCTGAGGCGGCGCTGCGAGGCCGGCGAGCCGGATCCAGCGGCCACGGCGGGAACGAGCGCGAGGACCGGGATCAGGAATGCCAGTCTCCGCGCGGCCCGGCGAGCGCACCCATAGCCTCGTCCACGCACCCGGACAATCTATGACGGCGGCCCCGCTTGCGGCGCAGTCGCCGGCGCGCGGCTCGCACCCGCGGGCGCGGATCGGGCCGTGCGCGCCCGCCGCACCCGCGGCTACGATGCGGCTGATGCTCTCGCTGTACCGCCGCCACCGCCCGCGCACGTTCGACGAGGTGGTCGGCCAGGAGCACATCGTGCGCACCCTGCGCAACGCCGTCGAGCTCGGAAAGGTGCATCACGCCTACCTCTTCGTGGGCTCCCGCGGCACCGGCAAGACGAGCATGGCGAAGGTGCTCGCCTGCGCGCTGAACGCCGAGGGCGGGCCGCGCGCGGACTTCGCGCCCGACGATCCGGCGTGCGCGGCGATCATGGCCGGCACGTCCCTCGACGTCGTGGAGATGGACGCGGCGTCGAACAACTCAGTCGACGACATCCGCGAGCTGCGCGAGAACGTCGCGCTCGCCCCGATGGGCGGTGGGCGCCGCGTCTACATCCTCGACGAGGCCCACATGCTCTCGAGCTCCGCCTGGAACGCGTTCCTCAAGACGCTCGAGGAACCGCCCTCGCATGTCGTGTTCGTCCTTGCGACCACGGAGGCGCACAAGGTCCCGGCCACGATCGTCGACCGCTGTCATCGCTTCGACTTCCACCGGCCGTCCCTCCAGCAGATCCAGGGCGTGCTGCAGCGCGTGGCGGCGCAGGAGGAGATTGAGGTCCCCGATGCCGCGCTCGCGATGATCGCCCGTGCGGCAACCGGCAGCTTCCGCGACGCGCTCGGCACGCTCGAGCAGCTGGTGACCTACGGCGGGCGCGAGGTGAGGCTCGAGGACGTGCTCGAGATCCTCGGCGTCGCGGACGCCGAGCTCGTCTTCGAGGCCGCCGAGGCGCTGGCGGGCCACGACCCGAAGCGCGCCCTCCTGGCCGTCGAGCGGCTGGCGAGCTCGGGCCGCGACGTCGTGCAGTTCATGCGCGACCTCGCCGCGCACCTGCGCCACCTGTTCGTGGTCCAGACGCTCGGGGAGGTGCCGGATTCCTTTGCCGTCACGGCCGACCAGACGGATCGCCTGGCCGCGCAGGCCGAGCGCATCGACCAGGCCGAGGTCCTGCGCGCGATCGACCTCCTCGCTGCGGCCTTGAGCGCGGTCAAGGACGGATCGGACCCGAGGATCCAGCTCGAGCTCGCCCTCCTGAAGGCGGTCCGTCCGCAGGCCGACGCCTCGATGCAGGCCCTGCTGTTCCGGCTCGACCAGCTCGAGCGGCGCGTGGTTGGGGGCCAGGGAGGCGAGAGCCCCGGCGCCTCGGGAACAGGAGCCCACGGGCACGGTGCGGAGCCGGCTGAGCCGCCCGAGCGGGAGCCGCCGACCGCGGTGGCGGTCGCCGGGGAGGGTGCTGTCGCCGCGCGGTCGACGCCTGCAACTGCGAGCGTTGCGGCCGCCACGGTTTCGGCCGCTGCCGTCGCCGTGGATCCGGAGCCCCAGGCCGAGCAGCCGGCGGCCGGCGCCGTCCTCGAGCTCGACCTCGAGCAGCTCGGCGCGCTGTGGCCCGCGGTCGTCGATCAGGTGCGGGTGCAGAACGCCATGGTCGCCGCTTGCCTGGAGGCCGCCCGGCCGACCTCGCTCGAGGGCGATCGGCTGACGATCTCCTTTCCCGCGCTCGCCGGGTTCTCCCGGAAGACTGTGGAGCGCAACCGGGAGCTCGTTCGCACGTCGCTGCGCGCGCTGACGGGCAACTCCCTCGCGCTCGAGTACGAGCTGACCGAGGCCGGCGTCGACGAGGACGGGACCTCACCCGGGCTGGGTGCGGAGGAGCTCATCGAGCGCCTGAAGCGCGATTACGGGGCGACCGAGGTCTTCGACGGCCCCGCGAGCGGAGAGGGCTGACGCACCGTGCCCCAGCAGCCCAACCTGAACCAGATGATGAAGCAGGTGCAGCAGATGCAGGCCGAGATGGCGAAGGCCCAGAAGGAGCTCGAGTCCGAGATCGTCGAGGCGAGCGCCGGCGGGGGAATGGTGAAGGTGAGGGTCTCGGGCGGCCTCGAGGTGCGTGAGATCCAGATCGACCGCGACGCCGTGGATCCCGAGGACATCGAGATGCTTCAGGACCTGGTCCTGGCCGCGGTCAACGAGGCGCTGCGCTCGGCACAGGAGATGGCGGCGTCGCGCCTCGGTA
>JAFAQQ010000211.1 GCA_019246335.1 Actinomycetota bacterium | reverse complement strand
CGCGCGCAAGGTGCTCTTCTCATCCACGAGCGAGGCGTACGCGTGGACGCGGCACTTCCACGAGCTCCCGATACCGACGCCCGAGGACGTGCCGGTGTCGCTCACGGACCTGACAAACCCGCGGAGCTCGTACGCGGGCAGCAAGGTGTTCGGCGAGCTCGCGGTCATCCAGTACTGCCGCGCGAACGAGATGCCCTACTCGATCGTCCGCTACCACAACGTGTACGGACCGCGAATGGGGACGGACCACGTGATCCCCGAGCTCTTCCTTCGAGCTCGCGGCGGGCAGAACCCCCTGGTCGTCTACTCCCCCGAGCACATCAGGGCGTTCTGCTACGTGTCCGACGCCGTGGAGGCGACCCTGCTGGCGATGGACTCACCGCGCGGCGACGGCGAGACGTTCAACGTCGGAAACGACCGCGAGGAGATACGGATCGAGGACCTTGCCCGGCGGCTGCTCGTGCGCGCCGGCATCGACGTGGACATCGACCCGCGGTCTGCCGACGATCCGATCAGCCGCCGCTGCCCAGACGTCTCGAAGGCGCGCGCGCTGCTCGGCTACGAGCCTCGAGTGGACCTCGAACGCGGGCTCGAGCTGACGCTCGCCTGGTACGAGGCGGCAGCCGAGTCGCTGGCCGCCGGCCCGGCGGCTTAGCGCGCTCCCGCGGCCGTCACGCCGCGCGTGCGGGTGGGGCCGGGACTCCAAGTCGGCGACGGACGTCCGCGAGCTGAGCGACCGCGCGGCTATAGGTGGCTGACCGTCCCAGCTCCGTGCGGGGGCGAGAGTGCGCCTCGACGGCGAGCCCTTCTTCGACGCGCACGATCGAGACGAGCTCCAGCTCCGCCAGGATCGTGACGGCCCGCGCGCAGACCGGGGGCGGCAGCAGGTGTGGCCCGTCGCCGCGAAGCGCGGCGGTGAGCGCGTCGCCGGCGGCGGGGCCAACCTGGCCTCGCAAGCGGCGGTAGATCCCCGTCACGACCGGCCGCAGGTCGAGATCGCGGCGGGCCACCGCCAACGCGAACTCGACCTCCTTCGGGCCCCACGCGAGATGGATCGCTCCGCCAGGGGGTTCGGTGGCGGGCGGGACGGCCGCAAGCAGGTCTTCCACCTCTGCGAGCGCGGGAGGGTCGAGGACGACCAGGTGCGTGAAACGAGCTGCGAGCTCCGGTTCGAGCGTGATCTCATCCCACGACGCGAGCGACGGACACCGTTCGCCGGCGCCGGCGCTCGCGTCCGCGACCGCGTGGACGATGCCCCCGATCACGTCCTCGAGCACGGCTCTACGCCGCTCGGCGTCCGCGCACAGGACCAGCACGCTCTCGCCACTCGAGATGAGATCGCCCGCCACGCCGGCGAAGCCCTCGCCACGCCGGTCGTGCACCTGGCGCACGCGACGCCGCGGAGCTCCGGCGGTTGGGGCCCCGAGCGAGCCGGTGCTCGAGTGGCGGGGACCGTGCCCGTCGCGATCGAGCGGCGGAGCGCCAAGCGCCTCGAGCGCCCGCTCGAAGCGATCGAGGAACGTCCGCTCCGTCACAATCGACCGGCATTCGCCGTGCTCGGTCGCGCAGAGCGCTCGGAGCACGAGGCGCGGCTCGACCATCCCGTTCCACTCGTTGAGCTCGAGGCGCACGGCCGCGTCGAAGCGGTCCTCCAGGGAGTCTGGCAGCGCGCTGGCGGGCACCCGGAACGCGACGGCGGAGGCGCGCGCGCCCCCTCCGGCGATCGTGAAGCGGGAGTGCTCGCCCTCCCCGCCCATCCCGCGTACCTCGCCGACGCGAGCGGCCGGGACAAGGAGGGTCGGAGCGGGGTTGCCATGGCCGAACGGCCGCAGGCGGTCGAGCTCCTCGGCTAGCCCTGCGCCGAGGCGGTCCGGCCCGACGACGGCGTCGATGCGCTCGGTGGGAACCAGGTCCGAGGGAGAGAGAACCGATGACGCGTGCAAGACGAAGGCGCGCCTGAACTCCTCAACGCGATCGGCCTCGATCTCGAGCCCGGCCGCCGCACGGTGGCCTCCGAAACGCACGAGGTGGTCCGCGCAGGCCGTGAGCCCGGCGTGCAGGTCGAACGCCGCGATGCTGCGGCCGGACCCGCGGCCGCGGCCGTCGGCGAGCCCGATCATCACGCACGGGCGGTGGTAGCGCTCGACTATCCGTGACGCGACGATCCCGATCAACCCCGGGTGCCAGCCCTGCCCCGCGAGGACGTGGACGGGCGCCTCGGGTTGCTCCGCTCGCGCAGCCTCGGCGGCGAACAGGATCCGGGTCTCGACGTCCTGGCGCTCGCGGTTCAGCTGGTCGAGCTCCTCCGCGATGCGCGCCGCGCGCGCCTCGTTTTCGGTGAGCATCAGCTCGAGCGCGGCGTCGGCCCTCGCGAGGCGACCGGCGGCATTGATCCTCGGCGCCAGGCGAAACCCGAGCGCATGCTCGTCGACCCTCGCCGGGTCCACGGCCGCGACGCGCATGAGCGCACGTAGGCCCGGCCGCCGGCTGCGGGCGATCGCGGGCAGGCCCTCCCGCACAAGACGGCGGTTCTCGCCGCGGAGAGGCACGACGTCGGCGACCGTCGCCAGGGCCACCAGGTCGGCGTCGTCCTCTGCGGCGGCGGGGTCGAGACCGGCGGCGAGCAGCAGTGATTCGGCCAGCTTGCGGGAGACGCCGGCGGCGCAGAGGTGCTCGAACGGGTAGCCGCAGAGCCCCGGGTGGATCACGGGGCAGTCGGGCACGGCCGCACCCGGGCGGTGGTGGTCGGTGACGACCACGTCCACGCCGAGCTCGCGTGCGCGCGCGACCTCGGCGCACGATCCGATCGCGCAGTCGGCGGTGACGATCAGGCTGGCGCCCTCGCCCGCGAGCCGCTCAACGGTGAGGTTCGAAAGGCCGTAGCCGTCGTCGCGCGAGGGGATGTGCCACCCGGGGTCGGCGCCGAGCCTTCTGAGGACCCGGATGAGGATCGCGGTGGAGCAGACGCCGTCGACGTCGTAGTCGCCGTGGACGACGATCCGCCGGCCGCCCCGGACGTGCGCGAGGATGAGCTCGCACGCCCTGTCCATCGCGGCGAACATCGACGGATCGTGGCGCTCGCCCGCCGCCAGGTGCCCGCTGGCTGCTTCGGGCGTGTCATACCCGCGGCGAACGAGGATCGTCGCGAGCTCGCGCGACACGCCGAGCGCGGAGACCAAACGCTCCGCGGCGGGGGTGGAGTACGGAGTGCACGTCCATCTCGCGGTCGCGAGCGCCATGGAGCCAGTGTCCGGCCGATGGCGGACGGAACCGCCGCCGCGCCGGGGTGCAACGCCCCTCGCCGCTACATGATCACGAGGCGGGCGAGCGTGATCTGCGTCAAGCCGCGCCGGTCGTGGGCGCTCGCCACGACCCACGCGCGCAGCTGCCCGTGCTTCGCGAGCGTGCGCCGAGCGCGCCGCGTGAGCCGCACCCGAATGGTCGAGCGCACGCCGGGAATCAGGGAGAGCGCGGCGCGACCGAATCGCACGGTGATCCTGCCGGATCGCCGCTTGCCAAGGACAAGCGTGCCCGTGCAGCGCCCGATCGCCGTTCGAGGACACCAGGCTGAGACCCGCACGGCTGCGTGCTTCGCCGTCACCACCTTCGAGAGGAGGTCGACGCCGCCGAACGGGATGTCCGGCGGCGGCGGCTGTTGCGGAGGCGGCGGTGGTGATGATGGCGCGCCGACCAAGTCGTGCAGGAGGTTCTCGACGAACCGCTCGAGCCCGACGTTCGCCGTCTCCCCGGAAGGCCGGGTCGGCCCCGGGTAGTCGTCGAGCCCCCACTCGAACCGCAGGGACCCGGCGCTGAACACGCGCGCGCCGGAGGGAGTTTGGTACCGCACGGCGTCGGCCCGGGTCGGCTTGCCGCCGAGAGTGCCGGAGAACTGGAAGAGCCCCGTCAGCGGCGGGACGTTGCAACCGGGAACCACCGAGTCCCACTCCGTGCCGACCGTGTCCGGCAGGAGGTCTCCCGCCACGAGCCCGGTGCCGGTGAACCACGGATCCGACGCCGCCGCGGGTGGTACGGCGTAGGCCCCGGGAGGGCTTCCCTCGCGCTCGAGGCCCTGGAACTCGACGCCCAGGAGCTCGCAGAC
This sequence comes from Actinomycetota bacterium, assembly GCA_019246335.1. Taxonomy (GTDB): domain Bacteria; phylum Actinomycetota; class Thermoleophilia; order Solirubrobacterales; family Thermoleophilaceae; genus AC-37. The sequence goes on along the minus strand of JAFAQQ010000211.1, from coordinate 30,987 downwards.
CGGCCGCGGGGGATTGAGCGAGTCGAACGACGCGGTCTTGGTCGCGGGGTCCGGACTCGGGTCCGCGGCCGCAAAGCGGTACTCGACGAGGGTGCGGTCCGCGTCCTCGTACCGCACCTGCCACATGCCGTCGTCCGCGCCGAGGGCTACGAGATTGCGGCCGCCGGCGACCTGCGCGTCGTAGGCGTCGCGAATCCGCTTGCTCCAGTACTCCGAGTGACCGAGGATCACGACCGCGCCGTGCTGCGGCGCGAGCCCGGTCGGCATCTCGGTCAGCACGCCGGGCTGGCGATCTACGTCGACGTCCGTCACGTATCCGACGTCCTCGCCGTTTCGCTCGAGATAACGGACCGCCTGGATCTCCCATTCGAGGACCGGCCCGTTGGCGCTCGCATACGGCCGATCGAAGGACACGTGGTTGGCTGCGACCGAGCCCGTGCTGTTGAAGCCGTAGAGGCTCTTGCCGCCCCAGTTGTTGTAGGCCTGCCACGTGTTCACCGGGGCGACGACGAGCAGGCTGGGTGGCGAGCTCGCGTCGGGCCGGACGATGAACGGATACGGCCGTGCGCGCCCTGCGTGGCTGCCGGCGGTGAGTACGAACTCCGCCAGGTAGTACCCGCTTCTGGCGTCGGCGGGAACGCGGAACGTGTCCGTTGCAGACCAGCCGGCACGCACGATGCCGGTCGCCGGATCGGGCGCCGGCGGAGCCTGCTGGCTCGCGGGTGCGCGGTCGGACGTGCAACTGGGGAGGCACGCGACACGGCGGCCGCCAACGCCGCCGTACCAGCCGAGCCGGTAGATCACGACGCGGTAGCGATCGGCCGCCCGGACGTGGAACTGGACCTCGTCGCCGGGTGAGGCGCTCGCCTGGCCCGCGTAGCCCTCGATCTCGCTCGCCGGCGCGACCAGCGTCGAGACCCCGGCCTGCCATCCGGGATCACCCGGTCGCGCGTTCTCGTCCGTGATCGCGTTCGCGCTCGCCGCCTGAGCCCAGAATGCGAATGCAAGGAGGGCGAGCGTAAGCGACTGGATCGAAGCGATCGCCGCCCGTCGACCAGTTGCGATGGTTCCGTCCATGTGACCAGCCGTCCCGTCCATGTGACCGACGCGGGCCTCCCGCCTTGCCGGCCGGTCGCCTCGCGCACGGGCAGGCTACCGGGGCGGACCCGCAGGGGGGCCGAGTCTATTTCGGCGCCGGTGCTCGGACGGCCCTAGCGGCCCGTGCGGCGCTCCAGCAGGTCGCCGTAGACGTACGACGCCGCCAGTCCGATCAGGCTGCCGGGGATGGCGATCAGCGCCTGGACCAGGTGGGTGTCGTGCCGCCCGGGCACGGTGAAGCCGGCGACGACGAATCCGAAGATCGCGGCGCCCACGACCGCTGCCAGCAGCGCGCCCACGATCCCGCCCCAGAACCGGTCGGGAAGCCAGATCGTGAAGTGCCAGAGCGCGATGGCCATCATCACCCACACGAGCATGCTCATGAGGGTCCCTTCGCGCTGAGGCGGCTGCTCTGCTCGCTCACCTGCGCCCGTGCCTCTTTCGCTGCCGCCGGTTCCGGCGCTTCGAATCCGGGGCGGCCTCCCCCGCCCCGTCGCCTCCGTCGCCGGTCCCCTGACGCGCCGCGCCGTCGCCCGCCGTGGGCGAGGTCGGGCCCGGCGCGGGGCTCGAGCGGCGGCGGGCCGCAGCGCGTGCAGCGGCACGCTCTCGCGCGGAGCCGGCGTCCCCCGCCCCTTCGGGGGCGGCGCCGCCCGGCGGCGCGGCGGGCATCCCGCCGGGAACCCCGGTGGGGACGGCCTCGGACGGTTCGGGCGGCACGGCCGGCGGCGCCGGCTCGGAAGGCGGTGCAGCCGGTGGTGCCGGCTGCTCCGGCGGGGCCGCGACCGCACCCGTGGCTGGCGCGCCGTCGCCCGCCGCCCGGCGGCGACGCGCCCGGCGGCTCGTGGCCGCCCTCGCGCCGATCCGCTCCTGGCGGGAGGGGCCCCGCTCGGGCTCTGTGTCGTCGTCGCCAAGCCGCGTCTCCGAGAAGGGCGGCACCACGCCGCCGTGATCCGCCATAACCAGCTGGCGCCGGCGCCGGTAGCCCGGCTCGCGCTCCTTCCAGTGCGTCAGCACCGGCGATGCGATGAAGATCGACGAGTAAGTACCGGACGCGACGCCCACGAGGAGCGCGAACCCGAAATCCTTCAGCGTCGCCCCGCCGAAGAGCATCAGCGCGGCGATCGGCATCAGGGTCGAGAAGCTCGTGACGAGCGACCGGGTGAGCACCTCGGACATCGAGCGGTTGACGATCTGCGAGAACGTCGCGCGAGGCATGCGCGGGACGTTCTCGCGTATTCGATCGAAGACGATGATCGTGTCGTAGAGCGAGTAGCCCAGGATCGTCAGCAGCGCGGCGACGGTCGAGGTGGTGACCTCGCGCTTCGTCAGCGCGTACACGCCGGCGGTGATCAGGAGGTCGTGGGCCAGCGCGATCAGGACCGGCACCGCGAACTTGAACTCGAAGCGCAGGCCGATGTAGATCGATATCAGGATCAGCGACGCGACGATCGCGATCAGGGCCGTGCGCGCGATCTGCTGGCCGAACGTGGGCCCGATCGACTGGCTCGAGAAGTCGTGCACCCCGAACCGCCTGTCGAGCGCCCGCTGCACGTTCGTGACCTGCGACGGATCGAGCTTGTGCACGCGGATCTGGATCACGTGCGGCCCGAGCTCCGGGTCGCTCACCGACTGGATCTTCGCGTCCGCGTAGCCGAGGGGGGCGATGGAGTCGCGGACCTGCGCGACCGACGCGGGCCTGTTCAGCGGCGTCTTGATGCTCGTGCCGGACTCGAAGTCGATCCCCAGGTTCACGCCCAGCACCGCGATCGCGATCGCGCCGGCCGCGATGATCGTGCCCGACATCGAGAAGAACCAGCGCGAGAGACCGGTGAAGTCGAAGTGCCAACGCAGGCGCTCGCGCGCGTGGATGCCGACGGCGCGGCGCGACCGCAGGAGCCGCGAGCGGGCCATGGACCCGAGGATCGCCGAGGTCGCGAGCACGGCGGTGAACAGTGAGACGAGCGTGCCGACCCCGAGGGTGAACGCGAACCCCTTGACTCCCGCGGTGGCGAGCATGAAGAGGATGAACGCGACGCCGATCGTGACGACGTTCGCGTCGACGATCGTCCTGATTCCCTTCGCGTAGCCGCCGGCGATCGCGGCCGGTATCGAACGCCCTGACCGCGCCTCCTCCTTTATTCGCTCGAAGATGACGATGTTCGCGTCGGCGGCCACGCCGAGCGTGAGGATCAGGCCCGCGATGCCCGGCAGCGTGAGCGTGATCGGGATGAGCTTGACGAGCGCGAACAGGAGGACGGCGTAGGCGAGCAGCGCGAGCCCCGCCACTAGGCCGAGGAAGCGGTAGAAGAAGAACAGGAAGGTGAGCGTGAGGATCAGGCCCGCGGCGCCGGCGATCAGCCCCTGGCGCAGAGCCTGCTTGCCCAGCGTCGCCGACACCTGCGTCTTCGAGATCAGCTTCAGCGAGACCGGCAGCGCTCCGATCCGCAGGTTGTTCGCCAGGTCCTGCGTCTGCTGGATCGAGCCGATCCCGTTGATCTCCGCGCCGGTGTCGCCTGAGATCCCATCGGGGTTCTCGCGGTAGCTGACGTTCGCGAGCGACACGATCTGGTTATCCAACGAGATCCCGAAGTTCTGGAACTTGTTCTGGTCCGGGACGCCGGGCGCGATGAGGTTCTGGCCGCGCGAGGCCTCGCGCTTGGTCGCGCGGGCGAACGCCGCCCGTCCGCGGTCGGTGAAGTTGAACGTGACGATCGGCTCGGAGGTCCGCGGATCGAACTCCTGCTTGGGGTCCTTGATGTCGGAGCCGGAGAGCTCGGAGTCGTCCTCGAGCACGTAGTACTGGGCGACGTATCCCTTCGTGATCTTCGGGGGCGCCTGCTCCTTGATGATCACGATCCCTCGCGGGACCTCGATGACGATGCTCCCGGGCGGGGGCCCGTGACCGTCGAGCGCCCTGAGCGTGGACGGGCACGCCGTGCCCTTGGCGGGGTGGGCGACCGTGCCGGTCCCGACCCGCTGCCGCTTTGAGGCCGGCGTCTGCTGGTAGTCCTGGGCGATCTCCCGGCACGAGCCGTAGTAGGAGCTCGCCGCATTCGCTTGGCTGAAGCTCTTGGCGCCCAGCGCGGCCTCGCCGGGCGAGATCAGCTGCCGCTGGCCCCCCTTGCTGGCCGGCCCGAAGAGGTAGTACTTGGTCCCCGCGGTGTCGTTCTGGCGGTCGTAGTACTGCTCGATCAGCCTCTGGTTGCCGTGGAAGGCGGCCGACACCGCCTTCGATGGCCCGCCGGGGGGAATGTCCGAGGGTGTGGCCTGCGGCTTCAGCTTCGAGGCGAGCTGGATGGCCTGGAGAAGGGGGAGGCGCGGCAGCGCGATCGCGTTTGCCGACTGGAGGATCTGGGGGTTCGATTGCTCGAGCTGGAAGAGCGTCTGGACCTTGCCGCCCGTTTCGACGTAGACGTTGGGCTCCCAGTCGTAGAACTGGAGCTGGGCGGTCGTTCCCACCTCCTGCTCCGCGCGCGTCGACTCGACGCCCGGCAGCCCGATGTCGATCTCGTTCGCCCCTGCGCGCTGGATCTCGGGCTCCGAGACGCCCAGCGTGTTGGTCCTCTTCTGGATCGTGTTGATGGCGTCGTCGAGGGCCTGTGGCGTGACCTTCGGGACCTTCGGCGTGGGGCGCGCCTGGTAGACGAGCTCGGTGCCGCCGCGCAGGTCGAGCCCGAGCTTCGTGACCTTCGACAGCGGCCCGCCGGGGATCACGACGAGCGCTGCGAGGAGGAGCAGCGCGCCGACGAGGGCGAGGATCGCGCGGTTGCGGCGGCGGTCGGTCACGCGTGGGGGGTGAGGACGAGGAGGAGCCCGCCGTCCTCGTCGTAGGCCGGGAAGATGTCGGCGGTGGCGGGCTCCGGCCGGTCGCCCTCGGCGTGCACGACGACCGGCTTCTCCATGACCCGCACGCCCCACTCGAGGGCCGTGCCGATGTGGTCGTCGCCGTTCTGGAACTCGAGTCCGAGCACCTCGCGTACGGGCTGGCCCATGAGGTCCGTGTCGCCGAGGCCGACCAGCTCGCGCACCCCGCGGCCGCAGCTGATCACGCGACCCTCCTGGTCGCAGACGACGAAGGCGGCGTTCGGAGAGGGGTAGTAGTCGTCGAGCAGCTCGAAGAGGAACCCGTAACCGCACTTCGCACACCCGCGAGCCTGGTCGCGGAAGCCAGCCGTCCGCTCGCTGGAGATGCTGCGATCGCCGCAGTTCGGGCAGATGAAGTGAGGCATCGCCTCATTAGGTTAGGCATTCGCACCAGCTGCGCCGCGCCGGGCCCCTACCCGCCGAATCCGGCTTCAGAACAGGCGCGCCGCGGCCCGCGGCGGCTCCATGCCGAGGTGCTCCCACGCGGCCGCCGTGGCCACGCGCCCGCGCGGCGTCCGTTTGACGAAGCCGCGCTGCAGCAGATAGGGCTCGTAGACGTCCTCGAGGGTGTCGGCCTCCTCCGAGACGGCGACGGCGAGCGTGGAGAGGCCCACCGGACCGCCCTCGAACTTCTCGACGATCGCGCGCAGGATGTCGCGGTCGAGCCTGTCGAGCCCGGCCGAGTCGACCTCGAGCATGTCAAGCGCCGCCACGGCGACGGGCTCGTCGACCGCGCCGGCCCTGCGGACCTCGGCGAAGTCGCGTACGCGCTTCAGGAGCCGGTTGGCCACTCGCGGCGTGCCGCGCGAGCGCGACGTGATGGCGCGCGCGCCGCCCTCGTCGATGTCGACGCCGAGGATGCGCGCCGAGCGCAGGACGATTCGGGCGAGCTCCTCCGGGGGGTACAGCTCGAGGCGGTGGGTCACGCCGAAGCGGTCGCGCAGCGGCGTCGTCAGGAGCCCCGTCCTGGTCGTGGCGCCGATCATCGTGAACGGCGGAAGGTCCAGCGTGACCACCCGTGCGCCGGCGCCCTGGCCGACGGTGATCGGCAGTCGGCGATCCTCCATCGCGGGGTAGAACGTCTCCTCGAGCGCGCGCGGAAGGCGATGGATCTCGTCGACGAAGAACACTGAGCCGGGCTCGAGCGCGGTCAGGAAAGCGGCCACGTCCCCCTTGCGCTCGAGCGCCGGCCCCGCGGTCTGCGTGAACGGCACGCCGAGCTCTGCCGCGACGATCTGAGCGAGCGAGGTCTTGCCGAGCCCCGGCGGCCCCGCCAGGAGCACGTGGTCGAGCGGCTCACCGCGCCCGCGGGCGGCCTCGATGAACACCGAGAGCTGTTCGCTCACCTGCCGCTGACCGACGAAGTCGGCGAGGCGGCGGGGGCGCAACGAGCGGTCGAGCTCCTCGTCCGGCGCGAGGCTCGACGCATCCTGGAGGCGCTCGACGCCGGGGGTCCGGATGCCGACCACGTCGCTCAACGTGACGCCTTGAGCGCCGCGGCGATGAGGTCCTCCGGAGTGTCGCCATCGGCCGAGTCGAGCAGCTGGTCGGCCTCGGCGGGCGCGAAGCCCAGGCCCACGAGGCCCTCGCGGGCGAGCGTGCGCGGGTCGTCCGATCGGGTGATCCGCAGGGCATCGGAGGTGGCCTCTCCGGCGACCTTCTCCCGCAGCTCCACGATGATCCGCTCGGCGGTGCGCTTGCCGATCCCGGGGGCGGCCTGGAACCGAGCTGCGTCGCCCGCCGCGATGGCGCCCATGAGCTCGCGCGGGCTGCCGCCCGAGAGCACGGCGAGCGCGACCTTGGGACCGACCCCCTGCACTCCGACGAGCATCAGGAACAGCTCGCGTTCGTCCTCCGAGGCGAAGCCGAAGAGCTGCATGCCGTCGTCGCGCACCACGAGATGCGCGTGGAGCAGGGCCTCCTCACCGGCCGCAGGCACCGACCGCAGCGTCTGGGCCGATACCGCCAGCCGGTAGCCCACGCCGCCTGACTCGATGACCACGTGGTCGGGCCGGCGGACGGTCACCTCCCCGCGCACCGAGGCGATCACGGCACGCCCCCGGTCGCCGCAGCGGGCCGGGCGACGTTCGCGTGGCAGATCGCCACCGCGAGCGCGTCCGCGGCGTGGTCGGGCTCAGGGGGCTCGGGCAGCGCGAGGAGGGCGCCGACCATCCGCTGAACCTGGTCCTTCTCGGCGCGACCCGAGCCGCAGACGGCCTGCTTCACAGCCTGGGGTGTGTACGAGTAGCACGGCACGCCCGCCATCCCGGCGGACAGCAGCGCGGCGCCTCGCGCCTGCCCCACGGAGAACGCGGTGCGCGCGTTCTGCCCGAAGAAGACGTCCTCGACCGCCATCGCGTCCGGCTCGTGCTGCGCGATCAGGTCGCAGACGCGGGCGTGGATGCGGGCGAGCCGGCGCTCGAGTGGCTCGCTCGCGGAGGTCTCGATGACGCCGCCCTCGAGCGCGGCGAGCCTGCCGGCGCGGGAGAGGACCACCCCGTAGCCGGTGTTCGCGGCGCCCGGGTCTATGCCGATGACGACCACCACCGCCTTGATTCTGCGCGGGAGGGCGGACGCCTGCCGGCGCCCTCAGGCGGCCGCGACTCGCTCGAGGACCGCCGCGTCCACGTTGAAGTTCGAGTGCACGGCGTTCACGTCGTCGTGCTCCTCGAGCGCCTCGATCAGGCGCATCAGCGAGCCCACCTGGGCCTCGTCTACGTCGACGCGGCTCGTCGGCCGCATCGTCAGCTCCGCGGACTCGATCCCGATTCCGGCGCTCGCGAGCGCATCGCGGACGGCCTGCAGGTCCGCCGGCGCGGTGACGACCTCGTACACGCTCTCGTCCTCGGCGACGTCCTCGGCGCCGGCGTCGATCGCGACCATCAGGTCGTCCTCGGAGGCGCTCGACGCGTCCACCAGGACGACGCCCTTCTTCTCGAATTGCCAGGCGACGGAGCCGGGCTCGCCCAGGTTCCCCCCGGTCCTCGAGAAGATGTGCCGGATCTCGGAGCCGGTCCGGTTGCGGTTGTCGGTGAGCGCTTCGGCGAGAATCGCCACCCCGCCCGGGCCGTAGCCCTCGTAGACGACGGTCTCGATCGCCGCGGCGTCGGTGTCGGCGCCCGTCCCCTTCGCGATCGCCCGTTCGATGTTCTGCTTCGGCATCCCTGCGTCCTTCGCCTTCTGGACGGCATTGGCGAGGGACGCGTTACCGGCCGGGTCGGCGCCCCCGTCCCGGGCCGCGACCTGGATCGCGCGAGCGAGCTTCGTGAACTCCGCGCCGCGGCGCGCGTCCGTAACCGCCTTCTTGTGCTTGATCTGCGCCCACTTGGAGTGACCCGCCACGACGGCCGAGTCTAGGCGTGCCCGAACTAGCGGCGCGCCCGCTCGTGGCCGTTGCGGCGGTCCGCCGGGCGCACACCCGCCCCGCCGCCGCCCCCGCTCGGGGCGAAGCGGCCGAGCCATTCGCGCGCCGCGTCGACTCGCCTGTCCGTCAGGCGACGGGGGTCATAGCGCCTGCGATCGCGCAGGGTGACCCTGGGTCGGGTGCTGGGCGCCTGCTCGACTGTCATCTCTCGCCTCCCGTCCAGGGGCCGCTTGCCGACCCCAGATGGGAGGTACCCGCCCCACCGGGACGCTAACGCTCCAAATGGGCGCTATTTGCGGGCGTACGGGCCCCGGTTGTCAGATGACGAACCGGCCGTCGCGCTGGACCTCCGTCCCGTCCACCTCGATCGTGCCGCCCCGGCGCAGGTCGCACACGAAGTCCCAGTGCACCGCCGACTCGTTGACGCCGCCCGATTCGGGGTAGCTGGCGCCCACCGCCATGTGCACCGTCCCTCCGATCTTCTCGTCGAGCAGGATCTCCTTCGTGCCCGTCGCGATGCCGTAGTTGGTGCCGATCCCGAGCTCGCCGAGCCGGCGAGCTCCGTCGTCGCTGTCGAGCATCTCGATCAGGAAATCCTCGCCGCGCTCCGCGGTGGCGTCGACGACGCGACCGCCCGAGAAACGGAAGCGGACGCCGGAGACCTCACGGCCGCCGTAGGTAGCCGGGAACGAGAAGCTCACCTCGCCCTCGACCGAATCCTCCACCGGCGCCGTGAAGAACTCGCCGTCGGGCATGTTGTGCTGGCCGAAGCACGGGATGAAGGTCCGGCCCGCCACCCCCAGCCGCACGTCGGTGCCCGGGCACCTCACGCGCACCTCCTCCTTTCCCTGCATCCACTCGGTCAGCCGCTTGACCTCGTCGGACTGCCGCTGCCACGCGGTGACGGGATCGGGGTCGTTCGCCAGGCAGGCGGCGTAGTAGAAGTCCTCGTAGGCGGCGAGCGACATGCCAGCCTCCGCCGCGTACGCGTGGGTCGGGAAAAGCGTGAGCGCCCAGCGATGCTCACCCGCCGCGGAGCGCTTCATCATCGTCTCCATGAGCGGCCTGCGCGCCTTCTGCGCCCGCGCCTGCTTCTTCGGGTCGGCCTGCGAGAGCTCGCGCGCGTTCGCCTCGGCCATGATCACGATCCGAACGTCCGAGTGCTCGGCGACCCAGAGCGCGGTGGGCGGCAGCCAATCGAGCTGCGCGTCCGACGCGAGCTCGTAGAACGCGGGCATGGCCCCCTCGGTGGAGAGCTGCATGATCGGCAGGCCTCCCGCACGAAGGACCTCCTCGTAGACCGTCTGGACGAGCGGCTCGGCGATCGTGGTCGACTGGATCACGCAGACGTCGCCCTCCTTCACCGCCGCCGAGTACTGGACGAGGATGCGCGCGAGCGCCTCGGCGCGCTGGTCCCTCACGCCGCCGTCCTCGCACGCGGCGCGGACACGGAGTCCAGGAGCCAGCGGTGAAGACGGGTGTCCTCGGTCAGCTCGGGATGGAAGGCTACCGCCAGGACGTTGGCTTGCCGCACGGCCACCGGGTGGCCGTCGACCTCCGCGAGCACCTCGACCCCCGGACCGGCCTCCTCGACCCAGGGGGCGCGGATGAACACCGCGCACAGCGGCCCCCCGGGCATCCCCGCAAGGTCGATCTGCGTCTCGAAGCTGCGTACCTGGCGGCCGAAGGCGTTGCGCCTGGTCGTGACGTCCAGGATCCCCAGGTGCTGGCGGTCGAGCACGATCAGCCCTGCGCACGTCGCGAGCGTCGGCGTCCCTGACCGGATCAGCTCCCGGAGGGGCCCGGCGAGGCGCTCGCGCTCGATCCCGAGCGTCATCGTGGTCGACTCGCCGCCGGGCAGGACCAGGCCGTCGAGGTCGCTCAACTCCTCCGGCGTGCGCACGGCGCGCGCGTCCGCGCCGAGCGCGGCGAGAAGGTCGGCGTGTGCCTCGAAGTCGCCCTGGAGGGCGAGGACGCCGATCGTCACGAGGGCGCTACCAGCCGCGCGTCTGGATCAGCCCGTCGTCCCCGAGCGCCGCGATCTCGATGCCGGCCATCGCCGCTCCCAGGTCGCGGGACGCCCCCGCCACGCGCGCCGGGTCGTCGAAGTGCGTCGTGGCCTCGACGATCGCGTTCGCGGTGCGCTCGGGGTCCTCGGACTTGAAGATCCCGGAGCCCACGAACACGCCCTCCGCGCCGAGCTGCATCATCAACGCGGCGTCCGCCGGCGTCGCGATGCCGCCCGCCGAGAAGTTCACGACGGGAAGGCCGCGCTTCTCGACGACCATCCGGACAAGGTCGAGCGGGGCCTGGAGCGCCTTCGCCGCGGATGGCAGCTCGGCCGGGTCGAGTGAGCCGAGCCGGCGTACTTCGCCCTGTATCGCCCGCATGTGCCGGACGGCCTCCACCACGTTGCCGGTGCCTGCCTCGCCCTTGGTCCTGATCATCGCGGCGCCCTCGGCGATGCGGCGGAGCGCCTCCCCGAGATTCGTGGCGCCGCAGACGAACGGCACGTTGAACGCCCACTTGTCGATGTGGTTCGACTCGTCCGCCGGCGTCAGCACCTCGGACTCGTCCACGTAGTCGACCTCGAGCGCCTCGAGCACCTGCGCCTCGGCGAAGTGCCCGATGCGGGCCTTCGCCATGACCGGGATCGTCACGGCGCCCTGGATCTCCTCGATCTTCGTCGGGTCCGCCATCCGCGCCACTCCCCCGGCGGCCCGGATGTCCGCCGGCACCCGCTCGAGCGCCATGACGGCGACGGCCCCCGCGGCCTCGGCGATCCGCGCCTGCTCTGCGGTGACGACGTCCATGATCACCCCGCCCTTGAGCATCTCCGCGAGGCCTGCCTTGACTCTGAACGTCGCCGTGTCCTTCACTTCAGCCATGTTAACGGCGGCCGCGGGGCGACCGGGAAGGGATCGGTGCGCCGGCGGCGGGGGGCGCTACTTGAGCCGGAATGCCTTGATCCGGTCGGCGTAAGCCGACTCGTCGAGCGCGTACACCCCGTAGGCGACGGCCTGGATCAGTGAGAGCAGGGCGGCGTGCGAGCGCACGAACGCCGGGCTGTTGGACGAGTAGTAGAGCCGCTGGTCCGCCAGCTTCGCGACCTCGGACAGCGTGGCGTCCGCTATCGCGATCGTCTTGGCGCGCCGGTGGCGCGCCAGCTTCATGGCGCGGACGACGAGCGGATGCGGCCTGCCCGCGGAGAACCCGACCACGAGCGTGCTCTCGTCGATGCGACCAAGCCGGGCGAGTCCCTCCTGGCTCGGGCTCGCCACGACCTCGCAGCGGAAGTCGAGGAGCATCAGCAGATGCCGCAGGTAGCTCGCGAAGAACGCCATCTGGTCGGTCCCGCAGAGGAGCGTGTGCTCGGAGCGCGAGATCGCCTCGATGGCCGCGGCCACCTCGTCGCGGTCGATCCTTCGCGCCGTCTCGGCGATGTTCACGTGGTCAGCCGCGAGCGCCGCCTCGAGCTCCGTCTGGTCGATCGGGAAGAGCGGCGGCGTCTCGAGCGCCTCGACACCCTCGGTGCTGTCGCCACGCGCGCGCCGGTACTCGTCGCGCGCCGCGCCCTGGAGCTCGGGGAACCCCTCGAAGCCGAGCGCCTGCGCGAAACGCACGACGGTCGAGCTCGACGTGTTCGCGCGCCGCGCGAGCTCCTCGGCGGTGTGGAAGGCGGCCTCGTCGAGGTGGTCGACGATGTACTGCCCCACGTCCTTCTGCGAGCGGGAGAATTCGTCGAAGCGCTGGCGGATCTCGGACGAGAGGGTCAGCGCGCTGGTGTCCGACCGGCTCACGCGAGGGTGATTCGCCGTCCCCGGCGCGAGTTCCTTCACCGGAGCCGCCTGAACGACGGCCAGCGAGAGGGATGCGGGTTCCGCCTCTAGATGAAGCCCGGGTACTGCGTCATCCCGCCATCGACGAAGATCGTCGTGCCGGTGATGTACTCGGCCTCGGGGCCGGAGAGCCAAGCGACCGCGGCCGCGATCTCCTCCGGCTTGCCGAGCCGTCCCCAGGGGATCTCGGCCTCGACCCTGCGCTTCTCTTCGGGATGCTCGATCAGGTCTCGGTTGATCGGCGTCAGGATGGCGCCCGGTCCGACGTTCACGACACGGATCCGGTGCGGAGCGAGCTCCTTCGCGATCGTGCCCGCCCACAGCTTCATGCCGCCCTTGCTCGCGCAGTAATGGCCGAACTTCTCCCAGGGGATCTGCTCGTGCACGCTCGACATGTTCACGATCGCGCCCGGGACGCCCGCGTCGATCATGCCGCGCGCGGCCTCGCGCGCGCACAGGAACGCTCCCGTGAGGTTGACCGCGATCACCTTGCTCCACTCGTCGAGCGGCATGTCGACGAGGAGGAACGGCTTCTCGATGCCGGCGTTGTTGACGAGGAGGTCGATGGGTCCGCCAAGCTCGTCGCGGGCGCGCGCGAACATCGAGACGACCTGATCCTCGTTCGAGACGTCCGCCTCGATCGCGATCGCCCTCCCGCCGGCGTTCCCCACCTCCCCGACGAGCTCGTTGGCGTCGTCCGGTCCGCCGACGTAGTTGACCACCACGACCGCACCCTCGGCGGCGAGGCGGGAGACGGTCGCCCGTCCGATCCCGGTCGCCCCACCGGTCACGAGCGCGCGGCGTCCGGCGTGGCGGCGGGACTGTGGCTGGTCGGTCATCGGGTCGTCAGGGCTCGGCGTGCACGCGGTCGATGCTCGCGTCGACCGTGCGCTCGATCGGCACGACGGCCTCCACGTTGACGAGCTCGAGGACGCGCGATATCCGCGAGCCCTCGGGCAGCGTGAGGACGAGGCGTTGCTGACGGCCGTGCAGGCGCTCGTTGAGGTCGAAGATGAGGTGAACGCCGGAGCTGTCGAGGTAGGTGACATCGGCGAGGTCGAGCACGACGCCCGCTGCGTCGTTCGGTACCGCCGACCCGATCTCCCCGGCGATCGTCTTGGCGTTCGAGAGGTCGATCTCTCCCCGAAGCTCCGCGACCACCGTGTCGCGCTCCGGCCGGATGCTCAGCGGGTCCCCGATCACGTCGCCTCCCCGCGGACGAGTGCCCGACGCATCTCGACCGCCGTCCCCTGTTCGTCTCGGTCGATACGGACATCATCCATCAATTCCCTCATGAGCAGCAGGCCGCGACCGCGGTGCTGCCCGCGCGGCTCCCGCCAGCGACCGCTGTCGCGCACCGCAAGGACGACGCTGCCGTCGGTGACGCGACCCTCGACCTCGAACTCGGCGTCCACGGGGCCGTAGGCGTGCTCGACGGCGTTCGCCGCCGCCTCGCCGGCGGCGATCAGCACGTCGTAGGCGTCGTCGTCGGGGGCGCCGGCCGCGGCGAGCCACTCGCCGAGAGCGGCGCGCATCGGCGAGAGCGAGCCGGGCACCGCCGGGAGCCGGAGCTCCACCCGCTCCGGGTCCACGCCGCTGAGCCTCACCGCCAGCGCGGCGACGTCGTCCGCCGACCGCCCGAGGCGCCCCATCAGCCTGGACACGAGCTCCTCGGGTTCCTCTCCACGCGCCAGCGCCTCCTCGGCGAGCGCGGCCATCCCCTCCTCGAGCGTGCGGTCCCGGTGCTCGACCAGGCCGTCCGTGTACATGAGCAGCGTGTCGCGTGCGTCGAGCTTCGCATCGCAGTCTTCGTATCGCGGCGCGGCGACCGCTCCGATCGGGGCCGAGGCGGGCGCTCGCAGGAAGCGGGGCTCGCCCTCGACCGGGATCACGAGCGGCGGCGGGTGGCCGGCGAGGCAGTACGTGAGCTCCCGTGTGCGGGAGTCGAGGATCGCGTACGCGACCGTCGCCATCTCCCGCTCGCGCATGCCGCGAACCAGGCGATCGAGGCGGGTCAGGACGCGCGCGGGCCGGTCACCCTCGATCGCGTAGGCCCTGAGGGCAGTCCGCAGCTCGCCCATGAACGCCGCGGCTCGCAGTCCCCGGCTCACGACATCGCCCATGGCGACGCCCACGAGCCCGGACCCCAGCTGCAGCACGTCGTACCAGTCGCCGCCCACGTCGGCGTCGTCGGCTGCGGGGTGGTAGCTCGCGGCCATGTTGAGGCCGGGTATCTCCGGCAAGCCGCTCGGCAGCAGCGCGCGCTGCAGCTGCTCGGCGACGTTGTGCTGGCGCGCGCGATCGATGGCCGTCGCGATCCGGTCGGCGGCGAGCTCCATCAGGCTGACCTGCTCCTCCGTGAACGACCGCGGGGAGAGCGAGCCCACGTGCATCACGCCGATCGGCTCTCCCTCCACGAGGAGAGGGACGCCGAGCAGCGAGCGGATGCCCTTGTCGTGGAGGATCGGGTTCATCACCTCGGCGTGGTCGACGTCCTCGAGCACGACCGGCCGCCGCTCGCCCGCGATCCGGCCGGCGAAGCCGCCGCCGAGCGGGATGCGCAGCCCGCGCTCGACCTCCTCCTCGATCCCCTTCGCGGCCCGGACCACGAGGACGTCGCCCTCGCTGTCGAGCAGGAGGATCGCCGCCGTGTCCGCATCGAGCAGGCCGCACACGCGATCGAGCATCGAGACCAGCAGCGTGTCGTCCATGGCGAGGTGCGACAGGGCGACGTCCGTGATGCTCTGAAGGTCGTGCACCTGCTCGGCCCGCCGCTCGGCGACCGCCCGGGCCTGCCGCTCGGCGTCGTACAGCCGCGCGTGGTCGATCGCGAGGGCGATCCGGTCCGCCGCCGCCTGGAGGAGCTCGGCCTCGTCGTGCCTGAACGTCCGCAGGGTGAGGGTGCCGACGTGCAGCACCCCGATCGTCCTCGACTCCACGAGCAGCGGCACGCCCAGCAGGGAACGGATGCCCTTGTCGATCAGGATCGGGTTGACCACGTCCGTGGGCTGGACGTCTGCGAGGAAGATCGGCCGCGACTCCGCGGCGACACGGCCGGCGAACCCTGCGCCGAGCGGGACCCGCACCCCCTGCTCGACCTCCTCCTCGATCCCCTTCGCCGCCCGGGCGACGAGCTCGCTCGTCTGCTCGTCGAGCAGGAGGACGGCCGCGGTGTCGACCTCGAGGACCGATCGCAACCGGGTGAGCAGCACGTCGAGAAGCTCGTCGAGCCGCAGGTTGGCGAGCGCGGCCTCGGTGATCGACTCGAGCTTGCGCAGCCGCGAGAGGATCGCGTCGTCACCCCCCGCGCTCGCTCCAAGCGGGCCGCCGGTCGCACGCTGCTCGGGCACGGCGGCAGGGTAGCCCGCTCCGCGGCGGGTCAGCCGCGCGATCGCTGCCGGTGGTGGCGGTATTGCAGGGGGCCGTTGAAGATCCGGTCGATGAACCCGTACGTGCGGTCGTAGGCCCAGGAGAGCAGCAGCACCTTGAGGTGGACGGTCGCCACGAGGTCGCGCAGGTCTTCCGGAGGCTCACCATCGAGCTCCGCGCGGCCGAGCATGTGGGAAAGCTCGATGAAGCGCTCGATCTTCGCGGCGCGCTCGCCCTGCCCGAGTTCGTCCCAGTTCGGGGCTAGCTCAACGCGGTAGAACCGGTCCGGGTCGACGCCGCGGCCCCGCAGCCACCGCAGCTCCGCGGTCGTGTCTGACGTGAAGACGTCGCGGCAGAGCGCCCGAAGCTGAAACTCGCCCGACGACGTCCGGTACACCTCGCGCGTCTCCTCGAGCTCGCGCTCGACGAACTCCCGGGCCTCGTCGTCCGCGAGCCGACGGCTGAAGCTGCGCTTGTCCGTGCGCGGCCTGCGAAGCCTCATGCCGATCCGATCGTAGCCGGCGACTCGCCGCCTAGAGGGCCGGCAGCTCCTGCTTCAGGGTGAGAAGTGGGGCGAACAGGTCCCCAATCCGCTCGACGCGAGCGAGCGCCTGCGCCGAATCGAATACCAGGACGTCCTTCGCGGAGCGCTTCCGTGCCGCGGCCTCCACCTCGTCCCAGGTGACGGGCGTGGACACCGTCGGGCGCTCCTTCGCGCGCAGCGAGTACACGCAGACGGTCGTCTTGTGCTCGTCGTTCTGGCTCCAGTCGACGAGGACCTTGCCGCCGCGGAGGCTCTTCGTCATCCGCGAGACCACGAGCTTTGGGTGCTGCTTCTCGAGCAGCTCGGCCACCGCGCGTGCAAACGGCTTTGTGTCCTCGTACGTCACCTCGACGTTCAGCGGGACGTAGACCTGCAGGCCCTTCGAACCGGAGGTCTTGGCGAAGCTGTCGAGCCCGATCCCCGCGAACAGCTCCCGCACCCACAGACCGACCTTGCAGCACTCGACGATCGTCGCCGGCGCCCCCGGATCGAGGTCGAACACCATCATCGTGGGCCGGTCGATGGCCGCGGCGAGCGCGAGCGAGGTGTGGAGCTCGAGGTCGGCAAGGTTCGCCGCCCAGACCAGCGTCGGGACGTCGTTCGCCAGGCAGAAGTCGATGTTGCGCCCGTTGTGGCGGCTCCAGATCGCCGCGGTCTCGACCCAGTCTGGGCGGTGCGACGGGCACTGCTTCTCGTAGAAGAACTGCCCCTCGACCCCGTCCGGGTACCGCTTGAGCGTGAGCGGCCGGCCGCCCAGGTGCGGGAGCAGGACCGGTGAGACCCGCGCGTAGTAGTCGATCACCTGGCCCTTGGTGAAGCCGGCGCTCGGGTACATGACCTTCTCGAGGTTCGAGAGGCGGACGTCGCAGCCGTCGATCGTGACCTCGAAGGCGCCGGTCTTCAGCTCCCTGAGCTCGCCCAGGGGCGTGTCCGCCGCCGACGCCGTCTCCCCGGCGAGCGCCGCCGGGCCCTCGTCGGGGTCCACGCACGCATCCCCTTCGCCGAGCACGACCTCGGCGGGAGCGATGTCGACCAGGCCCTTGTAGGCGGGGTGCCGCAGGATCATCTCCCCCGTCCACTCGGTGAACTCGACCTCCGCCACCAGCTCGGGCTTCACGTAGATCGCCCCGCGCGGCGGCTTGGGGCCCCCGGCGAACGGGGAGGTCCTTCGCCGAAGCGGAGCGAGACGCTCCTCGAGGAAGTCCAGGTCGCGCTCCTTGAAGCCGGTCCCCACCCGCCCCCCGTAGTGGAGCGCGCCCTCAGGGTCGTGGTAGCCGACGAGCAGCGCGCCGATGCGGCTCTCGCGCTTGCCCTCGCCGGGGATCCAGCCGCCGATCACGAGCTCCTCGCGCCGCTTGTTCTTGACTTTGACCCACGCCCCGCTGCGGCGGCCGGGCTCGTAGTGGCTGTCGACCCGCTTGGCCACGACGCCCTCGAGGCCCTGCTCGGCGCTCGCCCGCAGCAGCTCCTTCCCCCGGCCGGGGTGCGCCGCCGGGGTTCGCCACGCGGGGCCGTCGAGCCCCAGCTCGTCGAGCAGGGCGCGACGCTCCCCGTACGGACGGTCCATCAGCGAGTGGCCGTCGAGGTAGAGCAGGTCGAAGACGAGGTAGGTGGCCGGGATCGCCTTCGCCTGGCGCTTGATCTGGCTCTCGCCGGTCAGGTGCATCCGGCGCTGCAAGCGCTCGAAGCTCGGCCGCCCGTCGTCGCCGAACGCCACGATCTCGCCGTCGAGGATCGCGTCTCGTGAGCCGAGCTCGCGGCCCAGCGGCCGCAGCTCGGGGTACTTCGACGTGATGTCGGTAAGACGGCGTCCCTCGATCCGCATGCGCCCCGGTTGCGAGTAGACGATGGCGCGGATGCCATCCCACTTCACCTCGAAGGACCAGCTCTGAGGGTTTCGCGGCAGCTCCCCGGGTGTGGCGAGCATCGGGACCAGATGCTCGGGCATGGGCTCCCGGGCGGGGTCGGCCGGCGGGTCCATCCGATGGATCATCCAGTCCCTTTCGTCCGCCCCCGCGCGGAAGAGCACGTACTTGCCCTGAAGGCGCTCTCCGTGGAAGGTGACCATCACCTCGTCCCCACGGAACTTCTCGGCCTCGTAGGTGCCGGAGTCCCAGATCTTCATCTTGCCGGCGCCGTACTCGCCCTTCGGGATCTGGCCCTCGAAGTCGATGTACTCGAGGGGGTGGTCCTCGGTGCGCACGGCCTTGCGGTTCTCCCTCGGGTCGTCGGGGATGCCGTTCGGTATCGCCCACGAGGCCAGCACGCCGTCGCGCTCCAGGCGGAGGTCCCAGTGCAGGCGGCGGGCGTGGTGCTCCTGGACGACGAAGCGAGCGGCCTTGGCGGGGTCCTCCGCCTGCGGCGCGGGGTCCGCCGCGTGCGGGGCGGAGCGCCTCTTCCCGCGCGGCTTCGCGGACGGCTTGCCGCCGTCCGCCCCGCGCGCGCCTTTCGGCTCCGGCGTCCGCCGAAAGTCGCGCTTGGTCTTGTAGGTGCGCAGACGGTCGGCCACGGCTACCGCCTACCGTACCCCCGGTCTTATCCAGCGCTCATGCGCCGTGCGTACTCTCGTGTGACGGATGCAGTCGACCTGGCGAAACCTGATGCTGGCGCTCGCGACGGGCGCGTGCGTGGCCGCGGCCGGCTGCGGCGGCGGCGGCGGGGCGAAGCACGCGAGCACCGTGAAGGCCAGGCCGACGCCCTACGAGGGGGCCGCCGCCAGTCCCCCGAAGCCCGCTCCGCCGCTCAAGCAGAAGGACTCGCTCGGGAATCGGTTCGACCTGGCGTCTGAGCGCGGCAAGGTCGTCCTGATCACCTTCCTCTATACGCACTGCCCGGACGTGTGCCCGCTGATCGCGGGGAACCTGCACACCTCGCTCGTGCAGCTCGGCCCCGAGGCCAAGCGGGTGCAGGTGGTGGCCGTGTCGGCGGACCCCAAGGGCGACACGCCGCAGACCGTCGCGAGCTTCCTGAAGGCCCATCAGATGACCGGCCTGATGCGCTACCTCATCGGGTCGCGGAAGCAGCTCGAGAGGATCTGGCTGCGGTGGGGGATCGTCGCCAAGCCGGATCCGAAGACCCCGAACGCGGTCGAGCACTCCGGGCTCGTCTACGGGATCGCCGCGTCGGGGAAGATCACGACGCTCTACCCGGCGAACTTCAAGCCGGCGCAGATCGTCCACGACGTCCCGATCCTCGCGAAGAGCTGAGGACGCCGCCGTGAGGCCCGGGCGCCGCATCTCGGCCGCCGCGTTCGTCGCCGTGGCCCTCGTCGCGGCGTTCGTCCTGCTCGAGGCGCTGAGCGGGGGCGGCGCCGAGCCGCGCGGGCGGGCCGCGCCCGCCCTGCCGCGCGAGGTCCTGAAGCCGCCGCGGGTGAGCCTCGCTTCGCTGCGCGGCCACCCCGTCCTGGTCAACTTCTGGGCGAGCTGGTGCGGCCCATGCAAGCGGGAGGCGCGCCACCTGGCCGAGGTCTCGCACCGGCTCCCGCGCGGCGCCGCGCTCGTGGGCGTGGACTGGAACGACGGAACATCGGGCGCGCGCAGCTTCATCCGCCGCTACGGCTGGAGCTTCCCCAACCTGCGCGACGGCGATGGGACGGTGGGCAACGACTTCGGGCTCAGCGGTCTGCCAAATACGTTCGTCCTCGATTCGCGGGGACGGATCGTGCGGCGGCTGATCGGGCCTCAGACCGTGTCGAGCTTCGAGCGGGCGCTGCGGTCGGTGGAGTAGGCCTCTCCGAGCTGCGCGCCGGGGCGGAGCGTCCTGTACCGGTAGTCGTCCAGCGGGAAGGTGCGGCTCGCGCGTGATGCCTGGCGACCCGACGTGGGCCGCAGGTACGGCACG
Source organism: Actinomycetota bacterium (assembly GCA_019246335.1). Taxonomy (GTDB): domain Bacteria; phylum Actinomycetota; class Thermoleophilia; order Solirubrobacterales; family Thermoleophilaceae; genus AC-37. The sequence goes on along the minus strand of JAFAQQ010000211.1, from coordinate 11,069 downwards.
TCGCCGTGGTGGTCGAAGTAGTAGCTGTTGGCCGTCGCGCAGTTGCCGATGAGCCACAGCGAGCCCTGCATCCGCTCCTGGATGAAGCTATGGAAGCGCTCAGTCGCCGCCTCGCTCACCTCGACGGCCGTCACGCCGCGGCGCCGGCACTCACCGATCACTCGCGTGATGTGACGCGCGGCGGTCTGGACCAGGACGTGCCAAGAGGCGCCCGTCCAGCCGTACGGACCGAAGACGATGAAGTGGTTTGGGAGGCCGGGCATGGTGATGCCCTCGTAGGCCTTCAGGTGGTTCCGCTCGTAATGCGACGCGAGGTCGAACCCGTCGCGCCCGCGCACCGGCGTGCGCCGGTAGTTCTCCGGGTCGGAGGCGAGCCGGAAGCCCGTGGCGAGCACGATCGCGTCGACGTCGCGCTCGCGCCCGTCGGCGGTTCGTATTCCGGACGGCGTGACGCGATCGATCCGCTCGGTGACGAGCTCGACGTCAGGACGCCTGAACGCCCTCAGGTAGTCGTTGGAGATGCTCGGCCGCTTGCACCCGAACCCGTAGTCGGGGGTGAGCTTGCGGCGGAGCTCCTCGTCGCGCACGGAGGCCGCGATGTAGCGCCTGCCGCGGTCCTCGACGCGGCGGGCGAAGAACCCGAGGCGCCGGTAGTTCACGGTCATGAAGATCAGGATCAGCTCGGTGATCGAGCTCGCCACCGCCCGCGCGATCCGCTCGGTCAGCGGCACTCGGGAGAAGAGGCGCTTGAGCGGCTCTGGAATCGGCGGGTCGGTCTTGGGCAGGACCCAGATCGGGGTGCGCTGGTAGACGTCAAGCCTCGCCACGCGTTGGGCGATCGACGGAATGATCTGCACGGCGCTGGCGCCGGTGCCCACGACCGCGACGCGCTTGCCCGCCAGGTCGTAGCCGTGATCCCAGCGCGCGGAGTGGATCACCTTGCCCGCGAAGTCGTCCAGTCCCTCGATCTTCACCGGCTTCGGGTCGACGAAGGCCCCGATCGCGCTGACGACGAAGCGGGCGGTCACCTCGCGCTCGCCACCGTTGACCTCGAGCCGCCAGAGGTGGTTGTCCTCGTCCCACGTCCGGACGGTGACCTCCGAATGGAATGCCACGTGCCGGTGGATGGCGTGCTTCTCGACGAAGTCGTCGATGTACGCCTTGACCTCATGGCCCGCCGGGAAGAGCCGCGACCAGTCAGGCTTGAGCTCGTAGGAGAACTGGTAGGCGAACGCCGGGATGTCGACTCCGACGCCTGGGTAGGTGTTGTCGCGCCACGTCCCGCCGACGTCGCCGGCGCGCTCGAGGATGACGAAATCGTCGATCCCGGCCCGGCGCATCGCCGCGGCGACGCCGATCCCGCTGAGCCCCGCGCCGATGACGGCGACCTCGTGCTCGGGCGCCTCCGCGGCGAGATCGGTGGCGTGGGACGGTTCGGCGATCATCGGCGTGACGGTCGCGGGCGCTTCGTCAGCGCATCTAGCGTCGGCGCGAGGAAGTGCTCGGCGAAACGGCGGATCTCCGACTGCGTCCGAAGTCCGAGGACGGACTGGGGCGTCAGGACGAACGACAGGACGGCCCGGGCGAGCAGCTCGCTCACCCCGTCGATCTCCTTGTCGGTCAGCGGCAGGCCGCCGCGACCGGCCTCCCGCCGCGCGAACCCGGCGATGAACTTCCGGCCGGCCGCCAGCACCGCTTCGCCCTTGACAGTGAGGGCGGGCAGCAGGAGCTCCGGCTCGGTCCGAAGCAGCCGGTTGAGCAGCCGGTGCCTCCGCAGGTAGACCAGACCGAACACGAAGCCCTCGACCAGCCGCTCCTCGAGCGTCTCGTACGGCTCGACCGCCTGGTCCACGCCACGCAGGAAACGATGGAGCTCGCGGAGGAGGACGGCCTCGACGAGCCGGTCCTTCTTTGGGAAGTGGCGGTAGATGGTCACCCGCGAGAGGCCAACCCGCCGAGCCACGTCGTCGATCGTGAACCGGCGGATCCCGAAGTCCTCCACCTGCTGTGTCGCGGCCTCGAGGATCCTCTCGCCGGCGCCGTTGGCCGCCGGATCGGCCCCGCCCGCGCGGATGCGCGCGAGCAGCGGATCACGATCGATCGTCTCTTTGCTCGGCACCGTGGGCACGGTAACAGGCGGCTTACATGCTTACAAGTTGACTTTCACTGTTACAACCGTTTAGATGTCGCGCGTGGTGCCGATCCTCGCTGCCGCCGCCAATACGGGGGGCGCGCCGGCCTGGCAGCTGGCGGTCCTCGGCGCGGTGTATTTCGGCGGGACGGCGAGCGTCATTTGGCTCGTGCACTCGCATCGCACGGGGCGCAGCCGGCTGCTGCCGCGGGCGGGGGCGTTAGCCGAGCTTGTGTTCCGGCTTCCGGCGTGGTCGGCGCTGCCGGTCACGCTCGCCGTCGCCGGACTGCTGCTCGCCATGTGGTCCGGGGTCTACGACATCGGCTACCACATCGATCGCGGTCGCGACAGCGGCCCGCTCGGCAATCCGGGCCACCTGCCGATGCTGCTCGGCCTGTTCCTGACGTTCGCCGGCGGGGTCCTGGCGGTCGGGATGGCCGACCCGCGCGACGCGACCGCGGCCTGGGTGCGTGTCCGGCCGGGCTGGCGGGCGCCCCTCGGCGGCGTTCTGCTGACCGGCTGCATGGCCTTCGGGATGGCGGCGCTCTCGCTCGACGACCTCTGGCATCGCATCTTCGGCCAGGACGTGACGCTGTGGTCGCCGACGCACCTGATCTACCTGGGCGGCGGGGTGCTGACGGTCATTGGGATGCTCGTCCTGCTGAAGGAAGGCGCGATCGCCCGCGGCCGGCGCGAGGCCGCTGACGGCGGGCGCGCCGATAGCGCGTGGCGGTGGCTCGAGCACGCGGTGCAGAACGTCCAGCGCGCCGTGCTCCTCGGCGGACTGCTCTCCGGGATGGAGCTGTTCCTGACCGAGTTCGACTACGGCGTTCCGCTGTACCGGCAGGTGTGGCAGCCGCTGCTGCTCGCGGTGTTCACCGGGTTCGTGTACGTCGCGGCGCGCGCATGGGTGGGGCGCGGAGCGGCGGTCGCGGCGTGGCTCTCGTACGCCGCGGTGCGCGTGACCGGCATCGCGATCCCGCTGCTCGCCGGAGTCTCACCCTCGTCGATGCCGTTGCTCCTCGTCCCGGCGATCGTGGTGGAGCTCGCGGCCGTGCGGGCCGATCCGCGGGCAGCTCCGATCCGGTTCGGCGCCGTGGCCGGGCTTGCCGGGGGGGCCACCTGCTTCGCGAGCGAGTACGGCTGGTCCCAGATAGCGATGCCGCTCCCCTGGACCACAGGGCTGCTGCCGGAGGGCGCGATCCTCGCCGTCCTGGGCGGCCTCGGCGGCGGGCTGCTTGGCTGCCTGTTTGCGGGCGCGCTCCGGGGCGAGCTTCCGCCGCGCCGCGTCGCGCGGGCGACGTGCATCGGAGCGTTCGCCCTGCTCGCGCTGCTGTCGGTCGACGCAGCGGTGAAGCGGGTCCCGGACGCTCTGGCCCACGTGACCCTCGCCGACGTCCGGCCTGCGCCCCATCGCGAAGCGGTGGCCCGGGTGCGGCTCGAGCCGGCCGATGCGGCCGACGGCGCCAACTGGCTCTACATCCTCGGGTGGCAGGGGCACTCGCCGCGGGTCGTCGACCGCCTCAGGCGCGTGGGCGAAGGGGCCTACCGCTCGACGCGGCCGATCCCGCTGGGAGGATCGTGGAAGGTCGCGCTGCGCCTCAATCGCGGGTACGAGCGCGGCGCCGTGGTCATACGCCTGCCGGTGGACCGGGGGCTCCCGCACCGGCGCCAGCGACTTCCCGCGACGCTCACGCGCGATCAGCTCGCGCTTGCGATGCGCCGCTCGGCGGGATCGGAGCTGCCCGCCCCCGCCTCCTTCACCCGGCCGTTCATGAACGACAGCCTGATCGTGCTGCGCGAGACCCAGGGACGTGTCGGGGGCTGGGTGTGGGCGCTCGGGTTTGGCCTGATCGCGGCCCTATGGGCGAGCGCGGTCACCGCGCTCACGCTGGCGCTCGGTCGTCTTGGACGGCGGGTGCGCCTCAGTCGCGCGGCACCCGCGGCGCGCGGGCTGTGACCGTGTGGCCGAGTCGCGTCCTCGGCCCGTGTTCGGGACGGATTTGGGACGGGTTCTGGCATAGCTGCCCGACGCTACAGTGACCCCGGTGACCGCCAAGGAACGCCTGCGCAACCTCGTCGATGAGCTCTCTGAACAGGAGGCCGTCGACGCGCTCAAGCTCTTCCAAGACCGCAGCGGCGAGCCAATGGTGCGTGCGCTCGATAACGCACCCATCGACGATGAGCCGAGTACTGAGGAGGAGGACGCAAGTGCGCGCAAGGCATGGGAGGAGTACAAGCGCGGCGAGTCTTTCTCGGCTGACGAGATCAAGCGCGAACTGACTTGACCAGCGGCTGGCGGTACGAGATCACGCCGACGGCGCGGCGCGATCTCCGCCGCCTCGACCCTCCCGTTCGAGGTCGGATTCTCGAAGCGCTCGATCGGTACGTCATGGATCCGGATGCCGGCGACGTCGTGCGGCTAACCGGGACCGGGCACTTCCGGCTGCGCGTTGGCGACTGGCGCGTCCGCTTCGCGCGGGAGGATGATGCACGGGCCGTCGTAGTGCTTCGAGTGCTACCTCGCGGGCGCGCCTACGATCGTTGAGCAGCGGCCGTTAACGAATTGCTTCTCCACGCGACGGTCGCGAACTATCCATAAAGCGAATGGGCCGGGCTGGATTCGAACCAGCGACCTACGGATTATGAGTCCGCTGCTCTGACCGCTGAGCTACCGGCCCCGCGCGCCGGACGTTAGCTCCGGGCGCACCTACTCTCGCACCCCCTCTCCCCGGATGGCCGCGTCGAGCGCCTGCTCCGCCTCACGCTCGCTGAAGGCGCCCTCGATCCGAGCCGCCACCCGCCCGTGGCGATCGATCGCGAAGAGCCACGGCTGGGAGGGCAGCCCGTAGGCGCGAACCTGGTCGCGGGCACCCTGGCGCGGATCGTTGTTGCGGTAGGTCTCCATGTGGATGAACGCCGCGTCGCGGCCGCGTCGCCCCTTCAGCTCGGCGAGCGCGTCGACGACGGAGCCGCACACGTGGCTCCGGCACTGCCCCGGAGAGGAGAACAGAAGCAGCAGAGGCCGGCGCCCGAGGACGTCGGCGAGGTCCTCGTCGTGCATCGAGTCCCGCGGCGAACGGGTATCGATGAGCTGGAGGCGCCCTGCAGCCGACGCCGCGGTGGGCGTGTGCACGCGCGGGGCCGTCTGTCCCACGTCCGGCACCCGCCAGCCCGCGCGCACCGTGACCGTCACCGGCTTGGTTGCGACCAGTCGCTGGTCGAGCTGGACCACCCCCATGAGCCGGTACCTGCCAGGCCCGGGAAACGTCGCGCGCGAGACGTAGACGAACTCCACCGCGTCGGGATCCGACGCGACCGTGGCGCTTCGGTAACGGCGCCCCACCGCCAGCGACTCGTAGCGCGCCTGGAACGGCCCGCGCAGATGCCGGCCGTCGGCGTTCGCGACGTACAGCGCGGCCGGGGCCTCCCCGATCTGGCGACGCGCGCGGTCGAACAGGGCGAAGGCGACCCGATCAGAGCCCGGCTCGAGCACGGAGACTGTGCTCGCGAGGCGAGGTCCAGGCCCCAGCCCGCGCCGCAGCTGAACGAGGGTCTTCCCGGCGGCGGACGGGAGCTGCTGTGGCGGTTCGAGGGGACCGCTCGGCGGCGGGCCGGCGGCGCCACCGCCGCCAGGGCCCCCGCCGCACGCGGCGAGCACGGACGCGCTCAGGATCGCGCCAACGACAGACGGAGCGGGCCCCCGCGCACTCACGGCGCAAGCGTACGGAACGTCGTCACGGGCACGCTGGAGCACACGAGCACGCCGGCTCGGATAGAAACCGGGCGACGGAGCTCGGGAGCGATCCCTCACCGGACCGCGCCCGCGCTGGAGCTGGATTCGAACGAGGAGGAACGGATGGCAGGCCGCGCAGCTCTCGTAACCGGCGGCTCGAGCGGGATCGGGCTCGCGATCGCCCGGGCGCTCGGACAGGACGGGTACTCGCTCACGGTGTCGGCCCGGCGGCCCGACAAGCTCGAGCAGGCCGTCGAGGGGCTGCACGCCGACGGCCTCGAGGTCGAGTCCGTGCCCGCGAACGTGGCGCGGGAGGAGGAGATCGTCGCCCTCGTCGAGCGCCATCGCGATCGCTGGGGGCGGATGGACGTCCTCATCAACAACGCGGGCGTCGGGATCGGCGGCGAGATCGCGGAGCACCAGACCAAGCACCTCGACATGCAGCTCGACGTCAACCTGCGCGCCGTCTACATCACGCTTCGCGAGTCGATCCCGCTGCTCAGGCAAGCCGGGTCAGAGCACGGGAAGGCGCTCGTTGTCAACACGGCCTCGATAGCCGGGAAGTTCGGCCAGCCGTGGCTCGCGGCCTACTCGGCGACGAAGGCGGCCGTCGTCGGCCTCAGCCAGTCCGCCCACGGGGAGATCGCGAAGGACGGCATCCAGGTGACGGCGTTCTGCCCCGCCTTCGTGGCCACGCCGATGACCGACTGGGCCGAGGACCGCGTCCCCAAGGAGGAGATGATCCAGCCGGAGGACATCGCCGAGGCGGTGCGGTTCCTCCTGAGGACCAGCCCCGCGTGCATCGTCCCGGAGATCCAGTTCGTCCGGGCGGGCGACCTGATGCGCGCGACCTGACGGAGGCTCAGACCCGCTCGAGCTCAGAGACCCGCTCGAGCCCGGGAGCGGGCGCCGAGGCGCCCGGGTGCGTCTCCTCGGCGCGGGCGACAGCGGCCTCCCAATCGTCGAGGCGCCGGAACACCCGCAGCCAGGCCCAGCCGGGACGGCTCCGCAGCTCGAGGGAGCGGTCACGCTCGCCCGTCTCGCGTCGCCGGCGGCGCCGCGCGCGCTTCGCGGCGCGCTCCTTCACAGCGCGGTGCTCGGCGGCGGCGCGGGCGAGCTCGCTCTCGTCCGGCTCGTAGTAGAGGCTCGCCTCGAGCATCGCGCGCAGGGTGTTGAGTTCGCGCCCGCTGGCCCGGCGGGCCGCCGCGGCGTCCGTGTAGCGGTCCCAGGCGCGGGCGAAGCTCGCGAGGCTGGTGCGGCCGCCGTTGCGGTGCGCGGCGAGCATCGGGCAGACGCCGCCGGAGCCGTCGGTATAGGCGCCGACGATGATGTCGCTGCGCTCGAGCCCCTCGAGCATGGCCTCACGGGTGGCTCGCGGGAGGCAGTCGACCGCCCTCCGCAGATCCTGCGCCCGCTTGCGCTGTCGCTTCATCCGTGATCCCTCCTACCCGGGGCCGCCGGCCCCGAACCCGTAGGATGCCCCTGCTCAGACGGGAAATCTAGCGGGCCGGCGCGGGCGTCGGAAGGCCGTCCCCTTCGACTGGAAGGAAGCTTGCATGAAGCTGGGGCTCAGCGTCGGCTACTGGGGGCTCGGCGTGACCTCCGAGCAGCAGCTCGAGATGGTCACGGCTGCCGAGGAGGCGGGCTATGACTCGGTGTGGAGCGCGGAGGCGTACGGGTCCGACGCCGCGCCGGTGCTCGGCTGGCTGGCGGGGCAGACCTCGCGGATACGGCTCGGTTCGGGGATCTTCCAGATGCCCGCGCGCTCGCCGGCCATGACGGCCATGACCGCCGCGACGCTCGACAACCTCTCGAACGGCCGCATGATCCTCGGGATCGGCTCCTCAGGCCCCCAGGTGGCCGAGGGCTGGCACGGCCAGCGGTTCGCCCGGCAACTGCGGCGGACGCGCGAGTACGTCGAGGTGCTGCGCAAGGCCCTTGGCCGCGAGCGCCTCGTCCACGACGGCGAGATCTACCAGCTGCCGCTCCCGGACGGGCCCGGAAAGGCGCTGAAGCTCATGATCTCCCCGGTCCAGGAGCGGATCCCGATCTTCATCGCGGCGATCGGCCCGAAGAACACGGCGCTCACGGGTGAGATCGCCGACGGCTGGATCCCATTCATGTTCGCCGCCGAGCACGCCGAGGAGATCCGCAAGCCGCTCGAGGAGGGCGCCGCGCGCGCCGGGCGCTCGCTCGACGACGTCGAGATCGCGCCGACGGTGAACGTCTGCATCGACGACGACGTCGATCGTGCCCGGGACGTCATGAGGCCCTTCCTGGCGCTGTACGTCGGCGGGATGGGGTCCCGCGAGCAGAACTTCTACAACGCGATGGCGCGCCGCTACGGGTTCGAGGACGCCGCGCGCGAGGTCCAGGACCTCTACCTCGAGGGCAAGAAGGAGGAGGCGGCTGCCAAGCTGCCGGCGGAGCTGATCGACATGGTGTCGCTGGTTGGCCCGCGCGACCGCGTGCGGGAGCGGCTCGCGATGCTGCGGGAGGCCGGCGTCGGCACGCTCATCACGACGCCGTTCGCGCTCGACCTCGATCGGCGCATCCAGATGATCCGGGAGCTGGCAAAGCTCCTCTGAACGGGCCGGGGGGATCGGGGAGGGCGCGGGCCGGTTTCGCGGCGGGCGCCGGGGCCCACGTGGCCGCGACGGCGGCGGGCGCCGCGGTCGACGTGGCCGGGACGGACGCTCCTGCCCCCCGCCGGATCATGCTCGCCGCCTTCGGCGATCCGGGTCATGCGTTCCCCGCGATCGCCCTCGGGCGCGCCCTCCTTCGCCGCGGGCACGAGGTCTGCCTGGAGACCTGGCACCGCTGGCAGGACCACGTCGAGCGTGAGGGGATGCGCTTCGCCGCGGCGCCCGTCTACGACGTCTTTCCCGTCGAGGGGCGCCGGCCGCTCCGGCCGTACCAGGCGGCCGTGAAGGCGGCGCGCGAGACGCGCCTCGCGGTGGCGGAGTTCGATCCGGAGGTCGTGGTCGCGGACATCCTCACGGTGGCCGCCACGCTCGCCGCGGAGCTCGAGGGGCGCCCCTGGGCGACGCTCGTGCCGCACGTCCTCCCCATCCCCGCCCCCGGCTTTCCGCCGTACTCGATCGGCGCGCGCCTGCCGCGCACGGGCCTCGGGCGCGCGGGATGGCGGCGCCTCGACCGCTTCGTGCGCGCCGGGGCCGAGCGCGGGCGCGAGGAGCTGAACGGCGCCCGGGCGCGAGTCGGGCTGCCGCCGCTCGACTACATCCACAACGGCATCTCGAGGCACCTCGCGATCGTCGCGACGTTTCCCCAGCTCGAATATCCGCGCCCGGCCCCGCCGTGGGTGCGCGTGACCGGTCCGCTGATGTGGGAGCAGCCGTTCGGCGAGGTGGAGCTGCCGCCCGGAGACGACCCGCTGGTGCTCGTGGCGCCGAGCACGTCCCAGGACCCCGATCAGCGGATGCTCACGGCCGCGCTGCGAGGACTGGGCGAGCTCCCGATCCGCGTGCTCGCCTCGACCAACCGGCGACCGCTCCCAAGGCCGGTTCCCGTGCCCCCCAACACCAGGCTCGTCGACTGGGTCTCGTACGCGCGGACCATGCCGAGGTGCGCGGCGGTCGTGTGCCACGCGGGCCACGGCACCGTCGTCCGGGCCCTGGCGAGCGGCGCCCCGGTCGTGGCGTGTCCGGCGGCCGGGGACATGGCCGAGAACGCCGCGCGAGTGTCGTGGGCGGGCGCCGGCGTCTCGCTCCCGCGCAGGCTCGTCACCGCGCGCGGGGTGAGGCTGGCAGTGGAGCGGTTGCTTGCGGAGGAGGGCTACGCGCGGCGAGCCGGCGAGCTGGCGGGCTGGGCCGAGCGCAACGACGGCGGCGACCGCGCGGCCATGGCGGTCGAGACCTTCGCGGCCGCGGTGGCGCGGACCTAACATCCGGCCCGCCGATGGAGGAAGCCCCCGACCGCTCGGAGGACGATCGCGAGCGGGAGAACCGCCGCATGATGGAGCTGCTCAACGAGCTCCGGGTTGCGCTCACCGGGGTGCAGATCCTGTTCGCCTTCCTGCTCACGGTGCCCTTCAGCCAGCGGTTCTCGCAGGTGACGCACTTCCAGCGCTACACGTACTTCGTGACGCTCCTGTGCGCAGCGATGTCGGTGTCGCTGCTCATCGCGCCCACGGCTCAGCACCGCGTGCTGTTTCGGCGGCACCAGAAGCACCGGCTGATCCTGCGCGGGACGACGTACATGCTGCTCGGCCTCGGCTTCCTGGCGCTGGCGATGACCGGCGTGATCATGCTGATCACCGACGTGCTCTTCAAGACCGGCACGGTCGTCGCGGTGACCACCGGCGTGGCGGTCGTCTTCGGCGCGCTGTGGTACGTGATCCCGCTCGTGCGGCGACTGGAGATCGACCCCGACGAGGCGCCCGAGTAGGCGGCCGGGCGCGTCGCGCATAGGCAAGCACGAAGCTGACCAATACGCCGGGCGGAAGGCTGAACGGTCTCCTCGGCCCCAAACGCCCCGCAGAGGTGGAAGCCGGCCCCGCCCGTGTCTAAAGTGCCTTGCGCATTCTCCGATGTAGCTCATCGGTAAAGCAATCCGGGGTAGCTCAACTGGCAGATGCGCTCGGCTGTTAACCGAGAGGTTGTGGGTTCGAGTCCCACCCCCGGAGCTTCAAAGCCCGCCCCCGGCGGGCTTTTCGTGCGGCGAGCCGGCCCCTGCCGGCGGCGGCCTCAGTCCTCCTTCAGCCGCTGCGCCTCGCGCGAGTTCTTCAGCTTCGTGAGCGTCTTTGACTCGATCTGGCGGACGCGTTCGCGCGTTACGCCGACCTCCGAGCCGATCGCCTCGAGCGTCATCGGCTCCTCGGACGCCAGGCCGTAGCGCAGCTCCAGCACGCGACGTTCGCGCCATTGCAGCGAACGCAGCGCCGCCTCGAGGTCGCGCTGGCGCATCGTGGACGAGACCTGCTCGATCGGGGCGGTCTCCGCGCTGTCCTCGATGAAGTCCGCGAGCCGAGTCTCCCCCTCGTCAGGGCCGACGGGCGTCTCGAGCGAGACCGGCTCCCGGCCGAGGTCGAGGATCTCCTCAACCTGGACCGTCGACATCTCCGCCTCGCGGGCGATCTCCTCGGCGGTGGGCTCCCGGCCGTTCTTCTGGATCAGCGCTCGCCGGACCCGTCCCACCCGGTTCATCCGCTCGACCATGTGAACGGGGATCCGGATCGTCCGC
>JAFAQQ010000172.1 GCA_019246335.1 Actinomycetota bacterium | reverse complement strand
CGGTCTCGGCTACGTCGGCCTCCCGCTGGGCGTGGCCTTCGCGGAGGCGGGGAGCGAGGTGATCGGCCTCGATACCGATGCCCGCCGGATCGCCGCTGTCCAGGACGGACAGAGCTACATCGAGGATGTCTCCTCGGATCGGCTTGCGGCCGTGTCGGACCGCCTGCGAGCCACCGCCCGCTACGCCGACCTCTCCAAGGCCGAGGCCGTCGTCATCGCGGTCCCGACCCCGCTCACGCGCAACCGTGAGCCGGACCTCGGCGCGCTCGTCTCCTCGGGCACGTCGCTGGCCGGCGTGCTCCAGGAGGGCCAGTTGGTGGTGCTCGAGTCGACCACCTATCCCGGCACGACACGCGAGCGGCTCGTTCCGCTGCTCGAGGAGTCGGGTCTCGCCGCGGGCAGCGGGTTCAACGTCGCGTTCTCCCCGGAGCGCGTCGATCCCGGCAGAACGGACTTCACGCTGCGCAATACCCCCAAGGTCATCGGCGGGCTCACCCCGGCGTGCCTGGACCGCGCCGTCGACCTCTACCGGCCCGTGTGCGACGAGATCGTCCGGGTCTCGACGCTCGAGGCCGCGGAGCTGACCAAGCTGCTCGAGAACGTCTTCCGGTCGGTCAACATCGCGATGGTCAACGAGCTGGCGATGCTCTGCGACCGGATGGGCATCGACGTCTGGGAGGTCGTCGAGGCCGCCGCGACGAAGCCCTACGGATTCATGCGCTTCGACCCCGGCCCTGGCATGGGCGGGCACTGCCTTCCGGTCGACCCGTTCTACCTCGCGTGGAAGGCGCGCGAGTACGACACGCCCACCGAGTTCATTGAGCTCGCCGGCGAGGTGAACCAGAACATGCCGTACTTTTGCGTGGAGAAGGTCTCGCGCGCCCTCAACGAGCACGCGAAGCCGGTGCGGGGCTCGCGGGTGGCGGTCCTGGGCGTCTCGTACAAGGCCGGCGTCGGCGACCTTCGCGAGTCGCCGGCGCTCAAGATCATGCGGCTGCTGCGCGCGCGCGGCGCGGACCTCGTGTACTCGGACGAGTTCGTGCCCGAGCTGCCCGACTTCGAGCTTCGGTCCGAGACGCCCGACTCCGCGCTGGAGGAGTGCGACGTGGCGATCATCGTCACCGCGCACCCCGGCCTCGACGTGCGCCAGGTCCTCGAGGCCGCGCCGCTGGTTGTGGACTTCCGCGGCGTCACTCGCGGGATCCAGGCGCAGAACCTCGTCAGGCTCTAGGGGGGCTAACCAAGGCGCGACGCGGTCGCTGCGAACGCGTCGACCTCGGCGCAGATGCGCTCGCTTGCGTGGCCGCCCCCGTAGAGGTCCGGGCGGGCGTCCGGAGGCGGGCGCTCCAGCGCCCGCGCCGCGGCCTCCGCGTCGAGATCCACGAGGGTGTTCCAGCCGGCGTCGACGGTCTCCACCCACTCGGTTCGATCGCGCAGCGTGACGCACGGCACTCCGAGGAGGTACGCCTCCTTCTGCAGGCCGCCCGAGTCCGTCACGACGCCGCGGGCCGAGGCCGCGAGCGCGATGAGGTCCAGGTAGCCGAGCGGGGGAGTGGTCCGCACGCCGCTCGATCGCTCGAGGCGGGCCTCGAGCCCCGACGCCTCGAGGCGGGCGCGGGTTCGGGGATGGACGGGAAAGACGACCGGGGCGGGCAGCGCGCTCAAGAGCTCGACCACCGCCGCGAGGCGCTCCGGGTCGTCGACGTTGCCGGCGCGGTGCACGGTGGCCAGCAGGTAGGCGCCGCGCTCCACGCCGGTCGCCTCGAGCGCGCTGGAACGGTCGCGCGCGAGCGGCGCCATCTCCACGAGGACGTCCGCCATCGCGTCACCGACGACGCGGACTCCGTCCGAGATCCCCTCCCCGCGGAGGTTGCCCGCCGCCGTATCGGTGGAGCACAACAGGAGGGCGCTGGCGTGGTCGGTGAGGACGCGGTTGAGCTCCTCCGGCATGTCGCGGTCGAAGGAGCGCATACCGGCCTCGACGTGCGCGACCGGCACGTGCAGCTGTGCGCCGGCGAGCGCGCCGGCGAGGGTCGAGTTGGTGTCGCCGTAGACCATCACGAGGTCCGGGCGGGAGTCGGCGAGGACGGGCTGGAGGGCCTCCATCATGCGCCCGGTCTGAACCGGCGCGGGGGCGGACCCCACCCGGAGCTCCCGGTCGGCGGGAGGCAGCGCCAGCTCCTCGAAGAACACTCGCGACATGTCGTCGTCGTAGTGCTGGCCGGTGTGTACGAGGAGCTCCTCGTGCCGCTCGCGGAGGCGGCGCGACACGGCTGCGGCCTTCACGAACTGGGGCCGGTTTCCGACGACTGTGACTACGCGCATAGCACGCTCCCGCCCCCGGGCCGCCGATGCGGAGCCCCCGCGTCCCTGGCAGGTGCGGAGCTCCGGATCCGCGGGGATGCGGCGGTGCGGACCATCGGGCGGCGGCTACAGTACCGCGCCCGTGGGGGTTCCACTCTTCGCGAGCTCGCTCGAGCGCTACCACGACCGGATCGTCGAACGCCTGGCGGAGGTCACCCGTTCCGGGCGGTACATCCTCGGTCCCGAGGTGTCGGCCTTCGAGGACGAGCTGGCCGCATACCTCGGCGTTCGGCACTGCGTGGGCGTGGCGAACGGCACCGACGCGCTGACCATCGCGCTGCGGGCGCTCGGGGTGGAGCCGGGCGACGAGGTCGTGCTCCCGTCGTTCACGTTCTACGCGACGGCCGAGGCCGCGGTCAACGCGGGGGCGGTCCCTGTCTTCTGCGACGTCGACCGCGACACCGCGTGCGTGACAGGGGAGAGCGTTGAGCGGGCGATAACGCCCCGCACGCGCGCGATCGTCCCGGTCCACCTCTTCGGAAACGTGGCGCCGGTCGAGGAGATCGCGTCGCTCGGTCTGCCCGTGCTCGAAGACGCCGCCCAGGCCGCGGGCGCGCTGCGCGGCGGCCGTCGGGCCGGGGCGCTCGGCGACGCCGCGACGTTCTCATTCTTCCCATCGAAGAACCTGCCGTGCTTGGGCGACGGCGGGGCGATCGCCACGAACAGCGACGACGTGGCGGATCGAGCCCGCAGGTTGCGGTTCCACGGGTCGGCCGACAAGGAGACCTTCGACCAGGTGGGCTACAACTCGCGCCTCGACGAGCTCCAAGCGGCCGCCCTGCGCGTGCTGCTCCCCGAGCTCGACCGCTGGACCGAGGCGCGCCGCACCGCCGCCGCGGCCTATGAGACCCAGGGTCTCGGCGAGGTCGCCGGGCTCGCGCTGCCCCGGCCCGTTCCCGGCTCCGAGCCGGCGTATCACCTATACGTCGCGCGACACGAGCGCCCGGACGCGCTGGCGGGCGCGCTCGCCGAGCGCGGCGTCGGCGCGCGCGGCTACTACCGGCTCCCGGTGCACCTCCAGCCGTCGATGCTGCGGTTCGGCGGCGAGTCGCTCGAGCTGCCCGCCACTGACGAGCTGGCACGGACGAACCTCGCCCTCCCGATGGGGACGGGCCTGGAGGACACGGCGATCGCCGAGGTCGTGGCGGCATGCGAGGCCGCGGCCGCGGCGACGCCCGTTGGCTGAGCGAGGCCGGCGCCTTCGAGCCGCCTGGCGCTAGGAGACGACCGAGAGCGCGGCCGGCTCGACGCCGAAGTCGAGCTCGCGGAACTCGCCCACGTAGTCCCCGTCGACCTGCATCGGGAAGGGGGAGTCATCCGCCGCGACGACCCGGAGGCGCCTCAGATCCTGGAAGCCC
>JAFAQQ010000145.1 GCA_019246335.1 Actinomycetota bacterium | reverse complement strand
CCGGTGCCCGCCCGCGACGGGGGCGGGGGCGGCAGGCGCCGCCGTGTGGTCATCGACTCCCAGGCCTCGCGCCGGCCCCAGGGTCCGCCACCGCCGCAGCAGCCGCCGCGCCGCGGGCGCGGCCGCCGCCGCCGCACGCCCTGGGTCGAGCCCGACCTGACTCCCAAGGAGGAGGTGGTCGTCGAGGCGCCTCCGGTCCCGATCAAGTCCGGCGCGACGGTGAAGGAGGTGGCCGAGTCCCTCGGGATCGGCACCCCAGACCTGATCAAGAAGCTGATGGAGCTGGGCGAGATGGCGACCCTCACCCAGACGCTCTCCGAGGAGGCCATCGTCACCCTGGCCGGGGAGTTCGACAAGAAGGTCGACATCGTCCACGCGGCGGACGAGGTCGAGGAGGAGCCGGAGTACGACGACGCCGACGAGGACCTCGTCGAGCGCCCCCCGGTCGTGACCGTGATGGGGCACGTCGACCACGGGAAGACCTCCCTGCTCGACGCGATCCGTCAGACCGAGGTGGCGGCCGGCGAGGCCGGCGGGATCACCCAGCACATCGGCGCGTACCAGGTCCGCCACGACGGCAACACCATCACGTTCCTCGATACCCCCGGCCACCAGGCCTTCACTGCCATGCGCGCGCGGGGGGCGAAGGTGACGGACATCGCCGTGATCGTGGTGGCCGCCGACGACGGGGTCATGCCCCAGACCGTCGAGGCCATCGACCACGCCAAGGCGGCCGACGTCCCGATGATGGTCGCCGTGAACAAGATCGACAAGGAGGGCGCCGACCCGAACCGCGTGCGCGGAGAGCTGGCGCAGCAGGGTCTCACGCCGGCGGACTGGGGCGGGGACACCGAGTTCGTCGACGTCTCGGCCAAGACCAGGCAGGGCCTGGACGACCTGCTGGAGAACCTCGTGACGCTGGCCGACCTCGAGGAGCTCCGGGCGAATCCGAGCGTGGAGGCGTCGGGGACGGTCATCGAGTCGCGGCTCGATCCGGGCCGAGGGCCGGTGGTCTCGATCCTGGTCGACCGGGGCCGGCTTGGCCAGGGCGACGCGCTGGTCGCCGGCGCCCACTGGGGACGCGTCCGCGCGATGCACGACTTCCGCGGCGAGCGGGTGCAGGAGGCGCGGCCCGGCGATCCGGTCGAGGTGCTGGGCTTCGACGGGGTCCCGGAGGCGGGCGAGCGCGTCCGGGTGGTGGAGAACGAGCGCAAGGCGCGCCAGGAGGCGAACGAGCGCGCCAACCGCCTGAAGACGGAGGCCCTGGCCCGGCGCGAGGGCGTGCGCATCTCGCTCGAGGACGTCTTCGCCCGCGCCCAGAAGGGCGAGATGCAGGAGCTCAACCTGGTGGTCAAGGCGGACGTGGCGGGCTCGCTCGAGGCGCTCGCCGACGAGATCGCGAAGCTGCCCCAGCAGGAGGTCACGGTCAACGTCATCCGCGACGGCGTCGGCGGCATCACCGAGTCCGACGTCATGCTCGCCGCCGCGTCGAACGCGGTGATCATCGGCTTCAACGTGCGGCCGGTGGGCGACGCGCGCGCGGTCGCCGAGCGCGAGGGCGTCGAGATCCGCACCTACTCGGTCATCTACAACGTCATCGAGGAGCTCCGCTCCGCCATGGAGGGCATGCTCGTGCCCGAGGAGGTCGAGACGACCGTCGGCGTCGCCGAGGTGCGCGCGACGTTCCGCGCCTCCCGCGTGGGGACGATCGCGGGGTGCTTCGTCCGCGACGGCGTGATCCGCCGCGGCGCCACCGCCCGCCTCGTTCGCGAGGGTACGATCATCTACACGGGACGCATCGCCTCCCTCCGCCGGTTCCAGGACGACGTCCGCGAGGTCCAATCCGGCTTCGAGTGCGGCGTGGTCCTCGAGAACTACGCCGACGTCAAGGAGGGGGACGTGATCGAGGTATTCGAGACGAGGCAGGTAGAGCGCGAGCTCGAATGAGCTTCGTCTGCCTCGTCGAGATCCACCTGCACTTTCCCGAGAACGGAAGCCTCAAGGGCAAGCGCAAGGAGCTCGTCTCCCTCAAGGCCCAACTACAGCGCCGCTTCGGGGCGTCGGTCTCGGAGACCGACCACCACGACCGCTGGCAGCGTGCCACGCTCACGGCGGCGCTCGTCGGGGGGAGCGCCTCGGTGGTGGACGACGCGGGCGCGAAGCTCGGGCGCTACATCGAGTCCCGGTTCCCGCAGGGTGTGCGGGTCGATCGCGGCATCCTCTCCGCGGAGGAGATCCTGCAGCGCTAGGAATCCTCGAGGGATAGTGTCGAATAGGATGGCTGGCGAGAGGATGCGGCGGGTCAACGAGGCCGTCCGCGAGGTGGTTTCCGCCCACCTGGGTCAGGACGTGGCCGACCCGCGCATCGGATTCGTGACGGTTACAGGGGTGGAAACGAGTGCTGACCTGCGCAGCGCGCGCGTGTTCGTGAGCGTACTTGGAGATGAGCACGACCGGGAGGCCGCCCTCGCGGGCCTGCGATCCGCCGGGGGCTACCTGCAGCAGCAGGTCGGCGTCGAGATCCGGATGAAGCGCACGCCGTCGCTCGAGTTCGTGCTCGACGACTCGATCCGCGAAGGCATGCGGATCACGGAGCTCCTGGCCGGCGAGGCGAGACCGCGGCGAGAAGAGTGACGACCGCGACCGAGCAGGAGGAGATCCTCGAGGAGCTTCGCGCCGCGCCGAAGTTCTTCCTGACCACCCACGAGAACCCGGACGGAGACGCCCTCGGCTCGCTTCGCGCCATGCAGCTCGTGCTCACGGCGCTCGGGAAGGACGTGCTCATGTACATGAGCGCGGGCGAGTTCCCGCTGCCGCACGAGTACCGCCACATGAGCTTCGACGACGTGGTCCGCGAGGCCCCGGCCGACCTTAACGAGCGGCTCGTCGTCTTCCTCGACTGCGGGAACATCGATCGGATGCCGCTCGAGTTCCTGGAGGCAGGCTCGGCGCGGATCGTCAACATCGACCACCACCACGACAACACGCGGTTCGGCGACACGAACCTCATCGTCCCGGAGGCCGCCTGCACCGCGCAGATCGTCTACCAGCTCGCCCGCGCGCTCGGCGTGGAGCTGACGAAGCCGCTCGCCGAGGCGCTCTACATCGGGCTCGTCACCGACACGGGCAAGTTCATGTTCGAGAACACGACCCCCGCCGCGCACGCGATGGCCGCCGACCTGATCGCCGCCGGAGTCCACCCGGCCGAGATCCACCAGCGCCTGTACGAGGGGCTGCCCTTCAGCCGGATCCAGCTTCTCGCCCGGGCGCTCGCGGCGGTCGAGCGGTTCGACGGCGGCGCGCTGACGCTCACGCACCTGACGCGCGACGACTTCGCCCACTCGGACGCCAACGACAGCGACTCGGAGGGGATCGTCGATCACATGCGCCAGGTCGAGGGCACGCTCGTCGCGTGCCTGATCCGGGACCTGATCGGCGACGACGGCAAGCGCAAGGTCAGCCTGCGCGCCACCAACGGGCGCGTCGACGTGTCGCTGATCGCGCGCGGCTTCGGCGGCGGCGGGCACCGTCAGGCCGCCGGGTTTACGACCGACATGCAGCTGCCGGACCTGATCGAGCGCCTTCGCGGCGAGGTGGCGGCGCAGCTCTGATCGCGGATTCTGGCGGGACATGATCGGCGTCGTCCTCGTCGACAAGCCCGCCGGCGTGACGTCCCACGACGTCGTGGCGAGCCACCGGCGGCGGCTCGGCCCCGGCGTGAGGGTCGGCCACGCGGGGACGCTCGACCCCTTTGCCACCGGTCTTCTTCTGCTGCTGGTCGGACGCGCCACCCGCGTGCAGCGGTTCTTGACGGCTCTGCCCAAGACCTACAGGGCCGTGGCGCGCCTCGGCTGGATCTCGGACACGGGCGACCGGGATGGCGCGCTGACGCATACTGGTCGGGTGCCGGAGGCCATCGATCTCCCAGCGGGCGAGCTGATGCAGCGCCCGCCGGCGTACTCGGCCGTGAAGGTGGGTGGTGAGCGGCTCTACCACCGAGCGCGCCGGGGCGACCCGGCCGAGGGCGAGCCGCGCGCGGTAACGGTGCACCGTTCCGAGGTCCTCTGGCGCGAGGACGAGCTGGTGGGGCTCGAGATCGAGTGCTCGGCGGGCACGTATGTCCGTCAGCTCGTGGCCGGCCTCGGGGACGCCTACTGCGAGCAGCTCGAGCGCACCCGGATCGGGCCCTTCCGCCTCGAGGATGCCGATCCCGAGCGCGTCGTGCCGCTGGAGGAGGCCCTGGACTTCCTTCCCCTCATAGCCCTCGACCCCGGCGCGGCCGAGCGAGCGCGTCACGGGGTGGCGGTCGAGCAGCCGGCGGACGGGCCACGCGGGTTCGACGGCCCCGTTCGCCTCCTGGCGGATGGCTCGCTGGTCGCGATCGCCGAGCCCGCCACCGGCGGCCTCCTGAAGCCGAGGGTGGTGCTGGCGCCGTGAAGGTGACACCGCTGCATGAGCTCGAGCCGACGCCCGACCGTGGTCGCCACGTGGCGATCGGGACCTTCGACGGTGTGCACCTCGGTCACCGCGCCGTGATCGACGGGAGCGACACGGTCCTCACGTTCGACCCGCACCCGCTCGCGGTCGTCCGGCCCGACGCGCTTCCGAAGCTGCTGATGCCCTTCGCGATCAAGCGCGACGTGATCGCCGGCCTCGGCGTCGAAGAGCTCGTCGTGATCCGCTTCGACCGCGACTTTCAGGAGCGCACCGCCGAATCGTTCATCGAGGATGTGCTGATCGGGACGCTGGGCGCGGCGCGGGTCTCGATCGGCGAGAACTTCCGATTCGGCAAGCGGGCGACGGGCGACGCCGGGCTCCTGCGCTCGCGATCGGAGTTCGAGACGGAGGTGGTCCCCATGGTCGAGGTCGAGGGCGAGACCGTCTCGTCGACGCAGATCCGCGCGCTCGTGGCCGCCGGCGAGGTCTCGCGCGCCGCACGGTTCCTGGGGGCTCCCTACATGCTCGAGGGCGAGGTCGTGCGCGGCGACGGCCGGGGTCGCGAGCTCGGCATGCCCACCGCCAACATCGCGCCCGATCCCCGTTACGCCGTGCCCGGACACGGGGTCTATGCCGCCTGGGCGCACGGCCAGCCGTCCGCCGTGAACGTCGGCGTGCGGCCCACGTTCGACTCGGGCAGGGGCCTGCTCGTGGAGGCCTACCTGCTGGACTTCGAGGGTGACCTCTACGGGCAGACGCTGCGGATCGCCTTCGTCGAACGGATGCGCGGGGAGCGGCGCTTCGCCTCAGTCGATGCGCTTGTCGAGCAGATGCGCCGGGACGCGGACAGGGCGCGGGAGATCGCCGCCTCGAGCACATAGGCCTCCAGGGGCCTGTTGCTACCGTTCGCCGCCCCATGAGCCTGACCGTCGACGCCAAGCGCGAGATCGTCAAGAAGCACGGGAAGTCGGAGAGCGACACGGGCTCCCCGGAGGTCCAGATCGCCCTGCTCACAGCGCGGATCAACCACCTGACCGAGCACCTGCGCGAGCTCAAGCACGACCACCATTCGCGGCGCGGGCTCCTGATGCTGGTGGGCCAGCGGCGCCGCCTCCTGAACTACCTCCAGCGCCGCGACCTCGACCGCTACCGCGCGCTGATCGGCGAGCTCGGCCTGAGGCGGTAGCGAGCGTGATCGAGCCCGGCACGCCGGCGCCC
This sequence comes from Actinomycetota bacterium, assembly GCA_019246335.1. GTDB lineage: Bacteria > Actinomycetota > Thermoleophilia > Solirubrobacterales > Thermoleophilaceae > AC-37. Next base: position 22,998 of record JAFAQQ010000145.1, on the reverse strand, counting down.
GATTTCAGGCTCCGAGACCAGGACGGCCGGAAGGTCACGCTGGAGTCGCTGCGTGGCCGCACCGCGGTCCTCGTCTTCTACCCGCTCGACTTCAGCCCGGTCTGCACCGACCAGCTGAACGTGTATCAGGAGGTCCTCGGCGAGCTGCAGGCCCGCGGCGCGGACCTGTACGGCGTATCGGTCGACTCTGCGTACTCGCACAAGGCGTTCCAGGAGCGGCTCGGGGTGACGATCCCGCTGCTCGCCGACTTCCACCCGAAGGGCGAGGTGGCGCGGCGGTTCGGCGTCTACGAAGAGGACCGCGGCGTGAGCGCTCGCGCGCTCGTGATGATCGGCCCGGATGGGGTGGTGAAGTGGTCGTATCGCTCGTCCTCCCCGCTCGAGATTCCCGGGGCCAACCTGATCTTCGATGCGCTCGACGCGGAGCGCGCGGCCGCCTGAGGCGACCTCCGGCGCCTGAGCGCGGCGGTTGCGCCTCGGCTCCCCGTGACCGGAGACCTGCGAAGCGCGCCGATCCCGGGACCCGGCGCCGACGACCACGTGCGCGGCCGCCCAGATGCGCCGCTCGTCATCGAGTACGGCGACTACGAGTGTCCCTACTGCGCGCGGACCGACGCGTTGCTCGCGCCTCTGCCGATCCGCCGGGTGTTCCGCCACTTTCCGGTCGTCTCGAAGCACCCGCGCGCTCGGGTGCTCGCCTGCGCCGCCGAGGCTGCGGGGATGCAGGGCGCCTACTGGGAGTACCACGACTCGCTGTACGGCGATCAGGGGCGGCTGGACGATCCGCACCTGTGGGACCGCGTCGCCGCGCTCGGCCTGGAGGTCGGTCGATTCGATGCGGACCGCCGGAGCGAGGCCGTCGCCGACCGGGTCGAGCGGGACTTCCGGTCCGGCCTGCGCGGGGGCGTGGTCACGACGCCCACGCTCTTCGTCGGCGGGCGGGCGTTCCCGGGCGTTCCGGGGGCGGCGCTGCTCGGGTCGCTCGCGGGGTAGCGAGCGCGCTCTTCGGCTCACGACCCCGCTGCTAGCCTTCCGCCGAGTTCATTCCGAAGCCAGAAAGCCATTGGCCGCCAACCGGAGGCGGTGCTGAAAGGAACCTCATGAATCAGGATGTGAGCCGGGTCTCGGTCGAGATCGGCGGGAACGAGATTTCGTTCGAGACCGGCAAGCTCGCCAAGCAGGCGAGCGGAGCTGTCGTGGTCACCCAGGGCGAGACGATGGTGCTCGCCACCGCCACGGCCGGGAACGCGCGCGACGTCGACTTCCTCCCGCTGACCGTCGACGTCGAGGAGCGCATGTACGCCGCGGGCAAGATCCCGGGCAGCTTCTTCAAGCGGGAGGGCCGCGCGGGCGAGAAGGGCACGCTGACGGCGCGGATGATCGACCGGCCGATCCGCCCGCTGTTCCCCAAGGGCTGGCGTCGCGAGACGCAGCTCGTGGCGATCCCGATGTCGGTCGACCACGTCCATCCGTACGACATCCTCGCCATGAACGGCGCCAGCGCTGCGCTCATGGTGTCGGACATCCCGTTCCCGACGCCGGTGGGCGCCGTCCGGATCGGCCAGGACGCGGAGGGCGGGTTCGTCGTCAACCCGGACGAGGAGTGGTTGGCCGAGAGCCCGCTCGACCTCGTGGTCGCCGGGACGGAGGATGCCATCCTCATGGTCGAGGCGGGCGCGCAGGAGGCGTCGGAGGCGGAGATCCTCGACGCGCTCGACATCGCCCACGGAGAGATCCGAAAGCTGTGCGCCGCGCAACGCGAGCTCCAGGAGCAGGCGGGGAAGCCGAAGGCCGAGGTCGACGTGCCTCAGCTCGACGAGGCGGTGCTGGAGAAGATCCGCTCGCAGTTCGGCGAGGAGCTCGACCGGGCGACGCAGGTCGAGGACAAGCTCGAGCGTCAGGAGGCGACGAAGGCCGTCGAGGCCGAAGCGCTCGAGGCCCTCGCCGGCGACCCGGCCGACCCGGAGCACGGCGAGCGCCGCGCGGCGGCGCAGCTCGCCTTCGACAAGCTCGAGAAGGACGTGATCCGCCGGCGGATCGCAGTGGACAAGAAGCGCCCCGACGGGCGCGCCGCCGACGAAATCCGGCAGATCGCGATCGAGGTCGGTGTCGCGCCGCGCACTCACGGGTCCGCGCTGTTCACTCGCGGCCAGACTCAGGCGTTCTCGGTAGTCGCGCTGGGCACCACACGTGAGGAGATGCGCCTGGACACGCTGGGCCTGGAGACCGCCAAGCGCTACTTCCACCATTACAACTTCCCGCCGTTCTCGGTGGGCGAGGCCGGCTTCATGCGCGGCCCGAAGCGGCGTGACATCGGCCACGGCGCGCTCGCCGAGCGGGCGCTCGTGCCGCTCGTGCCGTCGCAGGAGGACTTCCCGTACACGATCCGGGTGGTGTCCGACATCCTCGAGTCGAACGGGTCCTCGTCGATGGCCTCGGTTTGCGGATCGAGCCTCTCGCTAATGCAGGCCGGCGTGCCGATCGAGCGGCCGGTGGCGGGGATCGCCATGGGGCTGATCAAGGAGGGCGACGACTACATCGTGCTCTCCGACATCGCCGGCGTGGAGGACCACTTGGGCGACATGGACTTCAAGGTCGCGGGCACCGAGAAGGGCATCACGGCGCTGCAGATGGACATCAAGATCTCGGGCGTCACCTTCGACATCCTCCGTGACGCGCTCGCACAGGCCAAGGAGGGGCGCACCTTCATCCTCGGCAAGATGGCCGAGGTCATCTCCGAGCCGGCGTCCGAGCTGTCGCCGTACGCGCCGCGCATCACGTCGATCCAGATCGACCCGGAGAAGATCGGGATGGTCATCGGCAAGGGCGGCGAGACGATTCGCGCGCTGTCCGAGGAGTACGAGGCGCAGATCGACATGCAGGACGACGGCACCGTCCTCATCTACGCCGCGAGCGGGGCGCAGGGCGACGCGCTCGTGGAGCGGATCCGCGGGATGACGAAGGAGGTGGAGGTCGGCGACGAGTTCCCGTCGGCCAAGGTCGTGAAGACCACCACGTTCGGCGCGTTCGTCGAGCTGGCCAAGGGCACCGACGGCCTGCTGCACATCTCGAACATCTCGCCCGGCAGGCGGGCGGAGTCCGTCGAGGACGTGCTCAACCGCGGCGACGAGGTGTCGGTGCGGGTGGTGGAGGTCGATCGCGAGCGAGGCCGGATCGGCCTGCGGCTCGCGGACGATCCCGATGTCGAGGGCAAGAGCGCGGACGAGCTCGCAGCGGTCGGCACCGGTGACAAGGGCGGCGGGGGTGGCCGGCCGCGCGGTGGCCGCGACCGCGGCCGGAGCCGCGATGGCGGCCGGGACGGTGGCCGCGATCGCCCGCCTCGCAGCGAGCACGCACGCGACCACCGGTGAGCGGCGCGCATCGGGTGTCCGAGCTCGACTCGGGCGTCCGCGTGGTCAGTGAGGCCGTGCCAGGCGTCCGCTCGATCGCCCTCGGCTTCTGGATCGGCGTCGGCTCCCGGAACGAGTCCACGGAGCAGGCCGGGATCTCCCATTTCCTCGAGCACCTCCTCTTCAAGGGGACGGACCGCTTCAGCTCGGAGGAGATCGACCAGATCTTCGACGGGATGGGCGCGGAGGCGAACGCGGGGACCGGGAAGGAAACGACCTCCGTCTATTCCCGCTTCCTGGACCGTCACCTCGAGCGCGCGTTTGACGTCCTGGCCGACATGGTGCTGCGCCCGGCGTATCCGGACATCGACTCCGAGCGCCAGGTGGTGATCGAGGAGATCGCCATGTACGAGGACGAGCCCTCGGACAAGGTCCACGACGTGCTCGGGGCGGCGATCTTCGGCGACCATCCGCTCGGGCGGCCGATCATCGGCAGCGCGGACGTTGTCGCGAGCGTGCCGGTGCCGGACGTCGCCGCCTATCACGACAGCCGCTACGTCGCCCCGAATCTCGTGGTCGCGGCGGCCGGCAACGTGGAGCACGACGCGCTGGTGCGGCTGGTGGAGGGCGCCGGCGGAGTCGCCCGGGACGGGCAGCCCGACGGCGCGGCCCCGGCTCCCGAGGCGGCGACGCCGCGGGCCGCCTTCCACAGCAAGGAGACCGAGCAGTACCACGTCTGCCTGGGCGCGCCCGGGATCGCGCGCGCCGACGAACGGCGCTTCGCCCTGCGGGTGCTGGACACGCTCTTCGGCGGCGCGTCCTCGTCGCGGCTGTTCCAGGAGGTGCGCGAGAAGCGCGGCCTCGCGTACGCCGTGTACTCGTACTCGAGCCAGTACGCCGACTCCGGGCAGGTCGGGATCTACGTGGGCACGCGGCCCGAGAACGTGGGCGAGGCGCTTGGCGTGATCGGCGCCGAGCTGCAGAAGCTGGCGGAGGAGCCGGCCACCGCCGACGAGCTCGACCGCGCCAAGGAGAACGTCAAGGGCCGGATGGTCCTCTCCTTCGAGTCCACCTCGACGCGCATGACGCGGCTTGGCAGCTCGCTGCTGATGGACGTGCCGCTGATGACGCTCGACGAGATGATCGCGGCGGTCGACGAGGTCACGCTCGACGACGTGGCCGCGGTCGCGCGCGAGCTGTACGCGGTCGATCGACTCTCCGCGGCCGGCATCGGGGCCGACCACGACGTCTTCCGGCGGGCGCTTGACCCCGTGAGCCCGGCCCTGGCGGCGGTGTGACCGCCGAGCCTGCCGGCACGGCTGGTGGCGGCGGCCCGATCAACGTCGCCGTCTCGGGGGCGGCGGGCCGGATGGGCCAGAGCGTCTGCCAGGCGGTGGAGGCAGCCGAGGACATGGCGCTCGTGGGCCGGGCGGATCCTATGCTCGACGTCGCCCTCCAGGACGTGATCGGGGACGCCGACGTCGTCGTCGACTTCACGACGCCCGACAGCGCGCTGGCCAACGCAAGAGAATGCATCGAGGCGGGCGTCCACTGCGTCATGGGCACGACCGGCGCCGACTTCTCGGAGCTGCGGGGGGTCGGCCCGGGGAAGCTGTTCGTGGCTCCCAACTTTGCGATCGGCGCCGTGCTGATGATGCAGGCCGCGCGGCTCGTCGCACCTCACATGCCGCAGTGCGAGATCGTCGAGCTCCACCACGACCGGAAGCTCGACGCCCCGTCAGGCACCGCGGCGAGGACCGCGGAGCTGATCCGCGAGGTGGGCGGCGACGTCCACGAGCCGATTCACTCCGTCCGCCTGCCCGGGCTCGTGGCGCACCAGGAGGTGCTCTTCGGCGGCGAGGGCCAGACGCTCTCCATCCGTCACGACTCGATCTCCCGCGAATCCTTCATGCCGGGGGTGCTGCTGGCGATCCGGCGCGTCGGCGGGCTCGACGAGTCGCCGACGGTCGGGCTCGAGAACCTGCTGTAGCGGCGGATCGCCGGCGTTCGAGCCGGTCGGTCCGATTCAGCTCGCCTGGCGCTTCGTCTGCAATACGCCCGGCATGACGGCGACGTCTTCGTGTCGCGGCCTTGGGACGGAGCGCCTCGCTGGCGATCGGTCGTCCATCCGTACCACCTATGGGTTGCACACGTGGACGATCGCCGGCGGTCGAGGTTCCGCGCAGCCTCGTGCTCCCAGGTGTTACGTTCGTGGGTGACGCAAGCCGCCCGAGCGGTCGGGTTCAAGCTCTCCGAAGGGATGGAGGTCCCGACGGAGCTCGCTTCGTTCAACTTCGCGAGGCAGAAGTCCAAGCTGGCCGGAACGGTTCGCGGCTCCTATTTCACCTTCAAGGACGACTACTGACGTATGGTCCGCCCATGCCCACCGACTGCAGCCATCTCGACCACGTTCTCGTCACCGAGCTTCCGGAGTTGGTGGAGGGGTGCGCCGAGTGCCTGGCCGGCGGTACGCCCTGGCTGCACCTGAGGATCTGCCTCGAGTGCGGCCATGTCGGCTGCTGCGACGACTCGCCCATGCGACACGCGACCGCGCATGCCCGCGAGTCGGGCCACCCAATCATCCGCTCGCTCCAGCCGGACGAGGACTGGTCGTGGTGCTACCCCGACCAGCTCGCCATGGTCACCCCGCAGGTCCACGGTCGCACGCGCATCCCGCCATCGCCGCTGGGCGGCTGACCGGGCGACAGCATACGGATCACGCGGTCGCGTCATAGCTCCCACACGGAGCGCCGACGGCACAGTACGGTAGCCCTGATGAGCCCGCCCCGGCCCACCGTCGAGGTGATCGGGCACCGTCTGGACCCGGCGCACTATCGCGTGCGCGACTTCCTCACGCGGATCGCGCAGCCATACGACTGGTACGAGGCAGGCTCCGACGAGGCCGACCGGATGCTCAGCGGGCACGGCATCGCCGCGGGCTCGCTGCCGGTCGTGATCGACGGCGACGACGTCATCACCGGTGCCACCGCAGCCGACCTCGCGCGCGCTTGGAACGTGGAGACGGAGCCGACCCGCACGCACTACGACATCGCGATCGTCGGCGCCGGGCCGGCCGGACTGGCCGCAGCCGTGTATGCGGCGTCGGACGGGCTCTCGACGCTGCTGATCGAGCGCGAGGTCCCCGGCGGCCAGGCGGCCTATACGTCGTTGATCGAGAACTTCTTCGGATTCCCCGACGGCATCGGCGGCGCCGAGCTCGCGCGTCGCGCGGGCCGCCAGGCGGAGCGCTTCGGCGCGGATCTGGTGTTGCTGCGCGGTGTCGTGGGCCATGACGTCGCGCCCGACGGCAGATTCCGGTTGGATCTCGGCGGCGAGCTCAGCGTGACCGCGACGATCGTGATCGCGACGCCCGGAATGGAGTGGCGCCGCCTCGAGGTCCCGGGGCTCGAGGAGTTGCTCGACCGCGGCGTCTACTACAACGCCGGGCGCAGCGAGGCGGCGCAGTGCGGCGGTGACGGGGTGGTCGTGGTCGGCGCCGGTAACTCGGCTGGGCAGGCCGTCCTCAACCTCGCGCAGGCGGGCGCCCGCGTGAGGATGGTCGTACGCGGCGATGACCTATCGAAGTCGATGTCGGCCTACCTGGTCGACCGAATCGAGGCCAACCCGCTCATCGAGGTGCAACTCGGCTCGCAGGTGGTGGACGTCCATGCCGACGCTGGGCATCTGAGCGGAGTTACGATCGCCGATGGGCGCGACGACGCGGAACGTCACGACGCGCAGGCGATGTTCGTCTGCATCGGCGCCGATCCCCGCACGGGTTGGGCCGCTCGCGCCGGCGTGGAGGCCGATGCTCGCGGCTACATACTCACCGGTCCCGACCTTCTGGAAGCGGGCCGCCGGCCGGCGGCGTGGCGCCTAGAACGCGATCCGTTGACGCTGGAGACAAGCGTGCCGGGGTTCTTCGCCGCCGGGGACGTGCGCAGCGGAAGCACCAAGCGCGTGGCCGGCGCGGTCGGTGAGGGAGCGATGGCGGTCGCGCTCGCGCATCGACGCCTGGCTGAGCTCGAGCGGCTTCCCACGCCGTCTGGCGGGGGGTGAGCCGTTATGCCGCGAGCTCGACCGCGACCTCGCGGATCCCGGCCGCGTGACCTCCGCCCTCGAGCCGTGCCGCGAGCGTGCGCATCAGCGCGATAGCGGCGGGATTGTCCGACAGCATGGTGGCGCTGAAGCGCCGCACTCCGCGCTCCCGGGCGGCGTCCGCCAGCAGCAGGGCGAGCCGGCGGCCCAGCCCGCGCCGCTGCCACGGATCGCCCACGACGATCGCGGCGTCGGCCGTGGCGCCCTCGCCCGGCAGCTTGACGAAGCGGGCCACGCCGACCACGTGGTCGAGCTGATCGGCGAGGACGGCGACGAGCGCGAAATGCCGCTCGCCGTCGACCTCGGTCAGGTAGCGGAGCTCCCCCCGCGTCAGCCGCGGCTTGGCCGTCAGGAACCGCCGCCGGCGGGTCTCCTCCGAGAGGAGCTCGACGCCACGCGCCAGCATTCGCTTGTCCGTGGGTCGGATCTCGCGGATGACGATCCGGGTGCCGTCTGTGAGGCGCGCCAGCATGGATTTCACGCTACGCCCCCGCGGCTCCCGGGAGTGTGGGTCTGATCACGCCCCGGCGCGATCCCGGCGCGGTGCCCCCAATCGCGCCGCGCCGCAAGGGCGGGGCGGGCGGTTACCGCAGGGCTGTCGCCCTCGCCGACCCCGCGCCCGCCCCGTCACGGGAGGGACGCCGCCGGAGCAGCCGCGGCACGACGAACCTGATGCCGGAGCGCTCGTCGTCGATCGAGCACGTCTTGTTGTCGATCAACCCCCGCTTCTTGGCGGGCGGCACGAGGTTCATCTGGTTGACGTAGGCGTCGTGGCCGCGCTTCCAGGTGATCATCCAGAGGTAGCCGGTATCGCGGAGGCGCGGGCGGTAGCGGTCAAACGCCTCCTGGGCCTCCTCGATGGTCTCGACGAGGACGATCGCACCGTCGATCTCCCCGGACCGGACCAGGCCGCGGCCGGTGATCTCCTTGACCTCGCGCCGGACCCCGGCGCCCACGTCGCCGGCCACCTCGACCCGCTGGTCGCGCCTCACGCCGAGCTTCTGCACGACGCTTCGGTGGCTGTAGTCGGAATTTGCGGCCATTTCGCAGCGAATTATGACGGGCGCCTCATCCCGGTCCTCACCTTCCGCGCTCGAGCCCGCGCGGTAAGCTCGCGCAATGCCGATAGGGGGCGTGCTGACGGCCATGGTCACGCCGTTCGACGCGGACGGCCGCGTGGACGAGGCGGGCGCCCTGCGGCTGATGCGTCACCTGCTCGACAACGGCTCGGACGGGCTCGTCATCGCGGGTACGACGGGGGAGAGCGCCACCCTCTCGGACGAGGAGAAGGAGCGGCTCTGGCGGCTGGCTGTCGAGGAGGTCGGGGACGAGGCCTACGTCGTCGCGGGCTCGGGCTCTAATGACACGGCGCACTCAGCGCACCTGACCCGGCGCGCCGCGGAGAGCGGCGTGGACGCCGCGCTGGTCGTCACGCCCTACTACAACAAGCCGAACCGGCGCGGCCTGATCGCCCACTTCACCGCCGTGGCCGAGGCGGCCCCGGAGCTCCCGATCATCCTCTACAACATCCCGTCGCGCTGCGTGATCGACCTCGACAACGAGCTTCTCGCGGAGCTCGCCGCGACCATCCCGAACGTCCAGGCCGTGAAGCAGGCCCGTTACGAGGACGTCGCGCCGATCGACGGCCTCGACCTCCTCGCCGGCAACGACGACATGCTCGCCAAGGTGCTGGACCTCGGCGGGACAGGCGGGATCCTGGTGTCCTCGCACGTGGTCGGCGGCGAGATGCGCCGCATGATCGACGAGCCCGAGTCCCGCCAAGAGATCCACGACCAGCTCGCGGACCTGTTCAAGGCGATGTTCGTCACCGCCAGTCCCACGCCGGTCAAGGCCGCCCTTGAGATGCTCGGCCTGCCGGCGGGCGCCCTGCGCCTTCCGATGGTCGAGGCCTCGGACGAGGAGAGGGCCGTGATCCGCGGCGTGCTCGAGCGCCACGGCCTCCTGAGCGCGGTTTGAGCGCAGCCGAGTCCCTCCGGGTCCTGCCCCTGGGCGGCCTGGGCGAGATCGGCAAGAACATGACGGCGTTCGAGACCGCCGGCCGGATCGTCGTCGTGGACACCGGGCTGATGTTCCCGGCGCCCGAGCAGCTCGGGATCGACCTCGTCCTGCCCGACTTCGCGTACCTGCGAGAGCGCGCGGCCGACATCGAGGCGATCGTGCTCACCCACGGGCACGAGGACCACGTCGGCGCCCTGCCCTACGTGCTCCGCGAGCTTGCCGGCGTGCGGGTGCCGCCCGTCTACGGCGGCCCTCTCACCGTCGAGCTGGTCCGGTCGAAGCTCGACGAGCACCACCTCCTCGACGCGTCCGAGCTGGTCCAGGTCGAGCCCGGAGAGCCCTTCGGGGCCGGCCCCTTCACCATCGAGACCGTCCGGCTCGCGCACTCGATTCCCGACTCCTGCGGGGTCGCGCTCAGCTGTGATCTCGGCACCGCGCTGGTAACGGGGGACTACAAGTTCGACCAGACGCCGGTCGACGGCCAGCCGGCGGATATGGCGCGGCTGGCGGAGCTGGGGCGCGAGGGGCTGCTCCTGCTGTGCGGCGATTCCACCAACGTGGACCGGCCGGGGATCGCGCCGTCGGAGTCGAGCGTGGGGCCGCACCTGGAGGACGCCTTCACGCGCTGTCCGGGCCGGATCGTCGTGACGTCGTTCGCGTCGAACGTCCATCGCGTCCAGCAGGTGATTGACGCGGCGGAGGCCGTGGGCCGAAAGGTCTCGCTCGTCGGCCGGTCGATGCGCAAGAACGTGAACATCGCGCGCCAGCTCGGCCACATCACGCTGCCGGAGGGCATCCTGGTCGGGGTTCGCGAGGTCGAGGACTATCCCGACCACAAGCTGGTCGTGATCTCGACCGGAAGCCAGGGCGAGCCCCTCTCCGCGCTTCGCCGGATGGCGCACGGCGACCACCCGCACGTCGACCTGCACGAGGGCGACACGGTCCTGTTCTCGGCCACTCCGATCCCCGGCAACGAGCGGGCTGTGAACGAGACGATCAACCGCATCTATCAGCTCGGCGCCGACGTCGTGACGGCCCGCGACGCGCCGATCCACGCGTCGGGCCACGGTTACGCCGAGGAGCTCAAGCTGATGATCAACCTCACCTCGCCCGAGTACGTGTTGCCGATGCACGGCGACCACCGGCGGCTGCGGCTGCACGGTGAGCTGGCCGAGTCGGTCGGGGTGCCGCGCGAGAACGTCTTCCGCGCCGCGAACGGCGTGCCGCTCGAGATCGACGCCCGCGGCGCCCGGCTCGGCAAGCCCGAGCAGGCCGGGATGATCTTCGTCGACGGTCTCGACGTCGGCGACGTCGAGGACGTGGCCCTTCGCGATCGCCGCATGCTGTCGGCCGACGGCATCTTCATCGTGGTCGCGACCGTGTCCGAGCAGGACGGGCGATCCGTCGCCCCGCCCGAGCTCATCTTCCGCGGGGTGCCCTTCCTCGACGGCGCCGGGGACGGGTTGCTCGACGAGCTTCGCGACGCCGTGGAGGAGTCGCTGGCCCGGTCAGCCAGGGACGAGATCCGCGAGATCTCCCTGCTGCAGGACCACCTGCACGACGACGTGGCCCGCTACGTCTACGAGCGGCTCAGGCGCCGGCCGATGGTGCTGCCGGTGGTCGTAGAGGTCTAGCCGGCTCCCGGTCGATCGCCGGCGCCGCCTTCGCAGGAAGGCGGACGGTGAAGCGCGCCCCCCCTGCTTCGCTCTCTGACAGCTCGACCGAGCCCCCGTGCCGCTCGGCCACCGCGCGCACGATCGCGAGGCCCAGCCCGCTGCCGCCGCCGGCGCCCTCGGCGGTGCCGCGCACGAAGCGGTCGAAGATCCGGTGGCGCAGCTCCGGCGGCACGCCCTTGCCCGCGTCCGAGACCTCCAGCACCGCCGTCCGTCCCTCCGTCCCGGTCTCGTTGCGAAGCTCGACGCTCACCTCTGTACCGGGCGGCGTGTGCGCGAGGGCGTTCTCGATGAGGTTGAGCGCCAGCCGGTGGAGGTCGTCACTGACGCCCTCCACGATCGGCGCGCCCTCGCCGGGCAGCGGCAGCTCCAGTCGAAGGTCGTGACCGGCGGACACGGGTGCGGCCTCGGCGGCCGCCTCGCTCACGATCTCGGTCAGGTCGACGGCCTCGCGCAGGCCCGCCCGGCCGGCGTCGGCGCGGGCCAGGAGCAGCAGGTCGGCGACGAGGCGGCGCATCCGGCGCGAGGAGCGCAGGGCCGAGTCCGCCATCTCGCGCTCCTCGCCCTTCAACTCGGCTTCCAGCAGCTCGAGGTTGGCGAGGATGCTCGTCAGGGGCGTGCGAAGCTCGTGCGACGCGTCGGCGACGAACTCGCGCTGACGCGAGAGCGCGCCCTCGGTCTCGGCCCGGGCGGCGTCGAGCGCCCGGAGCATGTCCTCCAGCGTTCGGGCCAGGTCGGCGACCTCGTCCTCCGCCGGCGGCTTCGGTAGCTCGACGGCTGGGTCGCGCGTGCGGGCGATGTGGCGAGCCGCGCGGGTCAGGCCCGCGATCGGGGCCATCGCGCGGCGCGCGAGCGCGAGACCGGCCAGGAAGGCAAGCGCCGTGCCGCCGAAGACGCCGAGCGCGAGGAACAGGTCGATCCGCGCGATCGTGTGGCGCACACGGCTGAGCGGCCGCCCGTACTGGAGTCGGGCCACGACCTCCCCGTTGGGGTCGGACAGGTCGCGGGAGACCACCAGGTATCCGTTGATGGCGTGCGAGCTCGTCCGCGGCCGGCCCAGGTCGACGTCCGGGCCCACGTGGTAGTCGTGGCCGTCGAGCGTCACGATGTGGATCGCGGCGGCGCCGGCCGACGCCGCCTCGATCGCCTCGAGGTCGCCCTGGATCACGGGACCGGTCATCGACGGCTGTACCGGAAGCTTCTGCTGCAGGTCGGCGGCCGTGACCTTGAGCTCGTCCTCGAACTCCGATCGCACCTGCTTCCCGGCGAAGACCGCGATCACCACCGCGAACAGGAGGAGGATCGCGAACGTCAGGCTCGCGGAGATCAGCGCGAGCCGGATGCGGACCGGCAGCCGCCTGAGGCCTCTCATGCCGCTCGCAGCACGTATCCCGCGCCCCGCACGGTGTGCAGCATGCGCGGCTCGCCCTCCGCCTCGAGCTTGCGCCGTAGGTTCGACACGAACACATCGACGGTGTTCGTCTCCGCGAATGGCGCGTAGCCCCACACGTCGTCGAGCAGCGACTCGCGCGACACGACCAGGCGCTCGTTGCGCATCAGGTACTCCAGCAGCTCGAACTCCCGGCTCGTGAGGTCGATCTGCCGCTCACCGCGTGCGACCTCGCGCGTATCGGGGTTCAGCCGGAGGTCGCCGACCACGACGAACGCGCTGCCGCGCGGCGGGCGGCGGCGCAAGAGGGCGCGGAGGCGCGCGAGCAGCTCCTGGCGCTCGAACGGCTTCACGAGGTAGTCGTCGGCCCCGGAATCGAGTCCCTGGACGCGCGCGTCGACGCCGTCGCGGGCCGTGAGGATCAGGATCGGGACGTCGCCCTCGTCGCGAAGCCGGCGGCAGACCTCGATCCCGTCGATGCCGGGCAGCCCCAGGTCGAGGACCACGGCGTCCGGCTCGAACAGCGAAGACTCCTCGAGGACGCCGTCGCCGTCACCGGCCAGCCGCACCTCGTAGCCCTCGAGCCGCAGAGATCGCCTCAGGACCTCCGCGATCTCGCCATCGTCCTCAACGACCAGGACCCGGGGCTTGGGGGACATGTCGCCTATCGATGTTAGGGCCACGCGGCTGGCTCGGAGCGAAGTTTTACGGGCCGCTTAGAGACGCCGCGCGGGCAGGGTTCGGGCCGGCTCGCGTCGAAGATCCCTCGACGCGATGGCACGCCGCCGGAGCACCAAGCGCAGCAGGGCTGCACGCAAGCCGCGGGCGCGCGCTCTCGCGTCGCTGCGCGAGAGGACGCGGCTGCCGGAGCTCGAGCAGCACCACCTCGACCTCGCCGGCCTGGGGCTGGTGGCGCTGGGCGCGTTCTTCGCGTTCGTCATGTACTTCGGGTCGGACGGGGGGGAGGTCGGCGGCGCGCTCGCCGTTGCCCTGCGGTTCCTCCTCGGCGGCGTGGCGTACCTCGTGCCGGTGGCCCTGATCGGCGCCGGCGGTGTGCTGGTGCTGCGGCCCGTCCTGCCCTCCACGCGCCCGTTCCGCGCCGGTGCGGTCTGCCTGCTCCTGGCGCTCGCGCTCGGCCTCGCCGGCAGGATGTTCGGCCTCGGGCCCGGCAGCCCGGCGCGCCACGGCTACCTGCACCCGGGCTACATGCGCCATCACGGCGGACTCGTCGGCGACGCCGTGTACTGGGCCGCGAGGTCGCTGTTTCAGGACTTCGGCGCGCATCTCGTCTTCGTGTTCCTGCTCGCCGCCGGGATCCTGCTCCTCAGCGGCGCGTCCGTGGCGGGGCTCCTCCGCGTCACCCGCGCCGGCATGGCGTCGAGCGCGCGGCGGCTGCGCCGCTCGGTGACGAGCCTGTTCGAGCGCCGCGAGGAGCCGCGCGCCCCCGCGGCCCCGCCCGTGACGCGCCGCGACCGCCGGCCGCCCGACGTCGAGCCGATCGTTCGGGCGACGCATGTCGAGGCGCCGCCGCGGGAGCCGGAAGACGAGTCGGATCGCGACGGCGACGAGCTGGGCGAGGCCGGTGCTGGGCCGCCCGCCGCTGACGACGTCGAGGAGGTCGCGCGGGCACCGTTTCCGCGCTTCGAGCGGGCGTCCGAGCCCGACGCCGAGCCGCCCGATGATGCGGATCAGCCCGCCCTGACCCCGCAGGGCGCACGGCGCTCCGGGGTGACGGAGGCGGTCGGGATCGACTACGACCTTCCCAGCACGTCCGTGCTCGAGCGCTCGCGGAAGGGAGCGCGTGTGGACCGGGCGGCGCAGGAGCGGACCGGCCGGGACCTCGTCGAGGCGCTCCGGCACCTGAGGGTGGAGGCCGAGCTCGTGGGCGCGGTCACCGGGCCCCACATCACGCGCTACGAGCTGCGGCTGGCGCCCGGGATCACGATGTCGAAGGTCGCCAAGCTGGGCCGGGACCTGGCCTACGCGCTCGCGGCGACCGAGATCCGCATCCTCGCCCCGATCCCCGGCAAGCAGGCGGTCGGGGTGGAGGTCCCGAACGCGGATCGCCGGATCGTCCACCTGGGGGACGTCTTCCAGGGGTCGCCCGCGGGCTGGTCCCCACTCACGGTCTGGCTCGGCAAGGACATCGCCGGCAACGCGATCGGCACCGACCTGGCAAAGCAGCCCCACGTGCTCGTCGCGGGCACCACCGGATCCGGCAAGTCGGGCTGCGTCAACGCGATGCTGTGCTCGATCCTCCTGCGCCAGACGCCCAACGAGGTGCGGCTGGTGCTCGTCGACCCGAAGCACGTCGAGCTCAACCACTACGAGCACATCCCGCACCTCCTCACGCCGGTGGTGACGAGCCCCCGGCTGGCCGCAAACGTGCTGGCGAACCTGCTGGGCGAGATGGAGCAGCGCTACATGGTGATGAGCCAGGCGCGGGCCCGCAACCTCGTGGAGCTCAACCGCGTCCGCGAGGCGGCCGGCGAGCGGGCGCTGCCGTACATCCTGTGCGTCATCGACGAGCTCGCGGACCTGATGATGATCGCGCCGCACGAGGTCGAGGACGCGATCATCCGCCTGGCGCAGAAGTCGCGCGCCGTGGGCATCCACCTGCTGCTCGCCACGCAGCGGCCGAGCGCGGACGTGATCACGGGCATGATCAAGGCCAACGTGCCTGCGCGGATCGCATTTGCCGTGGCCTCGCTCACGGACTCGCGAGTGATCCTCGACCAGAACGGCGCCGAGGCGCTCCTGGGCCAGGGCGACATGCTCTTCCGGCCCGCGTCCGAGGCGCGCCCGGCGCGCATCCAGGGGGCCTTCGTCACCGAGGCCGAGATCGAGCGCCTGACCGACCACTGGCGCGGTCAGGGAGAGCCCGACCTCAAGGAGGGCCTCCTCGAGGCCGTGGAGACCGACGGCGAGCGATCCGCCGACGACGCGGGCCCCGACTCCGACGATCTGCTGCCCGAGGCGATCGCGACGGTCGTGCAGCTCGGCAGCGCGTCCACCTCGATGCTCCAGCGGCGGCTCCGTGTGGGCTACACGCGCGCGGGAAGGCTGATCGACATGATGGAGCGCCGCGGCGTCATCTCCGGCTACGAGGGCTCGAAGGCGCGGCAGGTGCTGATCAGCGAGGCCGACCTCCCGCGGGTTCTGTCCGCTCCGGACGAGCCCGTCGGCGCGGGCGAGCCGACGTAAGCGAACGGACGCAGCGGGGCCGCCCCGGGCCGAGCCGCGGCAGGGCGTTCGACGTCCGCCAGAATAGGCCCGAATGCAGGCAATCGGCGAGCGGCTACGCGAGGCGCGGATGCGCCAGGGGCTCGACATCTCCGAGCTCGAGACGTCCACCAAGATCCGCGCCAAGTACCTGCGCGCGCTGGAGAACGACGAGTTCGGGATGCTTCCCGGGAGCACCTACGTCAAGAGCTTCCTGCGCACGTACGCCGAGCACCTCGGGCTCGACGCGCAGCTGCTGGTCGAGGAGTATCGGGCGCAGCACGAGCCGCGAGGCGAGGGCGAGCTGCAGGCCTACGTCCCCCCCGCGCGGCGGGAGCGTGAGCGCGGCGGGGGCGGCGGGCCGCGTACTTTCGGACCGGGCACCCTGCTCGCGACGGGCGTCGTGCTGCTCCTGATCGTGTTCGCGGTGATCGGACTCGCGACCGGCGGCAACAAGAAGAACACCGCCGCCAAGCCGGTGAAGCACCGGCGCCACAGGCCCCGTCCAACGAAGCCGCGGGCGCACCCGCCAAAGCCGTCGCCGACGACGGTCACGCTCAAGATCGTGCCGTCGGAGCCGACCTACGTGTGCCTCGACGACGGCGCCGGCCACAAGATCGACGAGAACATCATCACCTCCCCGAAGACCTACAAGGGCGGGCGGCTCCGTCTGAATCTCGGCCGGACCTCGGCCAAGCTGATCCTCGACGGCAAGAGCTTCAGCTACACCCGCTCGTCCTCGGCTGTCGGCTTCGACTTCACCCCGGCGGGGAAGGGCGCTCCGCTTCCGCCGGGGCAGAGGCCCTGCGGCGGGTGAGCGCGCGTGCCGGCATCGTGGTCACCGGAACGGAGGTCCTGACCGGCCGGATCCAGGATCGCAATGGGCCGTGGCTGGCCGACCGCCTGTTCGAGCTGGGGGTCGACCTCGCCCATGTCACGATCTGCGGCGACCGTCCGCACGACATGGAGGCGCAGCTGCGGTTCCTCGCGTCAGAGGGCGTCGACCTGATCGTCACGAGCGGGGGTCTGGGACCGACGGCCGACGACCTCACGATGGAGATCGTCGCGGGCTTCGCGGGGCGCGACCTCGTGCTCGACGAGGCGCTCGAGGGGCGGATCGCGGAGATCCTGCGACCGCTCATGAGGCGCTGGCCCGATCTCGATCCCGATGCGGTCCTCGCGTCGAACCGCAAGCAGGCGATGACGCCTCGGGGGGCGCGGCCCCTGCAACCTGTCGGGACAGCGCCCGGCGCGGTCGTGGCGCCGGCCGACGGCCAGGGGCCGACCGTGGTCGTGCTGCCGGGCCCGCCCCGCGAGCTGCGCGAGATGTGGGAGGAGGCGATCGCGACCGAGGAGTTCGGCCGGGCGGCCTCCGGGCGCACCCGGTACGCGCAGCGCACGCTGCGGCTCTTCGGCATACCGGAATCCGAGATCGCGGAGACGCTGCGGGTGGCGGAGCGGTCGGTCCAGGGGTTCGGCGCGCTCGAGATCACCACCTGCCTGCGCCGCGGCGAGCTCGAGGTGGTCGTGCGCAGCGAGCCGGACGCGGATGCAGCGTACGCGGCGCTCGAGGCCCTGATCGCAGAGCGCCACGCGCGCGCGCTGTTCTCGACCGACGGCGCGCGCGTGGACGACCAGGTGGCGGACCTGCTCGAGGGGCGCCGGGTCGCGGTCGCCGAATCCTGCACGGGCGGCCTGATGGCGGCGCGGCTGACCGAGCGTGCGGGGTCGTCCGCCTACGTCGCGGGCGGCGTGACCGCGTACTCGAATGAGACGAAGACGGAGCTCTTGGGCGTCGATCCGGCGCTGATCGACACGCGCGGCGCCGTGTCCCCGGAGATCGCGCTGGCGATGGCGGATGGTGCGCTCGCGCGGTTCGGGGCCGACACCGCGATCGCGATCACCGGCGTCGCCGGCCCCGGCGGGGGGACGGCGGAGAAGCCGGTCGGCTACGTCTGCTGGGCGGCCAAGCGATCGGACGGGGCGGTGCTGGCGCGCGACACCACGCTGCCGGGCGACCGGGCGGAGGTACGCGACCGCGCCACCACGGTGGGCATGCACCTCCTGCGGCGGCTGCTGCGTGGCGAGGAATTCCCGCTCTGAGGGGCGGGGGCGCGGGCGCGGACGGGTCGGGCCGCCGTCCGGGCGCCCCGGCTCGCCGCGGGCACGGCTGTTCGTGGCGCTCGAACCGGTCGCGGCGGACCGCCTGGCGCTCGCGGAGTGGCGCGACGAGGTCGTCGGCGACCGCGCGGACCTGCGGCCGGTCGACTCCGAGTCCCTGCACCTGACCCTTGTCTTCCTCGGCTACCGCGCCGAGAAGGACATCCCGCGGATCTGGCAGCTCGTGGCGGGCGCCGCGCGGGGGCACGCGGTCGCCCGTCTGCGCCCCCGGCGGATCAGGCCGGTACCGCCGCGGTCCCCGCGGCTGTTCGCGCTCGACCTCGAGGACGAGGGCGGGCATGCGGCGGCGCTGCAGGCCGCGGTATCCGGTCGTCTCGAGGCCGAGCGCCTCCACCGGCCGGAACGGAGGGGATGGTGGCCCCACATCACCCTCGCGCGCGTGAAGCGAGGCACCAGCGCCGGTGCGCTCGAGGCTTTGTCCGAGCCGCCGGACCCGCTGCGGGCGGCGGTGGTGACGCTGTACCGATCGCTGCTGCGACCGCAGGGGGCTCTCTACGTCCCGCTCGAGCGGCTGTCGCTTGCCGAAGGCTCTCACGACACCACCCCCTGACCGGCGGCGTGACCCGCCACCTCCGCCCGACCGGCGCCTGACCCGTGTCGAGGGAATCAGCCGAATCCAACCGATTGGTGATTCAACCGTGCCATAGCACTGTGAAATCACCAATCGACGCGGCCGGTGCTATGTGGGCGGCCCCTACAGCCAGAGCTGGACGCGCGTCAGGATCAGGTAGCCGGCGAGCGCGAGGGCGGCGATCCGCAGGCGCCGGTCCGCCGCGATGGCCGCGAGCGGCAGGAGCCACACGGCGTACCACGGGAGCAGCCAGGCGGTGGCGAGGAGGAGGGCGAACATCGCCCAGCCCGCTGCCGTGATCCAATCGGCACCCCGCCAGGCCGACCTCGCGGCGAGCGCGACGGCCGCGACGAGTCCCGCGTCCGCGACGTACTTGACGCCCTTCGTCGCCCCACCGAGCCCGAGCAGCTTGCCGACCTGGTTCGGGATCGAGTACACGGCCACCTGGTTCTCCTGGCTGCGGATGGTGTCGAGGAACCCGGTCGCCCTGTGCCCGAACGCGACCAGGGAAAGCGCGGCGAGCACCGCGAACGCGACCGCCGCGCCGGCAACGAGCCCGCGCCGCCTACGCCGAAGACCGGCGAAGGCGAGCAGGAGCGGCAGGCCGGTGGGGAGCTTGATGGCGGCGGCGGCGACCATCGCGGCGCCGCACAGCCGCTCGCGGCCTGCGATCGCCAGGTAGACGCCGCCCATGACGCACGCGACCGCCAGGAGGTCGTTGTGCGCGCCGCCGACACCGAATAGAAGCAGGACCGGGTTGAGCCCCACGAACAGGGCGGCTCTCAACGGATCGCGCCCGAGCCGCTCCGCGCAGCGCCAGACGAGCCAGACGACCACGAGGCTCGCCCCGGCGGTCAGGACCTTCAGCGCCCAGAGG
Source organism: Actinomycetota bacterium (assembly GCA_019246335.1). Taxonomy (GTDB): domain Bacteria; phylum Actinomycetota; class Thermoleophilia; order Solirubrobacterales; family Thermoleophilaceae; genus AC-37. The sequence goes on along the minus strand of JAFAQQ010000145.1, from coordinate 3,617 downwards.
CCGCCCGCGATCCCGAGCGGCACGAGCGCGTAGCTCGCCACCACGAACAGCGGCCCGTACGGCGACGGCAGATCGGTGGCCCAGCGCCGGTAGAGGCGAACGGGGTCGTGGGGGAGGGGGGTCGAGGCGGGCGAGTACGGGTTGATCCCGTGGAGCGTCCCGAGCCGTGCGGCGTCGATGTATCCGAAGACGTCGCTCGAGATCAGCGGCGGGGCGATCAGGAAGACGGCGTGGAGCGCCACGACCGCGCCGACCGCCACGCGCGGGTCGAGCGAGTCCGCGAACGTCAGCGCGACCACGTAGCAGGCGCTCATCGCGATCAGGAGCCACGCGAGCCCGTGTGCGTCGATCCCGAGGCTCGCCCCCGACAGCGGGCCGCGCAGCCAGTCCGGGAAGCGGAGCTTCGCCGAGGGGACCAGCACGTTCAGGCGGCCTTCGGCGCCGGCGACGATGGCGCATGACGCCACGACCATGCCGGCAAGGGCGGCGGCGGCCGCGATCTCGCGCGCGCGCCGCGCGCTCCACAGCGGGACGGCGGCGGCCTCCATGAGCGAGTGAGGCTACCGGCGCTCGACGACAATCGGCCTTCGTTCGGGCGGAGGCGGGGGGCGAATTCCGTCCGCGCTCGCCCTTAGCGTGTCACGTTCGACAACAGAGGAGCAATGGAGATGGACAAGGAGCACGAGAAGGCCGCGAAGGCACGCGACGCCGCGCTGTCCGGCGCGCTAGGGCAGATCGAGCGGCAGTTCGGCAAGGGCTCGATCATGCGGATGGGCGACGAGGACGCAGCCGTGCGGGTTTCCGCCATCCCGACTGGAGCCATTTCGCTCGACCTCGCGCTTGGTGTGGGCGGGATGCCGCGCGGGCGGATCGTGGAGATCTTCGGGCCGGAGTCGTCGGGTAAGACGACGCTGCTCTACCACCTCCTCTCGGAGGCGCAGAAGACCGGGGGGATCTGCGCGTTCATCGACGCCGAGCACGCCATGGACCCGGCCTACGCCAAGCGGATCGGCGTGGACGTCGACGAGCTCCTGGTCTCGCAGCCGGACCACGGGGAGCAGGCGCTCGAGATCGCCGACCTCCTGATCCGGTCGGGGGCGATCGACGTCGTCGCGATCGACTCCGTCGCCGCGCTCACGCCGAAGGCCGAGCTCGAGGGCGCGATGGGCGACCAGACCGTCGGCCTGCAGGCTCGGATGATGAGCCAGGCGATGCGCAAGCTCGCCGGCAACCTCAACCGGACGAACACGTTGTGCGTGTTCACGAACCAGATCCGGGAGAAGGTGGGGGTGATGTTCGGCTGCTTCCACTACGACGCGCGCGTGGTGCTCGCGGATGGCAGCACCGAGAAGATCGGCAAGATCGTCAACCAGCGTATGCCCGTCGAGGTCATGTCGATGGACCCCGAGACCGGGAAGCTCGCGCCGCGGAAGATCGTCGACTACTACAACAACGGGCAGACCGACGAGTGGCTCCAGTTTGAGGTCGCCGCCGCCGGAGGATCCGGTGTACGGAAGTTCGCTTGTACTCCCAATCACTCGATCTTTACTCCTCAGGGGGAGAAGCCCGCGGCTGAGATCGAAGAAGGCGGCGAGGTCCTTACCGCGGTCAAGCACTACGACCTTCGAGAGGATCAGCTCAAGCTGATCCTGGGAAGCATCCTGGGCGACGGTAGCCTGCGCTTTGCGTCGGATCACAACGCCGCCTTCCGCGTTGGACACGGAGTCGAGCAGCGCGCGTACTGCGAATGGAAGCACGAGATGCTTGCTCCATTCGCGAACCAGATCGGTGCGACCGGCAAAGGGATCGGCTTTGACACGATCCCCATGCACCAGCTGGCTTGGCTGCACGAGGCCGTCTACGCCCACGCCGGGGGGCGAACAGTCAGCGACGAGCTGATCGACCAGCTTGACGAGCGCGCGATCGCCGCCTGGTACTGCGATGACGGCTCGTTCTCAGGCCATTACGAGCGCTGGGGGCACGGCAAGGCTGTCATTTACAACAAGTCCCTGAGCGATGAGGACAAGAATCGGCTTGCGGACCGATTTGAGGAGCTGGGCATCGGTCGGCCTACCGTGACCTATCGCGAGCTGCTCTTCAGCGGAGCGCGTGCGCGACAGCTCCACGAGAAGATCGCCCCTTACGTCCATCCGTCGATGGAATACAAGTTGCATCCGGCCTTCCGGGGGCAGTTCCAGTGGCATCCCGACAAGAGCGATGCGCACCTGAACGGCACTCGCCTCAAGTCGCGGACGAGGCTCGAAGCCGTACCGATGAAGGTGCTTCGGAAGTATCGGAAGCCGCCAACGCCGCGCAAGCGCGATCGGTTCGACCTGCAGATCGAGGACAACCACACCTACCTGGTCGATCACGTGGTGGTCCACAACTCGCCGGAGACCCAGCCCGGTGGCCGCGCCCTCAAGTTCTACGCGTCGCAGCGGCTCGACATCCGCAGGATCGAGACCCTCAAGGACGGGACCGAGGCGGTCGGCAACCGCGTCCGGGTCAAGGTCGTCAAGAACAAGGTCGCGGCGCCGTTCCGCCAGGCCGAGTTCGACATCGAGTACGGCCTGGGCATCTCGGCGGAGGGCTGCATCCTCGACCTGGCGCTCGAGCACAACATCGTCACAAAGTCAGGCTCCTTCTTCTCGTACGGTGACGAGCGGATCGGCCAGGGCCGCGGCAACGTCAAGTCCTACCTGCGCGAGAACCCGGCGATCGCGAAGGAGCTCGAGCAGAAGATCTACGAGGTCCTCGGCGTGGAGCCCGCGCGGCCCGGCGGCGAGGTCGCGCCGATCGAGTCGAACGGCGGACCGCCTGAGGCGGCAGAGGTCGCTGCGTAGCGCTCACGAGAGTCCAGGTTTCGCCTGATAGGCCGCAGGAGTGACTGGCGGCGGCTTGATCGGGTGATCGGTTGCGCCTGCTCGTTCCTCCGACCGCACCCTGCGGCCATCTGACAAGACCCCTTGCGCCCAGGGGTCTCTGGGCGTACCCTTGTCTCAGGCGGCCGGGAGGCCGTCGCGAGACGAAACTCCAGCAAACAAGCCTTTTTCGAAGCGGGACGACGAGCAGACACGACTTCATGACCACGTCGATCGGAATATGCGCTGACCGCCCCGAAAGGAGAGTTCTCAGGGCGTAGGCAGCGACCATCGGCGCGCCCCGGCCGGGAGCGCGCCCCGCTCACAGGCACGTCTTCGCGGCAACGCAGCCCGCCGCCCAAATAGCCACCCGGCGCCGTCGTCGGCGGCCGGCGACGAGGAGCGGAGAGATGGAGATCGTGGTTGGAGCGGCAGTCGCGGCGGTTGTGTCGGCGACGGTGGTGCTGCTGCTTGGACGGCAGCGAGGTCAGACGGCGCCCGCGGGTCCGCCGCCAGTTGCCGGCGGCTCGGGGCCCGCGCCGGCGGTTCCGGCGAGCCCGCAAAGGACGGGGCCAGCACGCTCCCCCGGCCAGGGCGCGGCGGGCGACGGCGCAGGCGCGCGAGCCGGCGACGGCGCTCCGGCCGGCGATGGCAATGGCGCTCGGGGCCGGTTCGGCAACGGCGCGCGGGGGGTCCACCAACCGGCTGTGCCGGCGGGTGCGGGAAGCGCGATGCCGTCGATCGCCGCGGAAGCCG
>JAFAQQ010000060.1 GCA_019246335.1 Actinomycetota bacterium | reverse complement strand
GAGCTCAGTTTGCGGCGCCACCAACCTGCAGATCACCCCGACGGCGCCGTCGATCCCGATCCCGACTCCATCGGACGGCCCGCCGCGCGCGGAGATGCCGCAGGCGCAGGTCGAGGTCCAGGCGCCCGTGGAGGTCCAGGCCCCCGTGGAGGTCCAGGCCCCCGTGCAGGTCCAGGCGCCGGTTTCGGTCCCAGGCGGCTGAGCTCGGTTTCGGTCCCGGGCGGCTGAGCGACTCAGCGGCGCTGGGACTCGCGCCTTCACGGGGCGCATAGGGATCCACGCCACAATGCCTCGGTCGTGCCGCGCCGCCTGCCGCGCCCTCCCCGCCCGCTCTCGGCGTTGCTCGCCGCCTCGCTGCTCGTCACGGTCGCCTGGGCGCTGCTGATCCCGCCTTTCCACGCGCCCGACGAGGACGGGCATTACGCGTACGCGCAGTCGCTCGCCGAGAACCTCACGAGACCTCCCTTTCACGATCCGGCGGTGACGCATGGGCCGCAGCTCTCTCCGTCGGTGCGCATGGCGGAGGCGTTCGCCCGCACCGGCAGCTTCTGGCTCGTCGAGCGAGACTCCCAGCGGCCGTTTTGGGACGGGTACGCGCAGCGGCGTTACGAGGCCGCCCTGAGGGCGCACCCGCCGCCGAGCGATCGGGTGGACACGGCGGAGTATCAGAGCACCGATCCACCGCTCTACCACGCCTGGGCGGCCATCGCCTATCGCGTTGCGAGCACGCCGAACGTCTTCTCGCGTCTGTTTGCCATGCGGCTGTGGACCGCGCCTCTGGTCCTTCTGACGGTTCTCGGCGCGTGGCTCTTGGCGGGCGAGCTATTCGGCCCGGATCGCACGCTCCAGCTTGTCGTCGCCGGATGCGTGGGGCTCCAGCCGATGGTCACGTTCATGTCGAGTGGGGTGAACCCCGACGCCGCGGCCTTGCCGGCGTCCGCGTTCGTCCTCTGGCTGACGGTGCGGGTCGTCCGGAGAAAGCCGAGCCGGCGGGTCCTGCTCGCCCTGGCCGCCAGCCTGGTGGCCGCGGTCCTCTCGAAGACGGTGCTCATCAGCCTCCTGCCCGCTGCGGCCGTCGCCTTGGTCGTCGCCCTGCGCCGCTTCGGCAGGTGGCCTCGGCGGGGTTGGGCGGTCGTCGCGCCGGCGCTTATAGCGGCCGTGGTCGTGGGCCTCGCCGTGGTCGCGGCGGCGTCGCCGGACTCCCTTCCGCCGGTGTCCAAGCTCGGGGGTTTCTTCAATTACCTCTGGAGCTACTACTCACCCCGCTCGGCATGGGCGCCCCGGGTGGGCGGGCTGCCGCCGCATCCCTTCTACCGGATCTGGCTGCGCGGGGCATGGGGCGAGTTCGGTTCCGCCGACGTCCATTTCCCGTCCGGCGTGTACAAGGTGCTCGCCCTCGTGTCGGTGGCCACGTTCGCCGGCGCGGTCATGGCGCTCATCAGGCGCAGGTTTGCGCAGGACCGGGCCGTCCTCCTCGTCGCCGGCCTGGCCGCCGCGGGCCTGGTGCTCGGGCTTCACGTCGGCGACTACGCGCAGGTCAGCCGGTTCGGAATCACCGTGACGCTCGGCAGGTACCTACTGCCGCTGCTTCCGATCGCGGGGGTTGCGGCGGCGGTTGCGCTCCGGAACCTGCCGCCGCGCTGGCGGCTGCACGGGGGGGCGCTCGTGCTGTCGTCCATGTTCGCGCTGGACCTGGTGGCCCTCGGTCTCGTGGCGAGGCGGTTCTATGCGTAGGCTCGCGATCGCCGCCATCGTCGGCGCTGTCGTCGCCCTCGCCGCGGGCGCTCTGACGGCGCTCGCCGCGGTCGATGGCCGCCGCCTGGCGTTCGCCGGCGCCGCCAACCCCTTCGGACGCGGTGCATGGGTGGGCCTGGGCACGGTCGCCTGCCAGAAGCACATCCACGTCGAGGCGCCCTTCGACGAGATCGTCATGCAGCTTGTCGCCTTCCCCCCGGAGCCGCGGATCAGCGTCACGGTTCGCTCAGCGGCGGACGGGCGGGCGCTCGCCCGCGGGGACGTCCCGCGCGGCGTCGCAGGCGGATGGCAGCACGTGGCGACGCCGACGGTCTCCCTGTCCCGGGGGATTCCCGCGGGGAGGATCGTGGACGTGTGCATCCGCTCGGTCGGGCGCCTTCCGGTCGGCCTGTTCGGGAGCCCTCACGTGACCGCCGGCTCGAGCCACGCCGCCGTGATCTCACCGCACGGCGTGGAGCGCGCGACGGGGACCGACATCCGGCTTGTGTTCGCGCGCCGCCGCACCCGGTCGGTCCTCTCGATGGTGCCGGCGATGGTGCGGCGCGCCGCGCTGTTCAAGCCGGGCTTCATCGGCGCGTGGACCTACTGGGTGCTCCTCGCGGCCCTCCTGGTGGCGGTGCCCGCGCTGCTGGTGCGCGCGCTCTGGTCCGCCGACCGCGGCCCGCTCGCCGAGCGTGGACGCCCTAGCCCCGCACCCGGCCCGCCACCGCCCGCTCGATGAACGAGAGCGACTCCCCCTGGAGCTCCAGATCGTGCTGTATCGACCGATGGTGGCCGCCCGGCATGAGCAGCAGGCGCTTGGGCTCCCTGGCGCAATCGATCAGCTCCTCCGACACCGTGTAGGGGACCTGCTCGTCGCCGCGGGCGTGCAGCAGCAGGAGCGCGCAGCGCGGGCCGAGCGACGCCGCTGAGACCCGCAGGTCGAGGGTCTCGAGCCACGGCTCGAGCGCGTGGCGGTCCGCCGCGAACCCGTCGATCCGTCCCGAGCGCAGGCCGCGCAGGAGGAAGTCCTCCGGCGCCGGACAGATGGCGACGACGGCGTCGGCGTCCCCTTCCGCGGCCGCGCCGTGGATCGCGAGCATCCCTCCGAGGCTCGAGCCCCGAAGGGCGAGGTGGGGCGCGTGGCGCCGCGCGAACGCGCAAATGGCTAGGACGTCCTCGATGGCCTGCGGGCCGAAGGCGCCCTCCGAGCGGCCGTGGCCTCGCGCGTCGAACGCGATCGCCGCGAAGTCGTAGGCGAGCGCCGTGCGCGCGAAGTCGAAGTGGCTCTCCTTCGCCGAGCCCGCGCCGTGGAGGATCACGACCGCCGCGCGCGGCTCGACCTGCGGCTTGAACAGCGCGTACGCGAGCCCCTGGTGCGTCCCGAGCTCCGGCCGGGGCGGGAGGGGGTACTTCATACTTGCCCGATTATGGCCTCGGTCGAGGAGCACGGACTCGTGAGCGCTGGGCAGCCCGCTTCCCACGTCTTCCCGATCGGCTCGCGCATCAACGAGGTGGGCAGGCTGGAGGTCGGCGGCTGCGACCTCGTCGAGCTCGCCGAGACGTTCGGCACGCCGGCGTACGTCTACGCCGAGGAGGACATGCGGGCTCGGGCGCGCGCGTACATCGAGGCCTTCCGCTCGCGAACGGAGCGCTTCGAGGTCGTCTACGCGAGCAAGGCGCTTCCCTGCACGGCGGCCATGCGACTGCTGGCCGCCGAGGGCCTCTCCTGCGACGTCGCGTCCGGGGGCGAGCTCCATCTCGCGCTGCGCGCAGGCTTCCCGCCGGAGCGGATCTACCTGCACGGCAACAACAAGAGCGAGGCCGAGCTGGCCCAGGCGCGCGACAGCGGGGTCGGGTTCGTCGTGCTCGACTCGCTCGAGGACATCGAGCGGCTCGAGCGGATCGCCCCCGGCCAGCGCGTCCTGCTCCGGGTGACCCCCGGCATCTCGCCCTCGACGCACGCCTTCATCTCCACCGGTCAGGTCGATTCGAAGTTCGGCTTCGGGATCGACGACGTACCGCGGGCGATCGGCACCATCCGCAAGCTCGAGCTCGTCGGCCTGCACGCGCACGTGGGCTCACAGATCTTCGACCTCGAGCCGTACGAGCGCCTCGCGGAGGTGCTCTCCGCCATCGGCGACTACCCGCTCCTGAACCTCGGCGGCGGCCTCGGGATCGCGTACTCGTACGACGACCGGCCGCCGTCGATCGAGGACTACGCCGACGCGCTCCTGACCGGCGCGCCCGAGGGCGTCAAGGTGCTGTGCGAGCCCGGCCGTTCGATCGTCGGCAACGCGGGGGTCACGATCTACCGCGTCGGCAACGTGAAGCGCATCCCCGGGATCCGGACGTACGTGGCCGTCGACGGGGGGATGTCGGACAACCTGCGTCCGATGCTCTACGGCGCCCGCTACGAGGCGGAGATCGCCGACCGCGTCGGCGGCGGGGCTGTCTGCACGATCGCCGGCAAGCACTGCGAATCCGGCGACATCCTGGCGCGCGACGTGACGCTCGACGACCCGCGGCCCGGCGACGTGCTCGTCATGCCGGCGACCGGCGCCTACGGACACGCGATGGCCAACAACTACAACGCGATCCCGCGGCCGCCGGTGATCTTCTGCCGGGATGGACAGGCGCGCGAGGTCGTCCGCCGCGAGACGCTCGAGGACCTGACGCTCCGTGACGTTTAGGGTCGGCCTCCTCGGCCACGGGACGGTCGGGGCGGCTTTCCACGAGCTGCTCGACGAGCGCGCGCCGGCGATCGAGGCCGCGGTCGGCCAGAGGCCGGAGGTGACCGGCGTGCTGACGCGCTCGCGCGGTGACTTCGACGACATCGTCGCGCGCAGCGACCTCGTGGTCGAGCTGATCGGGGGCGTCGAGCCGGCCCGCGACTACATCCTGCGGGCGATCGAGGCCGGCAGGCATGTCGTGACGGCCAACAAGGCGGTCCTGTCGCAGCACGGCGAGGAGATCTACGACGCCGCCCGGCGGGCACGGGTCCAGCTCCGGTTCGAGGCGGCCGTCGGCGGCGTCGTGCCGGTGATCAGGGTCATCCACGAGACGCTCGCCGCCGCGCACGTCGAGCGCGTGCACGGGATCGTGAACGGCACCACGAACTTCATCCTCTCGGAGATGACGCGGACGGGCGCCTCGTACGAGGACGCGCTCGCCGAGGCCCAGGCCCTGGGCTACGCCGAGGCCGACCCGACCGAGGACGTCTCCGGGCGCGACGCCGCGGCCAAGATGGCGATCATCGCGCGCCTCGCGTTCGGCGCGCCCATCCAGCTCGACGACGTCCCGTACGAGGGCATCGAGCGGCTCACGTCCGACGACATCGCCTACGCGAAGGAGCTCGGCCTGTCGCTCAAGCTCATCGGCACCGCGGAGCGGTTGGATGGCGGGATTTCGGTGCGCGTCTACCCCGCGTTTCTCTACGGCGCGCATCCGCTTGCGAGCGTCGTCGGGTCGTTCAACGCGGTGACGATCGAATCGACCGCGATCACCGAGATCACGCTCTCCGGTCCCGGAGCGGGCGGGCCGCAAACGGCGTCCGCGGTGCTCGGCGACGTGATCTCCGCGATGATCCCGCCGCCCACCCTCCCGGCGCCCGCGGTGAGCGAGCCGCTCGCCACCGACGTCGTCTCCGCGTTCTACCTCCACCTCGAGGTGGCCGACCGGCCCGGCGTGCTCGCGCAGATAGCCGAGATCCTGGGCCTGCAGGAGGTGTCGGTGAAGTCGGTCGTGCAGCGCGGGATGGGGGACGACGCGCGGCTCGAGATGGTGCTCCATCCGGTGCTCGAGTCCCGGTTCAAGGCGGCGGTCGACCTGATTGCCCGCCTCGAGTTCATGCGATCCGAGCCCCGGTTCGTCCGCGTCATCGAGGAGATCTTCGAGGAGACCCCCTGACCCTCTGGGACTACCGCGACCGCCTGCCGGTCGACCCGCTCGTCACCCTGGGCGAGGGCGGCACTCCGCTCGTGCCGGCGCCGGCGCTCTCCGAGCGGAGCGGCTGCGACGTCTGGTTGAAGCTCGAGGGGTGCAACCCGACGGGCTCCTTCAAGGATCGGGGGATGACGGTTGCGGTGTCCGCCGCTGTGGGCGAGGGCGCGACCGCCGTCGTGTGCGCCTCGACCGGGAACACCGCGGCGAGCGCCGCGGCGTACGCGGCGCGGGCCGGGCTGCGCGGCGCCGTGATCGTGCCCGAGGGCAAGATCGCTACGGGCAAGCTCGCGCAGGCGCTCGTGCACGGCGCTCGGGTGGTGGCGCTGCGCGGCAACTTCGACCAGGCGCTACATCTGGTGCGGGAGCTCGTCGACCGCCACCCGGTCGCGCTCGTCAACTCCATCAACCCGTTCCGCATCGAGGGCCAGAAGACCGGGGCGTTCGAGGTGTGCGACCAGCTCGGGGAGGCGCCCGACGTGCTGTGCGTGCCCGTCGGGAACGCCGGCAACGTGACCGCCTGGTGGAAGGGGTTCGTCGAGTACCAGGTGGCGCCGCGGCTGCACGGGTACCAGGCGGAGGGCGCAGCGCCGATCGTCCGCGGCGCCCCGGTCGAGAACCCCGAGACGGTCGCGTCGGCGATCAGGATCGGGAACCCCGCGCGCTGGGAGGAGGCGACGGACGCCATCACCTCCTCCCGCGGCGAGATCCGCGCGGTGTCCGACGCGGAGATCCTCGACGCCTACCGGTTTCTGGGCGAGCGAGAGGGCGTCTTCTGCGAGCCGGCCTCCGCGGCCGGGGTGGCCGGGCTGCTCAGGTATGGCGCCGAAGGGCGAGTGGTCTGCGTCCTCACCGGCCACGGCCTGAAGGACCCGACGACCGCCCTCGCGAGCGCCGCGCCGGTCGTCCCCTCCGAGCCGGCGATCGAAGAGGTCGAGCGCGCTGCGCTCGGCGGCGAATGAAGCGCCACAGGCTCGTTCGCGTGCCGGCTTCGTCGGCCAACCTGGGCCCCGGGTACGACTCCATGGCCGCCGCGCTCTCGATCCATCTCGAGCTCGAGGTCGAGGAAACCGGTCGGTTCGCCGTCGACGCCGGCTCGGCGGACCTCCCGGCCGATCGCTCGAACCTCTGCGTCAGGGCCTTCGAGGCTCTCCACTCCGCCGACGGGATCTCGTTCCGAGTCGATTCCGCGATCCCGGTGTCCGCGGGGCTCGGGTCGAGCGCCGCAGCGATCGTCGCCGGACTCGTGGCCGCCGACCACATGTTCGAGCTCGACGCGCCGATCTTCGAGCTCGCATCGGAGATCGAGGGCCATCCCGACAACGTGGCCGCCGCGCTGCTGGGCGGGTTCGTGATCTGCGCCGGCGGGCGCGCCGAGCGGTTCGACCCCGCCCCGGGGATCGAGGCAGTCCTTGCGGTCCCACCCCGGCGGGTCCCGACGGAGGAGGCGCGTGCGGTGATGCCGGCGGAGGTGCCGCTGGGCGACGCGGTCCACAACGTCGCGCATGCGGCGCTGCTCGTGCTGGGCCTGGTTCGCGGCGACCTCGACCTCGTTGCGCGCGGCCTCGACGACCGCCTTCACCAGCCGCGGCGCGAGCGCCTCTACCCGCGGTCGATGGAGCTGCTTCGAAGCGCGCGCGAGCTCGGCGCGGTCGGCGCGTCGATCTCGGGCGCCGGTCCCGCCGTCATGTTCTGGTGCCACTGGCAGCAGACGGGCACGCTGATGGAGAACCTTCGGGACGTCGCCCCGGACTGCGACGTGCAGCGCGCGCAGCTATCGCCGGGCGGGGCGGACGTGCGGGCGCTGTAGCCGGGCGCCGCAGACCGAGCCAGGCGGGCGGTCCGCCCCCGCCGCCGGCGGCTACGCCGGTACGAGCTCCGCCCGAAGCTCTCCGACCCGGCCGGTCTCCTCCTCCATCCCGATCCGGTCGAGCACCTCGGCGGCGAGGGCGAGGTAGTCCTCGCCGAGATCGGGCCTGTAGTCGAGGATCGACACCCCGCGCTCAGCCGACTCGGCATAGCGGATCGACTGCCGCACGACGGACTCGAACACCGCCTCTCCGAAGCGCTCGCGCAGCTGGGCGAGCGCCTCGCGGGAGTGGATCGTCCGCAGGTCGGCGATATTCAGCACGACGCCGAGCCATTCGAGGTCCGGGTGGAGGTTCTCCTTCGCGAGCTCGATGATCTCGAGCGCCTGCTCGACACCCTGCAGCGAGAAGTACTGAGCCTCGGTCGATATCAGCGCGTGGTCAGCCGCCACGACGGCATTGACGGTCAGCAGCCCGAGCGCCGGCGGGCAGTCGATCAGGATGACGTCGTGACGGCGCCCGACGTCCCGAAGGGCGCGCCGCAGGGTCATCTCCCGACCCATCTTTCCGCCGAGGACGAGCTCGGCTTCCGCGAGCCCCAGGTTCGCCGGGATGGTCCCGTTGTGGATCGCGTCCGCCGCGCGAACGCGGCCCGACAGGACATCCGCGATCGTGGGGTCGGCGTCGGCGGGGACGTCGAAGTAGTCCGAGAGGTTGCCCTGGGGGTCCAGGTCGACAGCGAGCACGTCGAGCCCGACCCGCCTCAGGACGTCGGCCAGCGTCCGCACGGTCGTCGTCTTTCCGGTACCGCCCTTCTGGGAGAGGACCGCGATCGTGGTCGCCATGCCGGCGCGACTATAGACCTCGCGCGCGAGGTTCGTTAGGAGGTCGGAAAGTGCCTGGAAACCGGCGTCGGCGGCGGTGACAGGACCGCGCGGGGACGTGGGCGGGCCCCCTCCTCGAGGCCCGCCTCCTTCCTCCCTCGAGACCGGGGTACTAGATCGCCGCGACCGGGCGGACGGCGGCCTGCGTCCGCTCCGCGCGGCCTTCGCGCAGGTCGATGAAGTGGAGCTGGAACCGACCGATGGCGATCTGGTCGCCATCCTCGAGCTCGCGCATGTCGACGCGGCCGCCGTTGACGAAGACGCCGTTCAGGCTCCGGTCGTCGAGGATCCGGACCCCGCCGTCGAGGCGGTGGATCAGCGCGTGGCGCCGCGAGACCGTCGGGTCGTCGAAGCGGATGTGCGCCGACAGGCTCCGGCCGACGCGCGTCCAGCCCTCCTGAAGCGCCATCACCCGGACACGGTCGTCGTCCTCGAAGGCGATATAGCCGCCGGGCGCCACCAGCGCGTCGCGCGCCTCGGCCAGCCAGTCGGGGCTCTCGACCGGCACGCCCGCGGGCTCGGCGGTCGAGCGCTCGCCGAAGATCGACGCGCGGCGGAAGCCCCTGCCCCCGCAGTTGGGGCAGCTCGGGACCTCATCGAGCTCCTGCAGGGCGACGGCGTACCCGCAGCCCTCACATCGGAAGCAACCCGCGCCGGCGAGGGTTCCGGCCGGGACCGTGTCGGACTCTCCTCCGGGGATAGTGCGGATTCTAACGAGTCTGGCAAGCCCCTGCTTTCGGATGTGGGGCCCGCGGTTGCCTGAAAAGGCCGCAATTTGCGGCCCATTCGAAGGTGTCTTCACCTATTCGGCGAACGACGCCCCATGCCGCAGGAGATCTCCTCCGTGCTGTTCCGGACGAGCGTCAGGGCGCTCACGAGCCACCGTTGCTCCCGCTGTCGCCGGACTCCCCTCGTCGGCGAGCTCGTGCACGAGCTCGAGTCGGGGCAGCACGTCTGCACGCTCTGCGTCGGCCGGGTGCCGGCGAATCAAGGGGGGCCCGTGCGCTCCGAGCGCATCCACGCGAGCGAGCGGCGCCTGCTCGTCGGGCCGCGCGCCGCGTAGCCGGCAGCGCCGCGAAGCGCTCCCCTCGCGGGCGGGCCCTAAGTCTGCTCGCGCTCGACGGCCGGCAGCGTGAGCGTCCACGCCTCCTCGAAGACCTCAGGCGCGTAGTCCGGAGCCGGCACCGGGTCCGTCGCGACCGCGCTCAGCAGCGCCTGCGCCTCAACGCAGAACGCGCTGACGACCACCGGGTCGAACTGGTCGCCGGCGCACCGGCGCAGCTCCGCGAGGGCGTCGCTGACCGGGATCGACCGCTTGTACGGACGGTCGGTCGTCATCGCGTCGAACGCGTCGCAGACCGCGATGATGCGCGCGCCGAGGGGGATCTCCTCGCCGACGAGACGATCCGGGTAGCCGTGGCCGTCCCAGCGCTCGTGGGAGTGGCGGACGAGCTTGCCGACGCGGCGCAAGGCCGGCGAGACGGCGAGGATGCGCTCGCCGATGACGGTGTGCTGCCGAATCAGCTCGACCTCCTGCGCGTCGAGCGCCGCCGGCTTCTCGAGGATCGCGTCCGGCACGGCCATCTTCCCGATGTCGTGGAGCTCCGCCGCCTTGGTCACCTCGTCGACTGCCGCATCGCCCATGCCCAGGCGCCGGGCCACCGCGTGCGCCAGGCGCGCGACGCCGCCGAGGTGCTCCCCGAGGTCGGGGCGCCGCTCGCGCAGGGCCTGGATCAGCGCGTCTCGAACGAGCTCGCCGTCGCGCGTGCGCCGCCGCGAGCCCTTGTGGCGATAGAGGCGCTGGTCGGCGAGCTGGAACGCGGTGCTGACGTCGGCCGCCTCGGCCGGGATGACGACCGAGCCGCAGGAGGGGGCGACCGTGAACCCCTGTCCCTGCTCCGAGAGGGCCTCGACGCCCACGGCGATGTGCTGGTCGAGGTCGGCGCTGGTCGAGCGCAGCAGCACGCAGAACTCGTCTCCGCCGAGACGGTACGCCTTGCCGTATCCCGCGACCGCGGCGTGGAGCGACCTCCCGAGGCGGCTCAGAAGCGCATCGCCGGCCGGGTGGCCGAAGGTGTCGTTGTAGCCCTTGAACCCGTCGAGGTCGAAGAGCACGAGCACCCCGGGCTCACCCCCCGCGAGCGCCTCCTCGACGTCGAGCATCAGCTTGCGGCGGTTCCCGAGCCCCGTCAGCGCGTCGGTGAGCGCCTCGCGCTTGCTGCTGTCTGCGATCTGGAGGTTCTCGAGCACCGTCAGCGCGAGCCTCACGACCAGCAGCACGAGGGCCGAGACGGCCAGCTCGTAGCCGGCGATGTCGAGCTCGTGCACGAGGCCGGACAGAAGCAGCCCGAGCGCGGTCAGCGAGACCGTCACCGGGAATGCGAGCAGGCGCAGGCTCGTCGCGCGGACCTCGCGTGCCGGCGGCGCGGGCCGCCACGCGACCTCGACGAGGATGAGCGCGGCCGCGGTCCAGACCCAGCCGAAGCGCAGGTCGATCGAATGGTGGCCGGTCGCCGACCACCAGAGCGAGAACGCGTCCGTGATCGAGATCATGGAGAACGCGGCGATCGCGGTCGCGAACCGCCGGCCGGGCCGCCACCCGGTCATCGCGAGCGCGAAGAGCCCGGTCGCGAAGACCAGGAGGTCGGCCAGCGGATAGCTGAGGTCCCCGGCAACGGTTGCCGTGCTCCCGCGCACGTTGGCGAGCACGGGCGGGAACACGAACGCCGCGACCAGTGCGCACGCGGAGAGCGCGCCGGCGAGTCCATCGAGCCACAGCGTCGTGAAGAGTCCCTCGACGCGGTCCTTCAGCATCATGATCAGCGCCGCGAAGGCCATGGGGTAGAAGGCGAGCGACAAGAGGTTCGCGGGCGAGAGCGGTCCGCTGCCGACCAGGCCGGCCGGCATCGCGAACAGGATCTCGCCGATGCCCCAGCACAGGATCCCGCTCGCGACGAGCGTCCAGGTCGCTCGCTGAGCCGGCTGCCGGACCACGCGCAGCGCGCAGAGGGTGGCGGCGAAGACCAGGATGCCGCCGCTCACCAGGTGGTGCGACGAGCCTCGAAGCAGGAGCGTGCGGGCGGGCGTCAGGCAGACCGCGGCGTACACGGCGACGAACGCGCAGAGGGCGGCCCTCGCGGTGTCGATCCCGGAGCGCCTGGGCCTCGTCGCGGCGCCGCGGTGCTGGCGTTCGCGGCTCATCAGCACGCGACGATCAGGTGGAACGTCAGGTCCTGGATGTACGGACCGGGCAGGTAGGTGACCACCGTGATGCCGTCCGCGTTTCCGGACGTCTGGCTCACGTGCGCGTAGCCCGGAAAGCCGCTGGAGCTCGAGCCGGTGTCGCCGATGGTCGTGACGTAGGCGCAGTTGGTCACGTCCGTGTTCGCCACGACCTGGTACGTCCCCGTCCCGGTCCGGGTCACGCTCGAGATCCCGCTGCCGCGCGAGAGCGTGCCGTCGCTGGCGACCACCGCCCACGCGGTGACGCCGCTGCCAGGCGGGCCCTGCGGCCCGGTTGCGCCCTGCGTTCCCGCGGGTCCCTGCGGGCCAGCGTTGCCCTGCGGCCCTGCCGGGCCGGTGTCGCCCTTCGGGCCCTGCGATCCGGTTGCGCCCTGCGCTCCCGCGGGCCCCTGCGGGCCGGCGTTGCCCTGCGGCCCAGGTGGGCCGGCCGGGCCCACGTCGCCCTGTACTCCCTGGATTCCCTGGTCGCCCTGCGGCCCTGCCGGGCCGGTGTCGCCCTTCAGGCCCTGCGGACCGGGCGGCCCGGCGGGACCCACGTCGCCCTGTACTCCCTGGATCCCCTGAGGTCCGGCGGGGCCGATGTCGCCGATCGGGCCCTGCGGACCTGCCGGGCCGGTGTCGCCGGTCGGGCCCTGCGGACCGGGCGGCCCGGCGTGGCCGACGTCGCCCTGAACGCCCTGGATCCCCTGAGGTCCGGCGGGGCCGGTGTCGCCGGTCGGGCCCTGCGGACCTGCCGGGCCGGTGTCGCCGGTCGGCCCCTGCGGACCGGGCGCGCCGGTGTCGCCGGTCGGGCCCTGCGGACCGGGCGGTCCGGCGGGACCGACGTCGCCCTGAACGCCCTGGATCCCCTGCGCGCCCTCAGGTCCGCGCGCACCGGTCTCTCCCTTGGCGCCGGCTGCGCCATCCGCTCCGCGGGCGCCCTGGGGACCCTCTGCCCCCTGCGCCCCCTGCTTGCCGGGAGCACCGGCCACTCCCGCTGCCCCGACCGCGCCGGGCGGCCCTGTCGCGCCGCGCGATCCCTGCGTGCCGGCTGCGCCGGCGGCCCCGGCCGGACCGGTGTGACCGGCCGCGCCGCCAGGACCCGTCGCGCCACGCTGGCCGGCGAGCCCCGACGCCCCACGCGGCCCCTGCGGGCCGGTGCGCACGAAGCCCGGGGTCCGCGCGAGCTGGCGCGCCAGGGCCGCGTAGTCGACCGGCCGGCCCACGAGCTTGCCGCTCTGATCCGGCTGCTTGACGATGACCTCGCGCCCCGCGCAGCCGCCCTCGGGACGGCTACGGCCGGCGCTCGTTCCGCCGATACAGCGGATCGAGGCGTACTGGACCGAATGGCGCTTCAGGGCGCTCCCCTCCGCCAGCAGGGAGGTTGCGAGGACCGCGGCGACGAACGCCGTCGAGGCGCCGGCGACGGCGCGACGGAACCACGCTGACCGGGTCCAGGGCAGCATCCGTCGTTTATCGGCCCGTCCGGGCCTCGTCTTTACGATTCCAGAGCGGAATCCGGGTCGACCTGCCGACCGCGCAGGACGGCCTCCACGCGGGCGGTCCTGATCGGGTCCGCCGCATGCCGCCGCTTACAATCCCGCCGCCCGTGCTGCCAGTCAGAGCGCATACCTACATCTCCGCCCCGCGGGAGGACATCTTCGACTTCATCGCGGACCTGGCGAACCGCCCCGCGTGGACCGACCACTTCGCGACGCAGTTCAGGCTCGACCACCCGAAGTCCCACGGCGTCGGGGCCTCCGCGCGCTACCGGCTCGAGGCGCCGAGGTACCGGCAGTGGGTCGAGACGGACGTCGTCGACGCGGAGCGGCCGCGGGCCCTCGTCGAGGCCACGCGTGCCGGCAGGCTTGGGCGCACGCGCGGGGAGATCCTCTGGGAGCTCTCGCGCGAGGGCCGCGACCTGACCCGGGTGGACCTCACGATCTGGAGCAAGCCCGGCACGCCGCGGGAGGCGGTGATGGAGAGGCTTGGAGCGCGCCCGTGGCTGCGCCGGCGGGCCAAGCGCGCCCTGGAGCGGCTTCGCACGATCTTCGAGGAGCATCCCGAGCGACCGATCGCTCGCGCGACGGTGGCCGCGTGGGAGCCCCTCAAGGCGCCGCGATTCGGCACGGGAGTGCGCGAGGTCAGCGGGTAGAGTCCGCGCCCCGAATGGCCGCCCGCCGCCACACATGCGTCGCCGCCGCGTGCGCAATTGCAGCCCTCACCGCGGCCGGGTGCTCCTCGGGCCGTCCGGACGGCGCCGGGCGGGAGGGCAAGCCGGTGAAGGTCGCGGGACTCTCGTACAACGTGTACATCACGCGCCAGCTCAACCTGCGCGACGCCGAGGACCGCGGCTACTACCGAGCTCACGACCCCCCGCCCGGCTACGCGCTCTACGGCCTCTTCCTGTCCGTGTGCAACGACGGGAACGGCTTCCGGCGGCCGCTCACCAGGTTCACGATCGAGGACAACCAGGGCAACAAGTTCCACCCGGTCCCCTTGCCCAAGGACAACCTGTTCGCCTTCCGGCCACGGCGCCTCAGCCACAACGGGTGCATCCCGGAGCCCGGCAGCACCGCGTACTCCGGGCCCGCCGGCGGCGCGCTCCTCGTGTTCAGGTTCCCGCTCACCTCGCTGGAGAACCGGCCGCTCGAGCTCCTGATCCAGAACCGCGCGGCACCAGGGGCGACGCCTCAGACGAAGCGAGTGGAGCTCGACATCTAGGCCGGCGCTGTTGCCGGGGCGTCGACGGCGTCGGCCGTGACCTGCGAGTTGCCGGGCGGGGCCAGCCCGCTTTCGACGAGCATGGCGACGAGCTGGCTGGTCGTCCGTGCCCCCGCGCGTGTGCGCGCGTCGGTCACGAGCCGCTCGACCTGCCGCGCCGAGATCCCGAGGGCCTGCGCGATCTCCTGCTGCCGTAGCCCGTCGCGAAGCAGCAGCACTGTCTCGAGCTGGCGCGCTGTCAGCCGGTTCGGGTCCCGTGCAGGTCGCGTCGCCGACGCGCGCGGGCGATCGCGCTGCGCGGGCGCGAGGTTCGGGACCCTCCTGGCCGGTGCGCCCGGCGGCTGCGCGTCGCGCGCGACGCGGTGAAGGCGGAGCATGAACCGAGCGAGCAGCTCCACCAACCCGCGCGCCACCGCACCGTTCACGATCAGGCCGAGCGCCGCCGCGACGTAGCGACCGTCGCCGCCGGGCACGAGCGGCGCGCCACGGATCAAGGTGCTTGCGATGTCGGCGACCGTCGCGAGGCAGGCGATCCCGAGCGTGAGCCGGATCGACGCGACGACCGCGGTCACCGCGACGAGCGCCAGCGCGACGAACCACATCGGGGCATACGGACCGTGTGCCACGAGGAGGATGGCCCCCAGCAGGCCGGGCGAAGCTTGACGGGCCGCGCTGAAGCGAAGCCACACGTAGAGGGTGTGCGCGTGCCGCAGCGCGATCGCGCCTGCCGCCGACGACCCCGCCCCGAGGGCGATGGTTGCGATTCCCGCGTGCTGTCGCGGATCCAGGTATGAGAACAAGACGGTGACGCCGCCACCGATCGTGACCATCCCGAGCGTGACCTTGAAGAGACGCTCGTAGAGGTCCTCCGCGAGATGAACCAGGTCGGCGCTGGAGCGGACCACCGACGTGGGCTGCGCCGCGTGCTCGGCCGGTGGGGCGACCAGATCAGTCATCCGCGAGTTCGGTTGGCGTGACCGCCGCCCTTGTCGACGCGCCGGCCTCTGCGATCAAACCCACGAGCTGCTCGACGGTTCGCGCGCCGCTCTTGCGCTTGGCGTTGGCGATGTGCGTGCGCACCGTGGCGAGGCTCACTCCCAGCTCCGACGCCGCCTGCTTGGGGAGCAGGCCGGCCCGCAGGATCTCGACGACCTGATGTTCACTGTGCGAAAGCGTTGACGCGATCGCGGCGGGATCGCCGCGGCTCAACTGCCGCTGGCTTCCTCGCCGTACCGCCGTTGCGAGCTCCGGCGTGAGCGAGGCACCGCCGCGCCGCACCGATCCGAGATTGGCGGGTGCATCACGAAGCGCACGCCGCATGATGCCGACCACTCCCTGCGCGACGATCGCGACCAGGATCAGGTCGAAGGCCTCGTTCGCCAGCTCATTGAACGGCCGGCCGTGCGTGAGTGAATCGAGGCTCGCTCCGCTCGCGACCAGACCGGCGGCATAACCGGCGATCGCGACCGCCATGGTCGCGGCGAGCCACCTCTTCGACGTGACGACGGCGGCGATCGCGACCACCGGAAATGAGATGAAGCCGAGCGCGTCGCGGTCGGACGCGTCGATCGCGATCACCGCCGCGAGCGCGGTCGCAAGGGCGAGCACCGCGCCGCGACGCGTCAGGACGGCGGCGGCGCGCCGGGGGCTCGCGGCTCCGCAGACGGCAAGGCCCGCACACGTGGCCGCGGTGGCGATACCGGCGGGCTGGCTTGCTCTCGACAGGAGAATGACGAGGCCGGCAAGCGATGCCAGCGCGAGCATCCCCAGCCCAAGACGGAGGGCGCCGAGCGCAAAGGCGCGCGCGGCCACTCGAGATGCATCGGTCGGTGTCGCACGAACGCGCGCCGCGGTACCGGGCGCGCGCTGCTGACGGCCCGCCGAGGCCGTCGATCCCCCCGCTCCCCTGATCACGCGCGGCATCCCCTGCTTCCCCTCCTCGCACGCGGCATCGTAACCGTTTGAGCACAAGGTGCACACGGGGACGATCCGCCGCGAATTCATCACTTTTCCCCGTGGTAACGCGACGCATCCCCGCATACGGTGCGCGCCGATGGAAGGGGCCGGGGGAGCCGCGGGGTTGAGCCGTCGCGAGCTCGAGGTAGTCGAGCTGGTCGTCGAAGGCTTGACTAACGAGGAGATCGCGAAGCGTCTGCACCTCTCTCAGCGAACGGCGCAGGCACACGTAGCGGCGGCCATGCGAAAGCTGGGGGCGCGATCGCGGACACAGCTTGCGGTGTTCGCGCTGAGGGCGGCGCTCATTCCATTGGACCCCGACGAATCAACAACTTTTGAGAAATAGGTATTTCGGACAATTGCGGCCGGGGTCGACGTCGATTTGGGTGGTGGGGTCGAGCCGGGTCGAGTGATCTTGTCAAGACCTGGTCCACTTGCGGTGTTTGTCGATGCGCCGCTCAACTAGTGGGAGGAAATGACCTGATGGTCGAGCGCAAACCGAACCCACTTTCGCGGGCAGAGCAGAAACAGGTTGGGCAGATCTGTGGCAATCGCCGCCGCGACCATAACCTCGGTCGCGACCGACTGGATAAATGTCGCCGCAGCAGCAGCGCGTGTGAACGAAGGTAGGACGACGCAGCCCCGCCCACGGTCCGTGCGATGGAAGGAGCCGGCGGATCGGTCGGGTTGAGCCGTCGCGAGCTCGAGGTAGTCGAGCTGGTCGTCGAAGGCTTGACGAACGAGGAGATCGCGAAGCGTCTGCACCTCTCTCACCGAACGGCGCAGGCGCACGTGGCGGCAGCCATGCGGAAGCTTGGGGCTCGATCGCGGACACAGCTCGCGGTGTTCGCCCTGAGGGCGGCGCTCATTCCACTGGACCCCGGCAAATGACGGATTTCGAGAAATAGGTACTTCGGACAATTGCAGCGGACGCTGACCTCGATTTGGGTGGTGGGGTAATGGTCGGACTGATGACGAGTACAGCGGCGGCACTGACTTCGTCATACGCCCGGCCCGTCCACACAACCCAGAAGGCCCTTTACAGATTTACAGATGAAACAGGTGAGTCCGAGCAGAGCATTCCGCGGCCGACGCTTCGCCACGTTTTCGGCTGTCGGCCTAAGCGTCACGGCGGTCAGCTACGTCACCTTGATCGCCCAAATCGAACTGCTCGACATGGCGAAGCCTCTCGCCTACGCGGTTCAAGCTCTGATTGCGATCGAGCTGAACTTTTTGCTGAATCACCTCATCACCTGGCGCGATCGCGCCGTGCACAGCAAGCGCGAGCTCGGCAAGCGTTGGCTCGCGTTCCATGCGGCCCGGGTTGTGACGATTCCCTTCAACCAGGCCTTGTTCACTGCGCTGACGGGAGTTGGCGTCCAGTACCTGGTGGCAAATACGGCCTGCATCGGTGCGACGACGGTGCTCACTTTCGTAGCGGGAGAAAAGCTCATCTTTCGAAAGCGAGAAAGCGGCGTCGAGACGGTCGACCGGTCGGCGAGCGAGGGGGGTAAATGCCTGACGCCAGCGTGATCATTCCCGTAAAGAACAGCGAAGCAACGATCCGAGGCACCGTCTTGTCGCTTCTACGTCAGGAATACGACGGAAATGTAGAAGTCATTCTGGTGGGGGACTTCGACGATTCAAGCTGGGAGCCGATCGGCGATCTCCTGGCGCTCGCTCATGTTCAGAAGATCGAGGTCGCCGTTTCTACGCCCGGCCGAGACGCGAACGCCAAGCGAAACGTAGGTGCACTTGCGGCACGGGGCGATGTGATCGTCCTGACTGACAGCGACATGATCCTGCCGTCAGATTGGCTCAGTAAGGGCTTGCGGCTGATCGATCTCGGGTGGGATTGCGTGGCGGGGCCGATGACCAGCGCCGCTGACGGCTATTGGGCGGAATACGTCGACAAAAATGAGCTCGGAAGCAAGACACCACGAATGGCCGGAGCCGAATCAGCTCGGCCGGCGAACGGATACGTTCTGACCGCCGAGAACTATGGTCGCGAGGGTCTCAAGCCACCCATAACAGCAAATCTCTTTATGACTCGTGAGCTCGTCGAGACGGTCGGAGAGTTCGACCAAGACTTTGTATACGCGTATGAGGACTACGAGTACCTGCGCAGGGTTGCGGACGCGGGCTACGCAATGCTGTGCACCAACGAGTTGGTGGCGGGCCACTACCACAGGCAGGGCTTCAAGGCGTTGCTAAAGGAATACCGCGGAGCTGGCCGTGGAACCGGGGACTACGTCATCAAGTACCCATATTGTCCATTTGCGCGTCTTCGCCTCAGACAACTCATCGCCTGCTATGTGCTCGCCGTCGTGTCGGGCGTGAGCTATGCGCTCACTCCCTGGTCGGTCGTGATAGCGGTGGTCGCGGCGGTGATGGTGTCGCTGCTGAGCGCCATAAAGGTACGCGCGCTGGTCGCCGCAACGTATCCAACGGTTACGCTGATCCTAGGCACGGCCTATGTCATCGGCTTCACGCGACGTATCACCGAAGGCTGGCGGCTTTCGCACAAGACGGCCATCGTTGCCACGGAGCTTCCCCCGCCACTCGCGCGGGCCGCTACAGACGAGTTGGTCGCGGACGCCGCGTAGCACTAGCACGCGCACAGCGTGTATCTGCCCGCACAAACGCCTGTTGTGACTCCCTGGCCGTCGCGAGCGCTTTCGCTGTAATGGGCCATCTGCATTCGGCTGCGCGTGGCGGGTCACGCGACGCGCCGCGACTGCGCTACGAATGGCTCGTCGCCCTCGCCGTGGTGGCGCTTGCCGCTGTACTTCGCTTTTGGGACCTCGGGGGCCGGCCTGGCTACGAGTGGGACGAGACGGTCTATACAGATATTGCCCGCCACTTTGCAGAGACAGGCGTCCTCGCGGTCAAGCCGTACACGGGCACGTACCTTTTCCACCCTCCGTTCTATTTCCTGTTGCTCGGCGCTTGGTTCAAGGCCGTTGGAGCGGGGATCACCCAAGCACGGGTCCTGGCGGCCACCATGTCGCTCCTCGCACTGGGATTGACGTACGCCTTTATGCGCCGGTTTTTGGGCGCAGCTGCACTCCTACCTCTGACGCTACTCGCGACTGATGGGTGGCTCATCTACACAAATCGGGTCAGCTGGATGGAAAACACCCTCATCGTGCTGGGGGTGGGCGCGATCTGGCTGTATGTACGGGCCGTCGAGTCCGCGGGCGATAGCACTCGTTATCTCCTTGCGGGTCTCGCCCTAGGCATCTGCGCCATCTTTAAGCACCTCGGCTTGTACTTCACTGTCGCGGTGCTTATCAACTGGATCATCATCCGTAAGGATGCACGGCAGCACCTACTGCTCCTGTCGACCGTAGTCGCTGTGGTCGCGGTATACCTCGGGACGATGACTCTGCTATTCCGCGGAGCCCTCTGGTCAGCCTACGGTGTTCAGCTCGGCCGCACGCTTGGAACGCACGAAGCCCGCGGCACCGTCTCGGGCGCGGGCGCAGCAATCAGGCCAATCCTCGCGCAGTACCACATTTTCTATGGAACGATCGTACTAGTAGTCGTAGGCGTTGTGATGGTGATGGTAAAGCTAGTCCGTGTTATTCGTGCCCGATCGTTCGCCGCTGCTCGGCGACATAGCGTGCTGACCGCGTGGACGGTCGCAGCGCTCATCAGTTTTGGAACGATCAACCTCAGGTTTCCGCACTACTACATCATGATTCTCGTTCCGATGTACCTCATGATCACACAGGAAGGGATCGATTGGTTTCGGCAGGGCTCGGTGATCCCGCACGCTCGCTTAGCAGGAGCCGTGGCGGTTGCTGCGCTACTGTGCGCTAACGGAGCCACGTTTGCGCAGCGGTTTGGCGAGCGCCACGACAATGCGCTGCTCGCGGTCGCGCACTACATGAGGCACGTGCCCGTGGCGGACACCGTAATTACGGAGCAGACCGTCGGCGACATCATTCGGCAGCCGTATTGCGAAATGTGGCGGACGGCCAGTTGCGTTTCGGAGGCGAGCTACGTGATTGTCTACCGGAGTCACACTCAGCACCCGCCGGACATCTTGCCACTCATGAGGTTGATTGCGGCCGCTACTCGGCTCCGCACCTTCGTCGGATTTAAGGAGCGATTGACGGTTTACCGCATCACGCCAAGCTCTCGCGCGGTTGCGCTTGCCGCTCTGCATGGTGCGGGTCTGTCCTTTTCGCGCCGCGCGCCCGGTGCGTATGCGGTTCCGTCGCCACGGACGCCGCGGCCAGCGGCACGACGTGTCGAGAAGCACAAGCCGCGCATCACGGCGGGGCATCTAGTGAAGCACGCACCAGGACGCGAACGTCGTGTGGCGGAACCTAAAGCGGGCGATCTCGACGAGAATGAGGCGGGCGACCCCTAGGGTTACGCGCGAGCATGGTCGGACACGCGAGAGCAGTTGGACTGTGGCGGAACACGCCAAGGTGCCAGACGACTCGTGAAGCGCATCACCGGCGTGTCTATCGGAGGCGATCGACGACGGCCCCTACCGCCCGCCCAGCGCCGCCACCAGCACCTGCCTCGCCACCGGCGCCGCCGTGTCGCCCCCAGCGCCCGCCCGGATCAGGATCACGCCGACCGCGATCTGCGGCGCCTTCGCCGGCGCGAAGCAGGCGAACCAGGCGTCGGTGTTCTGCGCTCCGCCGCTGGTCGCGCCCGGCCCGCGCGTGTTGCCGAGCTCGGCCGTGCCGGTCTTGCCGGCCACCTCGCCGGGCGCCAGAGCGGCCGAGGTGCCCGTGCCGCGCCGCACGACCTCGATCATCATGCGGCGGACCGTTCGGGCGACCTTCGGCGTCACGGCGCGGCGCGGCGCCGGGGGCGGGCCGGGCACGATCGCCGGCCGGTAGCGGACCCCCTGGGTCGCGATCGTCTGGGCGATCGAGGCCATCTCGAGCGGTGTGGCCAGCACCTCGCCCTGGCCGATCGCGGTCGAGCCGATGTCGAGCGGCGCGGTGATCCGCGAGGCCGCGGGGATCGTGCTCGGCAGCGCCCCGGGGAATGGCGGCGGCTCGTTGAAGCCGTAGGCCTCGGCCATCTGGACGAGGTGTTGCGCCCCGACCTTGACGCCGAGCGGAGCGAACACCGAGTTGCACGAGTTCGCGAACGAGTCGACCAGCGTGCCGCCGCATGACTCCCCGTTCGCGTTCTCGAGTGGGACACCGTCGAGGATGGCGTGCGTCCTGACCGGAAAGCGGTCGCTCGGCTTGGCGACGTGGTTGGCGAGGACCGCCGAGAGCGTGACGAGCTTGAAGGTCGAGCCGGGCG
>JAFAQQ010000194.1 GCA_019246335.1 Actinomycetota bacterium | reverse complement strand
GGGCTGGACATCGACGCGCTGCGCACCGTCGCCAATGGCGTAAACGCCCTGAAGGGGCCGGACATGGGTGTCCTCATCATCACTCACTACCAGCGCATCCTCCACCTGGTCCAGCCCGATTTCGTCCACGTGCTGTACGACGGGCGGATCGTGAAGGAGGGCGGACCGGAGCTCGTCGAGCTGCTCGAGCAGCGCGGCTACGGCTGGATCCGCGAAGAGGTGGAGGCGGCTGCGTGACGGTCGAGGCCGCCGCGCGTGCCACGGCTGCGCCGGCGCCGCTGGACGTCGATCGCATCGCCGCGGAGTTCCCGATCCTGGCTCGCGAGGTCGGCGGCAAGCCCCTCACCTACCTCGACAGCGCCGCCACGGCGCAGAAGCCGCGGGCGGTGCTCGACGCGCTCCACTCGGCCCTCGCCGAGCACAACGCGAACGTCCATCGCGGGGTGTACCCGCTCGCTCAGGAGTCGACGGCCCTGTTCGAGGGCGCGCGCCGGACGGTCGCCGAGTGGATCGGGGCCGCCTACGAGGAGGTCGTATTCACGAAGAACGTGACCGAGGCGATCAATCTCGTCGCGTACTCGTGGGGGCGAGCGAACGTCGGCCCTGGCGACCGTGTGCTCATCACCGAGATGGAGCACCACTCGAACATCGTGCCCTGGCAGCTGCTCGCCCGGGAGCGCGGCGCGGAGCTCCGGTACGTGCCTGTGACCGCCGATGGCCGTCTCGACCTGGACGCGCTGGACCGCGAGCTGGCCCAGTCTCCGGCGCTGGTCGGGGTCGTCCACATCTCGAACACGCTGGGGACGATCAACGACGTCGAGACGATCGTCGCGCGAGCGCACCGGATGGGCGCGCGCGTGCTCGTCGACGGGGCGCAGGCCGCGCCGCACCTGCCGATCGACGTGAAGGCGATTGACGCCGACTTCTACGCATTCACCGGCCACAAGGCGTACGGGCCGACTGGCATCGGCGTCCTGTTCGCCAAGCGCGAGCTGCTCGAGGAGATGCCCCCGTTCCTCGCCGGGGGAGACATGATCAGCCGCGTGGACCTCCAGGAGTCGACCTGGAACCAGGTGCCCTGGAAGTTCGAGGCGGGCACGACGCCCTTCGCCGAGGCGATCGCCCTCGCCGCGGCGCTCGACTGGATGGGCGGCATCGGGATGGACGCGATCGCGGCACACGAGGCGGACGTCGTCTCCTACGCGGTCGATCGCCTGGGGGAGGTGCCGGGGTTGCGGATCTTCGGACCGACGGCGCAGCCGCGTGGAACCGGTGTGTCGTTCGCACTCGAGGGGGTTCATCCGCACGACGTCGCGGAGATCCTGGGGCGCGACGGCGTGTGCATCCGCGCCGGGCACCACTGCACGCAGCCGCTGATGCGGAGGCTTGGGGTGCCCGCCACCTCCCGCGCGAGCTTCGCCGTGCACAACAAGCGCGCGGACGTCGATCGGCTGGTCGACGGGCTGGCCGAGGTCCGCCGGATCTTCGGGCTGAGCTGACAGGCCAGATGGACCAGCTCTACAGGGAGCAGATACTCGACCACTACAAGCACCCGCACAACTTCGGGCAGCTCGACGACGCCGATCTCGAGTTCGAGGACACGAACCCGCTGTGCGGGGACGAGCTCAGAGTTCAGCTGCGCACCGACGCACACGGGAGGGTCGAGGACATCCGGTTCTCCGGGCAGGGGTGCGCGATCTCGCAGGCGGCGGCGTCGATGGTGTCCGACGAGGTCAAGGGCATGCCCGTCGAGGAGCTCCTGCGACTCGACAAGTCGTTCGTCCTCGACCTGCTCGGGATCGACATCTCGGCGACCCGGATGAAGTGCGCGCTGCTGTCCTTGAAGGTCCTCAAGTCGGCCGGGCTCGGGGCCGCGGCGGACTGGGAGGACGCCGACTACGCGGACGGCGGGCTGCGTGGCGCGGGCTCCATGTGAGCGGCCGAATCCGGCGCTACCATGGGCTTACCGATATCCGACCGTCTGAGTCGGAGTTCGATGCACATGACACGAGTGGCTGAGAAGATCGACATCTGCGCCGCGGCCGAGCTCCCGCCCGGCGGGATGCGCATGGTCGAGTGGGAGGACCTCGAGATCGGCGTCTTCAACTGCGGCGGCGAGATCTACGCCATCGAGGACCGTTGCTCGCATGACGACGGGACCCTCGTCGAGGGCGAGCTCGACCAGGAGGCCTGCACGGTCGAGTGCCCGCGGCATGGCTCCCGCTTCGACCTCCGGACGGGCAAGCCGCTCACGCTGCCGGCGTACCAGCCCGTCGAGACGTTTCCTGTCACGATCGAGGGCGACATGATCAAGGTGGAGGTGGAGTAGTGGCGACGCCCGAGGTCGCGGCGGAGCAGCGAGAGCTTCAGCGCATCAACGCGGATTACGCGGAGCGCTTCGGCTTCCACGATGCCGAGAACTACCTCTACAAGGCGCCCAAGGGGCTGAACCGGGAGATCGTCGAGAAGATCTCGGAGTTCAAAGACGAGCCGCAATGGATGCGCGAGTTCCGCCTCAAGGCGCTGGAGCACTTCCTGGCGCGCCCGATGCCGACCTGGGGATCGCCGCTGCTCGCCGAGGTGAACTTCGACGACATCCACTACTTCGTGCGCGCGTCGGAGAAGGCGTCGCGATCGTGGGACGAGGTGCCGGAGGATGTGAAGAAGACGTTCGACCGGCTGGGCATCCCCGAGGCGGAACGGAAGTTCCTGGCCGGAGTAGGCGCGCAGTACGAGTCCGAGGTGGTGTACCACCAGGTTCGCGAGGACCTGGAGAAGCAGGGTGTGCAGTTCCTCGACATGGACTCGGGTCTGCGCGAGCACGAGGACCTGGTGCGCGAGTACTTCGCCACCGTCATTCCGGCCAACGACAACAAGCTTGCGGCGCTGAATTCAGCTGTTTGGTCGGGTGGCTCGTTCGTGTACGTCCCGCCGGGCGTGCACGTGGAGATGCCGTTGCAGGCCTACTTCCGCATCAACACGGAGAACATGGGCCAGTTCGAGCGGACGCTGATCATCGCCGATGAGGGTTCGTATGTGCACTACGTCGAGGGTTGCACGGCGCCTACGTACTCGTCCGATTCGCTTCACTCAGCGGTCGTCGAGCTCATCGCCAAGCCCGGTGCTCGCATTCGCTACACCACCGTGCAGAACTGGTCGCAGAACGTGTTCAACCTCGTCACCAAGCGCGCGATCGCGCAAGAGCACGCGACGGTTGAGTGGGTTGACTGCAACCTCGGTTGCCTGACCGCGGGTTCGATGATCTTCACACCGGATCGGGGTCCGGTGCCGATTGAGGAGATCCGCGAGGGCGACGAGGTCTTCGGCACTGATCTGGGTGCGATGAAGCCAGTCGCGCGTCGTGTGATCGCCACTCGCGCCAACGGCATTCAGCCGACATACCGCCTCACAACGGCCAACTTCCGCTCGCTCGAGGCGACCGGCAACCACCCCTTCCTCGTTCTCGACAAGGAACCCTTCAACGCGGCGCTTTCGGTTCGCTGGCGCCGCCTCGAGAACGTCAAGGTCGGAGATTACGTCGGTGTGAGCAAGGGGATGCCGGACGTCGGGATGTCGCGCTTCCTCGGCGACTATCGCTATGACGCGCCGCGGCGTTCTCGAACGAAGCCCATCCAGGTTCCGGTGGAGACCAGCGAAGATCTCATGTGGCTGCTCGGCGCCTATCTCGGTGACGGCTGCATCGAGAAGATGAACGGGCGTGCGCGGCGTGTCAACTTCGCCGTGCCTCCATTCGATCCGGCGCGTCCGCGCCTGGAGAAGGCCCTTAGGCACGTCTTCGGGATCGAAGGAACCAGCAAGGGCCCATACACGCTCGCTCTCAACTCGTCGATTCTCGCGGACTTCATCCTGTGGCTCGGCTTCGGTGGGACGGCGACGCAGAAGCGCATTCCTTCTTGGGTGTTCAATCTGCCGGCCGATGAGAAGCTGGCGTTCATCGAGGGATACCTGGACACCGACGGTCACGAGCGGAAGCGCAAGGTCGGCGAAGACGGCACGGTCTACGGTCAGATTTGCTGGACGAGTGCAAATCGCGCGCTCCTCGAAGACCTCAAGCTCCTGCTCATCAACTGCGGGCTCGAGCCACGGAAGATCTCTGAGCACTCGTTCACCACAAAGCTCCGTCTCGGAAAGGAGCGGAAGACCTACACGAGCTACGTCCTCGCGATGAACCTGCGCGGCAACCTCGACGTCATCCGCCGTCGCGTTCCGCCGCCTCGGCCGGTGCTCCAGTTCGTGAAGGTCACGAGCCTCGAGGAGCTGCCGGCCCAGCCCACGTACGACATCGAAGTCGACGAGATCGAGAACTTCACCGCCAACGGGATCGTGGTGCACAACTCCAAGCTCACGATGAAGTATCCCAGTGTGTACCTCCTCGGCGAGGAGGCACACGGCGAGATCCTGTCCATCGCCTTCGCCGGCAATGGCCAGCATCAGGACGCCGGCGGCAAGATCATCCACGCGGCGCCGCGGACCACCTCCAACATCTTCGCCAAGTCGATCTCCAAGGACGGCGGGCGCTCGAGCTATCGCGGGCTCCTCGAGGTCGCGAAGGGCGCCACGGAGGCTAGGTCGACGGTCGTCTGCGACGCGCTCCTCCTCGACGAGGAGTCCCGCTCCGACACCTATCCGACCATCCGGATCGGGGAGGACGACGTGAACGTGGGCCACGAGGCCACCGTCTCGAAGATCGGCGAGGAGCAGCTCTTCTACCTGCAGTCGCACGGCGTCCCGGAGGACGAGGCCTCGAAGATGATCGTCAATGGGTTCATCGAGCCGATCACCAAGGAGCTCCCGATGGAGTACGCCGTGGAGATGAACCGCCTCATCGAGCTCCAGATGGAGGGCTCGATTGGCTAGCCGGCGGCATGCCCCGCGGGCAGCCGCCGCCCACGACGTTGGCTGACGCCGTCCTGCTGGACGGGCCTCCGCTTCCGGAGTTCAAGGGCAGGCCCGGCTGGGAGTTCACGGACCTCACCGGGCTCGACTTCGCGGCCTACGAGCCCGCCCCGCCCGCCGCGGGTGGCGAGCCGCTGCTCGACGCTCCCGCGGCCGACCCGGGCTCGGACGGCGTCGTCGTGCTCGACCTGGCCGAAGCACGCGAGCTGCACCCCGACCTCGTCGACCGATACCTCGGCAAGGTCGTCGCGGGTGAAGACCCCTTCGTCGCGCGCAACGAAGCGGCGTGGCAGGAGGGCCTATTCGTCTGGGTTCCGCGGGGCGTCCGAGCGACGGCGCCCGTGGTGCGCAACGTCGCCGTCGCCGCCGGCCGGGCACTCCACCACCGCGCCCTGATCGTGCTCGACGAGGGCGCGGAGGCCGAGGTCTGGGAGCAGTATCTGAGCACGAGCGAAGACACCGACGGTCTCTTCAACGGCGTCACCGAGATCGTTGTGGGCCCGAATTCCCGGCTCCGCTACGTCTGCGGGCAGGGCGTGGACGAGAAGAGCTGGGTCTTCGGGACGCAGCGGGCGGTGGTCGACCGCGATGGGGCGCTCGACTGGGTTGCCCTCGGCTTTGGCTCGGCCCGTGGCAAGGTCCGCATGGAGACCGAGCTGCGCGGGCCGGGGGCGAGCGCCAAGGTCACCGGCGCGTACGCCGGCCGCGGCCGCCAGCACCTCGACTTCGACACGACGCAGGAGCACTCGGCGCCGAGCACCACCTCGGACCTCGCGTTCCGCGGTGTCCTGAGCGGCCGGGCGACCGCGGTTTGGCGGGGGATGATCCGGGTCGATCGCGGGGCGCAGCAGACCGACGCCTTCCAGGAGTCACGCAACCTCCTGCTGTCCAAGCGCGCCCACGCGGATGCGATCCCGGGCCTCGAGATCGAAGCCAACGACGTGCGGTGCACGCACGCGGCCGCGATCGCGCAGGTGGACCGCGAGCAGGTCTTCTATCTGATGTCTCGCGGTCTCCGGCGCGAGCAAGCCACCCGGCTCGTCATCGACGGGTTCCTGCAGGCGCTCGTGGAGCGTTTCCCGCAGGGCGCGATCCACGACGCGCTCGCGGCGGCGCTCGAGCGCCGGCTCGAGGCCGTGCTCCAGCCCTGACAGCACCTTCGGCGGACCGCCGACGCCGCCGCCGGACCCCCGATACTGGAGCCCGTGCACCCGTGGGTCGAAGCCGAGGCGGCCAGGATCTCTCGCCGCGCCGAGCGCGAGCTCGAGGCGCTCGTCGCGGTCTCGTCTCCCTCCGGGGACTCGCACGGCGCCGAGGAGGCCGTCTCGGTGTGCGCCGCGCTCGTGCCGCCCGAGGTGGACATCGAGCGGCTGCCCTCATCCACCGAGGGCTACGCGCCGGACTTCCTCGCCCGCGTCCACGGGAGCGGAACGCGAAGATTGCTTCTCCTCGGCCACCTCGACACCGTCGTGGGCCACGACGCGCACCGCGTCCTCGAGCGGCAGGGCGACCGGCTGGTCGGCTCCGGCGCGGTCGACATGAAGGGCGGCGTCGTCCTCGCGATCGGCGTGCTCGAATCGCTGGCGGCGCGACCGGACACCTTCGCGGAGACGGCCCTACTCCTCGTGACCGACGAGGAGTGGCGCGTCGGGGGCCTCGAGCACGCGCATCTCTTCGACGGGTTCGACGCGTGCCTGTGCTTCGAAGCCGGTCAGGGCGGCCCGAGTGGCGAGGAGGGAGTGATCGTCAAGCGCAAGGCGGCCGGGACACTTCGGGTGCGAGCGCACGGCGTCTCCGCCCACTCCGGCTCCGCGCCCGACCGTGGCCGCAACGCGCTGCTCGCCCTCGCGAAGGCGGCGGAGAGCGTGGCCGCGTGTCACGATCCGGACGGCCCCGACCGCCTCAGCGCCGTCCCGACGATCATGAACAGCGGCGAGGCGTTCAACGTCGTGCCCCCGAGCGGCGAGCTCTTCTGCGACCTTCGCGCGGAGAGCGCCGGCAGCTTCGACGAGGTGGTGGCCGCCGTGCCGGCCGAGGTCGGGGGCGCCCGGCTCGAGCCGGACATCGTGCGCCTGTGGCCGGGCCTCGACTCGCGCGCGGCCACGGCGTCCCTGCTCGAGCGCGCCACCGCGGTACTCGGCAGACCGGTCGTCGGGATGGAGCGCGGCGGGGCGAGCGACGCCAGCCACGTCGCGGTCCGCGTACCGATCACGGTCGATGGCCTCGGGCCGCGCGGGGGCGGGGCGCACAACCCGGACGAGTACGTGCTGGCTAAGAGCCTCCACACGCGCTCGGAGGTCGCGCTGGCGGTCGTGGCCTCCCTCCTGGAGATCACGTAGGGTCGCCGCCTTGACCGAGGTCCTCCACGCGCGCAGCTCGTTCCCCCCGATCGCCGACTACGCGTTCCTGTCCGATGGCGAGGTGGCCGCGCTGGTCGCGCCGGGAGGGAACGTCGAGTGGCTCTGCCTCCCGCAGTTCGACTCGCCGAGCGTCTTCGCCGCCATCCTCGACCGCGAGGCGGGCCGGTTCCGTCTCGGCCCGATCGACGTCCAGGTTCCCGCGGCGCGCCGCTACCTCCCGGGGACGATGGTGCTTGAGACCACCTGGAAGTCGCGGACGGGGTGGCTGGTCGTGCGCGACGCCCTCACGATCGGCCCCTGGCATCACGTCGAGGAGCGCGCGCACCGGCAGCGCCGCCCGCCGAGCGACTGGGAGGCGGATCACGTCTTCGTGCGGACCGCGCGTTGCGCGCAGGGCATGGTCGACCTCCACCTCGAGTGCGAGCCCTCGTTCAACTACGGAGGGGTCCCGGGCGAGTGGCGCTACGAGGGATCGACCTACCACGAGGCGGTCGCGAGCGGAGGCGACGAGGCACCCGTCGAGATACGGCTCGAAACGGACCTGCGCGTCGGCTTCGAGGGCCCTCGCGCGAGCGCTCGAACGACGCTGCGCGAGGGAAAGACCGCGTACGTGTCGCTCTCGTGGTCGGAGCACGGCGGCCCGAAGTCGTTCCACGACGCCTTCGGGAAGATGGACAACACCTCCGCGTACTGGCGCGAGATGCTGAGCCAGGGAGAGTTCCCCGACCACCCCTGGCGCGCCCAGCTCGAGCGCAGCGCGCTGACGCTGCGAGGCCTCACGTACGCACCCACCGGGGCGATCATCTCGGCGCCCACGACCTCGCTGCCGCGCGTGCCCGGCGGCGAGCGCAACTACGACTCGCGCTACAGCTTCGTGCGTGACGCCGGGTTCACCCTGTGGGGCGCCTACAGCCTCGGCTTCGACTGGGAGGCGGACGACTTCTTCTACTTCCTCGCCGAGCTGAGCCACGACGGCGAGGAGCTGCGCAACATGTACGGCCCGAGCGGAGAGCGGGACCTCGACGAGCACGTCGAGCGTCACCTGTCGGGGTACGAGAACTCGCGCCCTGTGCGTATCGGTAACGCCGCCTACAAGTACGAGCAGCACGACGTCTGGGGGGCGCTGCTCGACGCCACCTACCTCCATGCGAAGTCTCGGGACAAGCTCCCTGAGCGCATCTGGCCGGTCGTCAAGCAGGTCGTGGAGTTGGCGGTCGAGAACTGGCGCGAGCCCGACCGCGGGATCTGGGCGTCGCGGGCGAAGCCGAGGCACTACACCTCCTCGAAGGTGATGTGCTGGGTGGCCGCCGACCGTGGCGCGCGGCTGGCGGAGCTGCGCGACGAGGAGGAGCTCGTCGAGCGCTGGGACGCGACGGCCTATGAGATCCGCGACGACGTGTGCGCCAACGCGGTCAGCGACCGCGGCGTGTTCACCCAGCACTACGAGACCGATGCCCTGGACGCGTCCCTCCTGCTGATGCCGCTGGTCCGCTTCCTCCCCGCCACGGACGACCGCATCCAGGCCACCGTGAAGGCGATCTCCAAGGAGCTCGTCGAGGACGGACTGGTGCTCCGGCAGCGGCCGAAGGGCAAGTTCGCCGTGGAGGGGGAGACCTTCACGGTCTGCTCGTTCTGGCTCGTGTCGGCGCTCGTCGAGATCGGCGAGGTCCGGCGCGCGCGCGAGATGTGCGAGCGGCTGCTGGCCCTCGCCA
Source organism: Actinomycetota bacterium (assembly GCA_019246335.1). Taxonomy (GTDB): domain Bacteria; phylum Actinomycetota; class Thermoleophilia; order Solirubrobacterales; family Thermoleophilaceae; genus AC-37. The sequence continues at coordinate 1,935 of JAFAQQ010000194.1, read as the reverse complement.
GCCCGCTCGGCCTCTACGCGGAGCACATCGACCCCGGCTCCGGACGCCACCTGGGGAACTTCCCGCACGCGTTCACGCACCTCGCCCTCGTCAACGCGTGCCTACACGTGATCGGCGCGGAGGGCGAGCCGGTGGGCGACCCGCGGCTCGAGCGGGTGACGGCGTAGCCCAGCCCTGAGCTGGATCGCTGCTAGCCGGAGGACCGCTGCTAGCCGGCGGCGGGCGCGAAGTATGGGTCCGAGCCGGCGGCGTGATCCGTGACGTCGATGACGCCACGAACCTCCGGCACGGCCTGGAGGATCGCGCTCTCGATCCCCTGGTCGAGCGTGACGGTCGCCATCCCGCAACCCTGGCAGCCACCGCCGAGCCGGACGTAGGCCACGCCGTCCTCGACCCTCTCGAGGCGCGCCCGTCCTCCGTGCGCGGCGATCGCCGGGTTGATGTGCCGCTCGATCACCTGCGCGACACGCTCGGCCACGTCGCCGTGCAGCCCATCCGGCGTGGGAGCCTCCACAAGCGGGCTCGGGCGGTTCGGGTTGGCGACCGACAGGCCGCCGCGCATCAGGTCGTCCGACCAGTCGATGGCGGCACCCCGAATGGCCTCGACGTCGCGACCCGGGATCACCACCGCCAGGCCGCCGTGATCCTCGACCGCGTCGCCGCCGGCGGCCGCGTCGCGGGGCTTGAGGGCGAGGTTGTAGGTGAACTCGCCGCGATGGACGCCGGTGACCTCGACCCACATGGCCTGGCGCTCGGGATCGTCGACGCCCGCGCGGAGCTCTCGCACCTTCGCAAGCGCCTTCTCGGAGATCGTGAGAAGCGGCTCGGACATCGCATTTGACGATACAAGTAGGCGGTTCCGGTGCCGGCGCTCTCCGCATCCGACGAGCATCGCCGCAGAAGGCGCGCCCTGCTCGCGGTAGGGCTCCTCGCGCTCGCGGCCGCCGGGCTGCGCGTTCCGTTCATGTGGACCGGCATCGGCGCCGACGAGGGCGGATACGCCTTCATCGCCCACGAATGGGCGCACGGCGCGCATCTCTACCGCGACCTCTTCGTCGATCGCCCGCAGGGGCTGATGCTCCTCTACCGTGCGCTCACCGACGTCGCCTACCAGGCGTGGGCGATCCGGCTGGGCGCGGTCATCTGCGGCGCCCTGCTCACGCTCATCATGGCGGCGCTCGGCGCGATGCTCGGCACGCGCGTGACGGCGCTCTGCGCAGCCACGATATTCGCGGTTGCCGGGGTGGCGCCACGGATCGAGGGTTTCACGATGGAGGGGGAGCTCGCGGCGGCGGTCCCGGCCGCCGCGGCGGTGGCCTGCGCGGTGCGCTGGCGGGGTGGCGACGGCGACACCGGGCGCCCCGTGCGCGGCGACCGTTGGCTCGCCGCCGCCGGCGCCTTCGGGGCGGTGGCGATGCTGATGAAGCAATCGGGCTTCGACGGGCTCGCCGTGGCGGTGCTGGTCGCCGTCGCGGCCGCGGGCCCGCTCCGCACGCGCGCGCGGCGTGGCGGGCTCGTCGTGTGCGGCGCCCTGATCCCGTTTGCCGCGGCCGCGGTTCACGGGATATCGCTCGGGTGGCGCGACTACTGGTTCGGGATCTACGGCTGGCGCGCGCAGCAGGACCTGGGGCGCAGCCTCGGCGGCCGGATCTCCGAGCTCGTCCACGCGCTGCCCCAGATCGCGCCAGATGTCTGGGGCATGGCGCTCGTAGCCGCCGCGGGCGTAGTCGTATGCCTGTCTCGCCGGCGAGCGCTGTGGATCGCTCCCGTCTGGCTCGGCGTCTGCGTCGTCGCGCTGAACGCCGGCGGGCTCTACCTGCCGCACTACTTCATACAGCTGCTGGCGCCCCTCGCGCTGCTTGCGGCGCTCGGGGCGTCGGCCGTGTACGCACGCACCCGGCCGCTCGGCATCGGACTCGTCCTCCTCTCGGTGGC
>JAFAQQ010000199.1 GCA_019246335.1 Actinomycetota bacterium | reverse complement strand
GGCGGAGAAGGCCAAGGCGATCGAGGAGCTCGCCGAGCGAGAGGGAATCGACCTCGCCGCGTCCTACGCCTATTCGGACTCCGAATCCGACCTGCCGATGCTCCAGGCGGTGGGGAACCCGGTGGCCGTCAACCCCGACGACGCTCTGCGCGCGGTCGCTCGGCGCGAGGGCTGGCGCGTGATGCACTTCGACCGGCTGCGCCGGCGCCTGCGGCTCGCCGCGGCTGCGGGGGCGCTCGCGGCGGCCGGGGGAGGGGGCGGATACCTCGCGGCGCGGCTGCGGCCCGAGCCGCGCCGGCTATGCCCCGGCCGGGCCCGGCAGCTGCTCGCGCGCTGACGCGCGGGCGGCGGCGAGGTCCCTCCCCGCCCCGAGCGCTCTGCCCCTGTCCTTAGACTGATCCTCATGGCGACCACGCCGCGCGCGATGACGGACGCGGAGCGCTGGTATCGCGAGCGATACGCCCGGACGCCGGAGCGCGACGCCCTCTTCACGACGGTGTCGGGCACGTCGATCGAGCCCCTGTACACGGCCGAGGACCTCCCCGATCAGTCCGAGATCGGCTTCCCGGGCGAGTTCCCCTACACCCGCGGCGTCTATCCGTCGATGTACCGCGGGCGGCTGTGGACGATGCGTCAGTTCGCGGGGTTCGGCACGGCCGAGGAGACGAACGAGCGCTTCCGCTACCTGCTCGATCACGGTCAGACGGGCCTCTCCACGGCCTTCGACATGCCGAGCCTGATGGGCCACGACTCGGATCACCCCCGGTCTGAGGGCGAGGTTGGCCGGGAGGGCGTGGCGATCGACACGCTCGAGGACATGGAGACCCTCTTCGCCGGGATCCCGATGGGCGAGGTCTCGACGTCGATGACGATCAACGCTCCGGCGGCTGTGATGCTCGCCTTCTACATCGTCGCGGCCGAGCGCCAGGGAGTGGCGGCCGAGCACCTGGCGGGGACGATCCAGACCGACATCCTCAAGGAGTACATCGCCCAGAAGGAGTGGTGCCTCCCGATCGACCCGGCGATGCGGTTGGTCACCGACATGGTCGAGTTCTGCTCGCGCCGCATGCCGCGATGGCACCCGATCTCGATCTCCGGCTACCACATCCGCGAGGCCGGCTCGACCGCCCAGCAGGAGCTCGCGTTCACGCTCAAGGACGGCTTCACGTACGTGGAGCACGCGCTGGACCGCGGGCTCGCGGTCGACGATTTCGCCCCGCGCCTGTCGTTCTTCTTCAACGCGCACATCGACTTCTTCGAGGAGATCGCCAAGTACCGCGCGGCGCGGCGCATCTGGGCGCGCGAGCTGCGCGACACCTACGGCGCGCGCGACGAGCGCTCGCTCTTGATGCGGTTCCACTCGCAGACCGCCGGTGTCTCGCTCACGGCGCAGCAGCCCCTGGTCAATGTGATCCGGACCGCCACGGAGGCCCTGTCGGCGGTGCTCGGCGGCACCCAGTCCCTGCACACGAACTCCTACGACGAGGCCCTGGCGCTGCCGACGGAGGAGGCGGTGCGGATCGCCCTGCGCACCCAGCAGGTGATCGCCCACGAGACCGGCGTCGCGAACACCGTGGACCCGCTCGGCGGGTCGTACTTCGTCGAGGCTCTGACGGACCGGATGGAGGCCGCCGCATACGACTACTTCCAGAAGATCGACGAGCTGGGCGGGATGGTCGAGGCGATCAAGCAGAGCTACCCGCAGCGGGAGATAGCTGACGCCTCGTTCCGCTACCAGCAGGAGGTCGACTCTGGGCAGAGGACCGTGGTCGGGGTGAATCGCTACTCCGAGGGCGACGAGGAGCCGATCCCGATCCTGCGAATCGACCCGGGCCTCGAGCGCAAGCAGATCGACCGGCTCCAGGGCGCGCGTGCCCGGCGAAGCGCGGACGAGGCGGAGCACGCGCTCGACCTCCTGCGCCGCGCGGCCCAGACCCAGGCCAATCTGATGGAGCCGATCATCGACTGCGCCAGGGCCGGGGCGACCGAGGGGGAGATCGTCGAGTCGCTGCAGCGCGTGTTCGGGACCTATACGGAGACGCCGGTCTTCTAGCGGGGCAGCTGCGCCTTGCCCCACGGGGGCTAATCCCAAGACGTTGGCGCCTCAGGGACACTATGTGTCCCCAAAACGACAACGTTGAGCGGAGGGTCGCCAGCTTCGCTGGCCGAAGCGAGGGAGTGGTGACCCAAACCGAGCTAGCTCGCCTGGGAATGACGAGCCGCCAGATCAAGTACCGGCTCGATCGCGGCGATCTGATCCGGGTCTTCAGAGGCGTCTACCGCGTGGGTCACGCAGCGCCCTCCCTTGACGCCCATTTCCTCGCGGCGGTCCGCGCCTGCGGAGACGGCGCCGTCTTGTTTCGCCGCTCGGCGGCGTACCTGCTCGGATTGAGCCGAGAGTTGCCGGAAGAGCCCGAGGTCCTGGCGCTGCACGCGCGCCGGGTCCCAGGGGTCTGCTTACGCCGGACGGGCCTTATTGATCCGCGCGACGTCACAACCGTTCGCGAGTTGCCGGTGACCACCGCCCCGCGCACGCTCGTCGACCTTGCTGCTTTCCTCGACGAGGACGAGCTCGCGCGCGCCTGCCATGCAGCATGGGTTCGCTACCGCGTCGGAGCGCCGCGAATCGACCAGGTGCTCCGGCGCAACACGCGGGCGAAGGGGCGGCGCAAGCTCGTGCCCGTGATCGGCGGCGAGGTGCAGGTCACGCTCAGCAAGCTCGAACAGTGCTTCCTCGAGCTTCTCCGCGACGCCGGGCTCCCGCTGCCGCTCACCAACAAGCTCGTCGACTCACATCTCGTCGACTGCCGCTGGCAGGACCACGCGCTGACTGTCGAGCTCGACAGCTACCGCTTCCACAACACCCAGTACTCCTGGCAGCGGGGCTACGAGCGCGAGCGTGCAGCCTACGCGCGCAAAGACGCCTTCCGCCGCTACACGTGGCGCGACGTCTTTGAAGACCCGACCCGGATGCTCGCCGAGCTGCGCGAGCTGCTGACCGGGCCGTCCCCGACCCGCCGGTAGACTCGCCCGCCCGTGGAAGCCGCGACGAGCGCGAAGAAGATCCGCGTCGTGGTCGCCAAGCCCGGCCTCGACGGCCACGACCGCGGCGCGAAGATCATCGCCCGAGCCCTCCGCGACGCCGGAATGGAGGTCATCTACACGGGTCTCCACCAGACCCCGGAGCAGATCGCCGAGACCGTCATCCAGGAGGACGCCGACGCCGTCGGCCTCTCGATCCTCTCGGGCGCCCACATGACGCTGGTCCCGCGGGTCGTGGACCTGCTCGGCCAGCAGGGTGCGGACGACGTCGTGATCACCGTCGGCGGCACGATCCCCAACGAAGACATCCCCGAGCTCAAGAGGCTCGGCGTTGCCGAGGTGTTCACGCCGGGCGCCCCGACGCAGCAGATCGTGGACTTCATCCGCGCTTCGGTGTCCTGAGGCTCGGCGCCCTGGGGCCGAAGAAGCCCATGTGGCCCGGATACCAACCCCGTCGGCGGCGATTCCCTATCATGCGGCGAGGCGATTGACTGGTCAGTCAACACGCCGACGGCCAGTTAGAATGCCGCGCCGCACCAAACGACAAGGAGCAATTTCTTGAAGATCTGCGTCCTCGTGAAAGAGGTGCCGGACGCCGCGGTCGAGAAGCGCATCGACCCGAACAGCAAGCGCCTCGACCGCTCCGGCGAGAAGAACCTGAACCCCTTCGACACGCACGCGATCGAGGCCGCCATGCAGATCAAGGAGGGCGGCAAGGCGGACGTCGAGGAGGTCGTCGCGGTGACGATGGGCCCGGAGAGCGCGGTTCGGGCGCTCCACAAGGCGGTCTCGCTCGGCGCCGACCGCTCCGTCCAACTTACGGACGACGCCCTCGCCGACTCGGACGTCTGCGCCACCGGTTACGCCCTGGCGCAAACGTTGAAGGCCGAGCAGCCCGACCTGGTCCTCCTCGGCCAGCAGTCGGACGACGGCGAGTGCTACACGATCGGCGCGGTCGTGGCGGACCACCTCCACATGCCGTCGCTGACGCAGGTGATCAAGATGGACGTCGAGGACGGCAAGCTGCGCTGCGAGCGCCAGGCCGAGTACGGCTACGACACGGTCGAGGTGGAGCTGCCCGCGGTCATCTCCGTCGGCGACGCGATCAACGAACCGCGCTACCCCTCGCTCAAGGCGATCATGGGCGCGAAGAAGAAGCCGCTCGACGCGAAGGCGATCGGCGACGTCGGCATCGAGGCCGGCAGGGTCGGCGGCGAGGGCAAGCGCACGACGGTGCTCGCGATCAACCCCCCGCCGCAGAAGGAGGCCGGCCAGATCATCGAGGACGAGGACACGGACGACACGGTCGAGAAGATCGTCGCGTGGCTCGAGGAGAGGAAGCTCCTCGCGTGATGCCCCTTCCCGAACCCACGCAAAGGAGCGTCACATGAGCGGGATCCTCACCTACGCACTCCACTACGAGGGCGAGTTCAACAAGAACTCGCTCGGCGCCGTGTCCGAGGGCGCGAAGCTCGCCAAGGAGATCGGCGGCGACGCGGCCGTGGTCGTCGTCGGCGGCGACGACCTGACCGACGAGCTCTGCGGGTCGCTCGGCAAGTACGGCGCGACGAAGGTCTTCCGCGCGAAGGCGCCGGAAGGGCTGGCGCAGCCGGTCGTCGACGTGATGGCGAAGGTCATCCAGGACAACGGCTACGGCTACGCACTGTTCGGCGGCGGGCTGCTCGGCTTCGAGATCGGCGCCGGCCTCACCGCCCGCCTGGGCGGCGGCGTCACGATGGAGGTCACCGAGGTCAAGGCCCAGGACGGCAAGCTGGTCGCCGTCCGGCCGATCCTGCAGGACTCCGCGGTCGCGGAGGTCGACTACGTCGGCGAGCCCGGGATCATCATCGGCCGCCTCAACGCCTTCGAGATGAGCGAGTCCGGCGACGGCGCGGCGCCGGTCGAGGACGTGGACGTCCAGCTGTCCGACTGGTCCACGAAGGCGACGATGGTCCAGCGCGGCGAGCAGCGCGGCGCCGACGTGAACATCGAGGACGCGAACATCCTCGTCGCGGGCGGCCGCGGCCTCGGAAAGCCGGAGGGCTTCGAGCTTGCCGAGGCGCTGGCCGAGGCGCTGGGCGGCGCGGTCGCCGCGACGCGCGCGGTGGTGGACGCGGGCTGGTATCCGTACGCCGCGCAGATCGGCCAGACGGGCAAGACCGTCGCGCCGAAGCTCTACCTGGCGGCCGGCATCTCGGGAGCCATCCAGCACAAGGTCGGCATGCAGTCGTCCGAGAACATCGTCGCGATCAACAAGGACCCGAACGCCCCGATCTTCGAGTTCTCCGACCTCGGCATCGTTGGCGACCTCAACAAGATCCTGCCGAAGCTCACCGAGGCCGTGAAGGCCAAGAAGGGCGCGTAGGGGTAGATGCCCGATCCCGAGCCCCCGCACCCCGGGATGCCCCTGCAAACCTTCGCTGGCGTGCGTCCTCGGGCTCGTCCAGGCAATCAATGCCTGAACTTTGCGCTGCGTCCTTCGCCAGCTCGGTTTTCGCGGCCCCAGGGGCACGCGGACTCGGGATCGGACATCTAGCCATGTCGGTCGCACCGATCGACTACGCGCCGCAGATCAACCCGCCCGAGGAGTTCGTCGGGCCGCCGACCGACCCCGAGGACGAGCGGATCGAGGTCGGCGTCGTGATCGTCGGCGGCGGGCCGGCCGGGCTCGCCTGCGCGATCCGCCTGACGCAGCTGCTCGAGGACGAGCCGGCGCTCGCCGAGAGCCTGGGGGAGGTCCCGGTCGCGCTCGTCGAGAAGGGGAAGACCACGGGCTCGCACCTTCTCTCCGGCGCGATGATGCACCCGTCGGCGCTCGAGCGCCTGCTGCCCGACGTCGAGAAGTCGGAGTGGCCGACGTACGGCACCGTCGGCACCGACACCGTGTACTTCATGACCAGGCGCGGCGCGGTCCCGCTCAAGCCCACGCCGCCCCCGTTTCGAAACCACGGCAACCACGTCACGTCGGTTGCGCAGCTCGGACGCTGGCTCGGGGAACGGGCGGAGGCGGCCGGCGTGTACATCCTCCCCGAGACCGCGGCCACGAAGCTGCTCGTCGAGGCCGGCGTCGTGCGCGGCGTGCGGACGGGCGACAAGGGACGCGGGCGCGACGGCCAGGAGCTCTCGAACTTCGAGCCCGGCTCGGACCTGATCGGACGCGCGACCGTTCTCTGCGAGGGCACCCAGGGCCACCTGACGGGCGCCGCCATCGGCTACTTCGACCTCGCCAGCGAGGATCCGCCGCAATGGGAGATCGGCGTGAAGGAGGTGTGGGAGGTCGAGAAGCCTCTCGACCGCGTGATCCACACGATGGGCTGGCCCCTGCGCTTCGCCGCCAAGTACCGCGAGTTCGGCGGCAGCTTCATCTATCCGATGGGGGAGGACCGCGTCTCAATGGGGCTCGTCGTCGGGCTCGACTACCGCGACGCGACCTTCTCGGTCCACGACGTCCTCCAGGAGTTCAAGACGCATCCGATGATCCGCAAGATCCTCGAGGGCGGCAAGCGGGTCGCCTGGGGGGCGAAGACGATCCCCTCGGGCGGCTGGTACGCCATGCCCAAGCAGCTCTGGGCTCCCGGCATGGCGCTCGCCGGCGACTGCGCGAGCATGGTGAACATCCCGAAGCTGAAGGGCGTCCACCTCGCCATGCACGCGGGCATGTACGCCGCGGAGTCGATCGTCGAGCGGCTGAAGGGCGGGGATATGAGCGACCTGTCGAACTACCAGCAGGCGATCGAGGGCTCCGTCATCGCCGAGGACATGCACCGCTCGCGCAACATGCGGCAGGTCTTCTCGAAGGGGTTCCTCGTCGGAGGCGCGCTGGCGAACCTGATGGAGATCTCGGGGGGTCGGTTCCCGCCCGGCGCGCAGTACCACACCCATGACGACGCGACCGTCGACGTATTCATCGGTGACCGCGACAAGACCTATCCCAAGCCCGACGGCAAGTACACGTTCGACAAGCTGTCGAGCGTCTTCACCACCGGCAACGCGACCCGGGACGACGCGCCCAACCACATCCGGATCCAGAACGAGGTCCCGCTCGAGCTCGCGCTGATGTGGCGCAACATGTGCCCGGCGCAGGTCTACGAGCTCCCGGACGAGGTCCTCGAGGAGCTTTCGAAGAACGGCCGCGAGGGGCTCGAGGGCCGGACCGTGGACCTGCAGATCACGCCGTCGAACTGCGTCCAGTGCGGCGCCATAACCGCCAAGGGCGGGCGGTTGACCCCGCCCGAGGGCGGCGACGGGCCGAACTACCAGGTCACGTAGCCTTAGCTGACGGTCACTTTTGGGTCGCTATAGCGACCATGAATTGACCCTCAACTCGGGAGGGCGAGGACCGGTGGTCGGCCCGAACGGAGCGCCGATAGCCTGCCGCGCATCGCACGCCGGGCAGGACAGCCGCGTCGGGCCTCGGTTGTCGGCGCGGGGTCCTTTGGCACGGCGGTCGCGATCGTGCTCGAGCGCGCCGGGGTGCGCACGACGCTGCTCTGCCGCACGGCGGAGCAGGCCGAGCGCGTGGCCGAGACGCGGGAGAACGAGCGCTACCTGGCGGGCGTGCGGCTGCCCGACCGCCTCAAGGTCCGAGCGCTGGGTCGTCACGACGACCAGTTCCACCGCGCCGACCTCGTGCTCGTCGCTGTCCCCTCGCCCGGGATCGACGACGCGATTGCCGAGCTCACCCGTCAGGGCGTCGCGCCCGGCGCGGGTGTCGTGTCATTGACCAAGGGGCTCGTGCCGCCCGACGGGACGCCGCCGACCCAGGCCCTCGAGCGCGCATTCGGAATCGAGCGCGTCGCCTGCGTCGGCGGTCCCGCGCACGCGCGGGAGATGGTCGACGGCGGCGCCGGCCTGATCTGCGCGTCGCACTCGGCGGTCCTGGCCGGGACGGTCGCACAGACGTTCCGCCAGGGTGGAGTCGTGTGCGAGGAGTCGGCCGACCCGGTCGGCGTCGAGCTCGCCGGGTGCGCGAAGAACGCGGCGGCGCTTGCCGCTGGCGCGACCGAATCGCAGGGCCTCAACGCGGCAGGCATGGCGGCGGCCGACATCTTCGGCGAGGTGCTCGCGCTGGCCGAGCGAAACGGCGGCAGCCCCCGGACGTTCCTCGGGCGTGCCGGCACCGGGGACCTGGTCGCGACGGCGCTGGCGCCGAGCTCGCGCAACCGCAGCGCCGGCGAGCTGCTCGCGGCCGGCGTCTCCGCCGCGGAGATCCCGGCTCGGCTCGGTCAGGCCGTCGAGGCGCTCGACACCGTCCCGCTCCTCGCGACGGCCATCGAGCGCGCCGGCATCTCCGCGCCGATGACTTCGGCGCTCGCCCGACTGATCGAGGGCTCGCTGCCCTTGGACGACTGGGTCGCGCTCGTCCGGGTTTCACAGCCCACCCCGGTACGCCGTCGCGGCCTGCGGGCTTGGTGGCAGCGGGTGAGGATTCGCTGGCGGGAGCGCCTTGGCCGCCGCGCGCGGCGGTGACGCGCCGGATCCGCGGACTAGACTCGGATGGCGATGAAGGCCGAGATTCACCCCGAGTATGTCGAGGCGCACGTCCGCTGCACGTGCGGCAACGAGTTCACCACGCGTTCGACCAAGCCCGAGCTCCACGTGGAGATCTGCTCGAACTGTCACCCGTTCTACACGGGGCGCCAGAAGCTGGTCGATACCGGCGGACGCGTCGAGCGCTTCAAGCGGCGCGCGGCCAAGCGCCGCGGCTGACCTCCGCAAGCACGCGCCCATCTGGGCCGTGCATCTAGCGAAACTACGGCCCAGCAGGCATGTTTTGACATGGCCATGCGTTTTCGCCGCCGCCCCAGCCCCTGCCTCGCTGCCTGCGCCGTCGCCTTCGGCGTCGCGCTCTGCGCCCCTGGCGGAGCGATCGCCCAGCCGCTCCCGGCGAGCGTGCGCGTGAAGGGCTGCCAGTCGGGCTCGGATTCCGCGAGCAGGGCTGCGACGTTCGTCGGCCGGATGCACAGCATCCCGGGGTCGGTTCGGATGGGGATGCGCTTTCGGCTGGTCATGCGCAGCACCTCGCCCAGCACGGCCGCGCCGACCGCATCCCCGGACGGCCCGTGGTGGATGTCGAACGACGGAGTCGACAGGTACACCTACTCCCAGACGGTCAACGGGATGAGCTATGGAAAGTCGTACCGCGTGGTCGCCCGCTTCCGCTGGATCGACAGCTCCGGCAACGTCATCCGACGGACGAAGCGCACGTCGGCTCCATGCACGCAGCCCGGGCCCCCCAACCTGACGATCCTCGGAATCGGAATCGCTCCGCGCCCGGTGAGCGGCACGGACGACTACCGCATCCAAGTCGCGAACCAGGGCCAGGGACCCGCGGACCGGGTCCTCGTGCAGCTCTTCCTCGACAACTCGCTGGTCGATTCGCGGAGGATCAAGCGACTTCCCGGCGAGACAACTCGGGTCGTCACGATCAATGGCCCGCAGTGCCTGCCCGGCCAGACGGTGAAGGCGGTTGTCGACCCCGCGAACGAGATCCAGGAGTCGAACGAGAACGACAACACGTTCGAGCGGGGTTGCTAAAGGCTTCGCTCGGCCGTCCGGTCGTCGTTCCGCCCTCCGGATCGCGCCGAGCAAGTCCCCCGGTCCCCGCCCGCGCCACCATCTAGCATGAGCGCATGACCGAGGAGGGGCGCGAGCAGAGCCCGCGCGACTCGCCGATCGGTGGGCAGGCGGTTCTCGAGGGCGTGATGATGCGCGGCATCTCGACCTGGGCGGTCGCGGTCCGCAAGCCAGCGCCCGACCAGGTCGAAGCGGATGGCAGCCTCGACCCGACCGAGGCCGCCCGCGGCCCGATCGAGGTGGTCTCCGAGCCGCTCGTCTCCTGGGTGAGGCGGCACCGCCTGCTGCGCCTTCCGATCGTGCGCGGCGTCGTCGCCCTCGCCGAGTCGCTCAAGATCGGGTTCAGTGCGCTCGGGATCTCGGCGAACGCGCAGGCCCAGGGCCACGACGAGGAGATCGGCCGCGGCACATGGCTGGGCACGGTCGTGGTGTCGGTCACGCTCGCGATCGGGCTCTTCTTCCTGGTGCCGGTCGGGATCGCGAGCCTGCTGAAGGGCTCGCTCCACCCCGCGATCGTCTTCGTGCTCGTCGAGAAGGCGATCCGCATCGGCATCTTCCTGCTCTACCTCTGGCTGATCTCGAGGATGCGGGATCTGCAGCGCGTCTTTCAGTACCACGGGGCAGAGCACAAGACGATCTCCTGCTACGAGGCCGGCCTGCCGCTGACGCCCGAGAACGCCGCGCCCCTCTCGCGCCTGCACCCGCGCTGCGGGACCAGCTTCCTGCTGATCGTCATGGTCGTGGCGATCGTCGTCTTTGCCCCGCTCGGGACCCCCGCCTGGTACATCCTCTTCCCCTCGCGCGTCGTCGGGATCCCGCTGGTGGCGGGCCTCGCCTTCGAGCTGATCAAGCTGTTCGGAAGAAAGCGCGACAGGCGCTGGGCGCAGATCCTGATGGCGCCCGGCATGCAGCTTCAGAAGCTCACCACGCGCGAGCCCGATCTGTCACAGCTCGAGGTTGCCATCGCCGCCCTGCAGGCCGTGCTGGCGGTGGAGAACCCGGACCAGGCAAGCGAGGAGGACCGGGTCGGGATGGAGGTCGTGGCGTAGGCGCGGTCGATTCCGACCGCCCGCCGTGACCACCGACCGCCCGCCGCCGCTACCCCTACCCTCGACCGCGTGATCGAGGACCTCGTCCAGCAGATCGAGAGGCGCTTCGCGGAGCTCTCGCGCGAGATGACCGACCCCGCCGTGATCGGCGACCGCGACCGCTACGCCGAGGTCGGCCGCGCCTACCGCGCCCTCGAGCCGGCACACGGTCTCGCGACCGAGTACCGCAAGGTCGCCGACGATGCGGCCGGCGCCCGTGAGCTCCTGACCGAGGACGGCGACGATCCGGAGCTGCGCGAGCTGCTGCAGGCCTCCGAGCTGCGGCTCGGCGAGCTCGAGGACGAGATTCGCCTGGCGATGGTGGAGCCCGATCCCAACGACGAGAAGGACGTCATCGTCGAGGTTCGCGCAGGAACCGGCGGCGAGGAGGCCGGGCTCTTCGCGGGCGACCTCTACCGGATGCTGACGCGGTACGCGGAGCGGCGCCGGTTCAAGACCGAGCCCCTCTCGGTCGCCGACGGCTCGTACACGTTCGCGATCCGCGGCCGCGGCGCCTACAGCGTCTTCAAGCACGAGGCCGGCACCCATCGCGTGCAGCGCGTGCCGGAGACCGAGTCCCAGGGCCGCATCCACACGTCCACGGCGACCGTGGCCGTCCTCCCCGAGGCCGAGGAGGTGGAGGTCGCACTCGATCCGAACGACCTGCAGATCGACGTGTACCGCTCCTCCGGGCCCGGCGGCCAGTCGGTCAACACGACCGACTCGGCCGTACGTATCACCCACAGGCCGACCGGCGTCGTCGTATCGATGC
>JAFAQQ010000212.1 GCA_019246335.1 Actinomycetota bacterium | reverse complement strand
CGACCCGCCGCGCAAAGTGGACGGGTCGATCTCCGACTGGCACGGGAGGCCGACCCTGTTCGGCGGGTCGACGATCTACTCCTCAGGAGAGCTCGTCTACCAGGACCACATCTTCGACGCCTGGGGCCCCGACAACGGGCAGGACGTCCAGCGTCTATCCGTCCAGGACCCCCTCCAGCAGCAGGTCCCCGAGATCTACCGGCTCGATCCCGCCGTCCAGTACCTGCCCGGCGAGTTCGGGATCCCGACGCCCGGCTACAACCTGGCGACCCACTACGGCGACCTCCCGCACCAGGACGAGGCCGACCTCTCCGAGCTCCGTATCGGCGCCGACCCTTCGAGCCTCTGGTTCCTAGCGCGCACGACGACCATGAAGGCGCCGCCGAGGACGGCGCTGCTCGTGCTCCTCGACACCGCGCCTGGCGACGCCAAGACGCGTGCGGTGCCATTCAACAGCGGGATCAAGACCTCGCGAGCCCAGATCGCGATCCTGCTGACCGCGCGGCGGGGCTGGGTCGCGAATCTGCGCACCGGGGCGATCAAGGCCCTGCCGCACGGCTCGACCGCCGCGAACCCGACCGGGTACGTGAACGCGCTCGAGGCGCGCGTGCCCCGGTCGGCGCTCGGCGGCCTCCCCTCGAAGCTGAGCGTGGCCGCGGCCACGGGCATCGCCGATCCGGGCGGCGGTCCGGCCCTCAAGGACCTCGGCCTGGGTGCGAACCTCGCGAACGTCGCGTTCCGCGGGGACGAGCCCGCCCGTGACTACTGGGACAAGCAGCAGGCGTTCTCGCTCTACGCCCGAACGATCGACCCGTTCTTCCACGCGCTCGACGTGAGCCGCCTGCTTGCGGGCGCGAACGAGCGCTACGTGCCCGGGCCCGGCTACCACGACCGGATCTTCGTCTCGACCCGCAGGATCTCGAGGGAGGAGGGCGAGCAGGGGACCCTTCAGCACTACGGCGTCTACCTGCCGAACGGATACCGGCGCGACCGCCTCTGGCCGCTCCAGTGGTGGTTCCACTTCCGCGGCGGGAACGCGCACATCGCGGCGGCCGCGGTCCCCCGGATCTTCAAGGACATGGGGGAGGACGTCCACACGATCGTCGTCACCCCGGACGGGCGGGGCGACTCGACCTGGTACGTCGGCCGGGGGCAGGTGGACTTCCGCGAGGTGTGGGCCGACGTGCACCGGTCGTTCTCGGTCGATCCGAACCGCACCTACATCGCCGGTCATTCGATGGGCGGCTGGGCGAGCTACCTGATGACGATCCTCTACCCGGACCGCTTCGCGGCGGCCTTCCCCGCCTCCGGAGCGGTCACGCAGGGAGCCTGGACAGGCGTCGACTTCGCGCATTGCGACGAGCTGCAGAGCCCCGACGGCGAGACGCCCTGCTACACGTCCGCCAACGGTGGCGACCCGCGGGCGGAGCTCACCAGGCCGCTGCTCGACAACGAGCGCTGGGTGCCGTTCGCGATCTACCAGGGCGTGCCGGACGAGCTGGTGCCCACGACCGGGGTGATCCGGCAGGCGCAGCGATTCGCCGAGCTCGGCTACCGCTACCGCCTCTACCTCTTCCCGGCGCAGGAGCACTACGGCCCGCCGATCGCCGACCAGTGGACCGAGGGCGCGCAGTACGAGCATCGCTTCGTCCGCGACCCGAATCCGCCGCGCGTGACCTACATCCGCAGCATGCCGTTCGAGCTCGCGGTTGACCGCGTGCAGTCCGACGGGGTGCCGTTGAGCTTCGATTTCGACGACGCGTACTGGATGTCGGAGCTCGTGCCGGTGGACCGCAAGCAGGGCGTGGCGCGATTCGACGGGGAGTCTTTCGCCATCCCGAACCCCCCGTACTCGCTGTCGCCCGAGGCGGGCGGTCCGGCCACGCCGGACCAGACCGGTCCTTACGTGATGACCGGTCAGGCCTGGACGTTCACGCGCCCGTGGCTGTTCGTGCACCGCAACGCGTTCTCCATCACGCTCCGGGGCGCGAGCGCGGTCGGGCTCGACCTCGCGCGCATGAGGCTCGACACGCACGTCCCGCTCACGGGCACGGTCGACACCGACCATGCCCTCAGGCTCCGCCTGCGTGGGTCGTGGCCGGCCGTGACCGCGCGCGTCGACGGCCAACTGGTACCGCTTCACCGCAACTCCCGAGCTGTCATCGTGAACGTTCCGGCGGGCAGGCACACCCTCGTGCTGCGGCCCCGACCCTGAAGGAGGAGGTCCGGAGGATGAAGAGGATGCTGCTGGCGATCGCGACGCTCGTCCTGGCGATCGCGATTCCCGCCTCGGCCGCCGCGCGATGGCACTCGCTCTACTCCGGGCCCGGCCCGCGGCCGGGCCCCGACCTCCTATACGCGAAGGCTCCGATCGCGGCGCAGCTCACGAATCGCGGCCCGTGGAAGGCGAGCCCGATCCTCATCTCCGGCACGACCGCGTACCACAAGGGCGAGTTCCTTTACCAGGACTACCTCTACGACGCCTGGGGCGCGCAGCTCACCGCGGACCCGAACGACCCGAAGACCGCCGGCAACCTCTTCTCGAAGACCAACGGGACCTACACGTATCCGACGGATCCGCGCTACGCCAACGATGCCGCCGACCTCGTCGAGCTGCGCGTCAAGCCGCTGCGCACGTCCACCGCCTTCCGCCTGACGCTCAACACCCTGAAGGACCCGTCGCTGATCGCGTTCACGATCGCGATCGGCGGCCGCAAGGGGACGCTGCGGCCGTTCCCGCACGGGGCGAACGTCCGCGCGCCGGCGAACCTGTTCCTGACGGTCCACCCGTCGGGCGGCCGACTAATCGCGGAGCTGAAGCGGGCATCCACGGGGCGCACGATCCACCACGCGCGCCTGCGCGTCCGCGTCGACCGGAAGCGGCGTCAGATCGAGGTGAGGATCGGGCACCGGAAATGGAACCCGAAGAGGCGCACCGTGAGGCTCGCCGCAGGGATCGGCCTGTGGGACAAGGCCGGCAACCGCTACCTGCTGCCACAGGCGAGCGCGACCAGCACCGCGCCGGGCGGGGCGGGCACGACGGCGAAGCCGGCCGCCTTCTTCAACGTCGCCTTCCGCATGCACGAGCCGGAACAGCGGCCGACCGAGGGCACGGCGGTCGTGCTCGACTCCGCGTGGTGGCGGGACCGCGCCCAGGGCCACGCGCTGGCGACGGGCGACATCTCGCAGTTCTTCGCCAACGTGAGCTTCAGCAAGCTCCACCGCCACGTGACAGACAACAGGGGCGTGCCCCGCACGGGGCCGATGGACAGGATCGAGGCGACGCATTTCGAGCTGTCCCAGGGAATCGACTTCGGGCCGTCGTGCATCACGGCGCAGTCGACCTGTCCGGGCCAGTACCAGGGGCGCCTCCAGCCGTACGCGATCTACATCCCGAGGAAGCCTCGTCCCGCGGGCGGCTACGGGATGACGCTGCTGATGCACTCGCTCTCTGCGGCGTACAACCAGTATCTGGCGTCCCGCAACATGTCGCAGATTGGCGAGCGCGGGCCGGGCTCGATCGTGATCACCCCCGAGTCGCGCGGTCCCGACGAGTTCTACGAGAACTACGGCGCGGCGGACGTCTTCGACGTTTGGGCCGACGTCGCCAGGCGCTTCAAGCTCGATCCGGCCTGGACATCCATCAGCGGCTACTCGATGGGAGGGATCGGGACCTTCAAGCTCGGCGCCCAGTTCCCGGACCTCTTCGCGCGTGCGCAGCCCGTGGTCGGTGACGAGGGGAACTCCGACGTGCTCGCCTCCTTCCGCAACGTCCCGGTGCTGATGTGGAACACGCACGGCGACGAGCTCGTCAACGAGGCGGAGTTCCAGCAGACCGCGACCGGCCTCGACATGCTCGGGTACCGGTACGTGCTCCACGCCCACCAGCCGTGCGCGAACCCGCAGTGCAGCCCGCTGTTCCCCAACCACCTCGAGCTCGCGGTGAACGACCAGTACGCGCCGGCGGCGGCGTTCCTCGGCACG
>JAFAQQ010000054.1 GCA_019246335.1 Actinomycetota bacterium | reverse complement strand
GTCGTGGCGCTCGACGTTGGTCGGCTGGCTCCCCGAGCTCTTGTGGTGCGGCCCGCCCGTGGCCACGATCAGCATCAGCGCAATCCCGAACGCAATGATGGCCGCCGGTGCGATAAGCCGCGCCGTACTGCCGGGCCGGGTCTCCATCGCAGGGTCTGATGGTACCCGGCGCCCGCTCGTGCCCGGGCGGGTTCTTTCATGGCCGGGGTCAGCCGGTGGCGGCCGTGACCGCCCCGGACCACTCCACGGCATGCACGACGTGGCTCCCCGAGAGACCCTTCAAGCTCACCTCGCGGCCGGCGCCGAACCGCACGCTCCCGGAGCTCGCGGTGAGCTCCTTGAGCAGCGAGGAGACGAGGATCTCGCCGCCATCCGCCTGGGCCGCGATGCGCGCGGCGAGGATGACGTTGCGCCCGAAGAAGTCGTCCCGCTCGCGGATCGCCTCCCCCGTGTGCAGCCCGATGCGCACCCGGACCGCCTCGGCCGCGCGCTCCTCCGCCCAGGTCCCGAACGCCTGCTGGATCGCGACCGCGCAGTCGAGCGCGCGCCGAGCGCTGGAGAAGGCCACCATGAAGCCGTCGCCCTGCGACTTCACCTCGAAGCCGCCGTGGCGGCGGACGGCGTCGCGCACCACCGCGTTGTGCTCCCGCAGCAGCTCGAGCCACCGGTGGTCGCCGAGCCGCTCGGTCATCTCGGTCGAGCCCTCGATGTCGCTGAACAGGATCGTGACCGTGCCGTCGGGGGCGGTCGCGTTCGAGAGGTCCGGGCGCTCGTCCTCGACCGCCTCCGCCACGGCGTCGATCGACGTGCGGACGTCCGCCTGGTCGATGCCCTGGAGCTTCAGCCTGAGCGCCAGGCCGCGCTCGACCGCCCCGCGCATGCCGATGTCCTGCGCGACGTCGATCGCCTCCGCGATCAGCTCCAGTGCGCGATCGCGGTCGCCCGGCCGGTCGCGCGCGAAAAGCATCTCCGCGTAGCTGACCTCCGTGTCCACGACGAGCGGGATCGCCTCCAGGGCGCGGTTCATCCCCAGCGCGAGCTCGAAGTGGCGCTCGGCGTCGTCGTGGCGGTCGAGCACGGTCGCGAGCCTCCCGAGGAACGACGAAGCGGAGCCCTCCACCGCCCAACCGCCGCCGACCACGACGTTGCGCTCGGCGTAGGGAAGGATCAGCTCGTACAGCGTCTGGGCGTGGTCGCGCGCCCGCAGTCGGTGAACGGCCTCGGCGGCGAACGCCAGCCCGGTCAGCCGGTTCGCGTCGTCCGGCAGGCGCTCGAACCCCCCGCGGGCGAGGTCGTCGATCTCCCTGCGAGCCTCCTCGTGGCGGCCGAGCTCCGCGTAGAGCAGCGCGAGACCGCTGCGCCAGGCCGGCACCGCCGGATACTGCGCGGTGAGGTTCTCCATCGGCCCGGCGATCTCGTCGAGGCGGCCCTGATAGCGGCGAAGCTCGAACAGCACGATCGCTGAGGTCTGCATGAGGTTCGGGTCGAGCGAGAACCACCTGCGGTAGAGGGATTCCTCGTCCAGGATCGGCTCGACCTCCTCGAGCCTGCCCGCGAGCAGCGCCCTCATGGCGCGCCGCACCACCGATATCCGGATGTAGTTCGGCTGCCGCAGCTCGGCGGCCCGTCGCGAATAGCGCTCGATCTCGAGGTCGGCCGCGCGCCGGTCGCCGCGTTCGAGCAGATCGACGAGAAGCCAACCGCGGCCCTCGACGGCGAGCTGGTTGTCACCGCAGCGCTCCGCCACCTCGATCAGCTCGCCCGCCACCTCGATGCGCTCGTCGAGCCGCGCCGGCTCCCAGATGGCGAAGTGCCGGGCGAGCAGCGAGGCGGCGAGCGCGCCCTCGTCCCTCGAGCGCCGCGCGAGGGCCACGGCCTCCGCCGTCAGCTCCTCGCTCCGCGCCCGCGAGACGAAGTAGAGCGCGAAGCCAAGCCCGGAGAGCAGTCGCGCGCGCAGCGCCACGTCGGCGTCGCCGATCCCCTCGAGCGCCTCCTCGAGCAGCTCGATCGTGTCCCGATCGACCGTGCCGATCTCGGCGCGGTCGACGATGCCGAGCGCGGCGCGGGCGAGCCGGACGTGGTCCCGGGCGCGTCTGGCGGAGCCGGCCGCCCGAAAGAGCGTCTCTCGCGCGCTGGGCGAGCGCCCGGCGCGGCCCTGTGCGTCCCCGAGGCAGAGCAGCAGCTCCGCCTGCTCCTCGGCGCTCGCTCGGCCGCGCAGCTCGACGGCCTGGAGCGCCTGCTCGTAGAGCTCCGCGGCCTCCTCGTAGGCCATCTGCGACACCGCCCTCTGCGCGGCGCGCACGGAGTAGTCGATCGCCCTCTCCAGCTCCTGCGCCTCCAGGAAGTGATGGGCGAGCTGCTCCAGGTGCGCCTCGAGGTCGCCCCGGTTCAGCTCCTCGATCGCGCTCGCGACCCGCCCGTGGAGCCGCGTCCGCTTGGTCACGCCGAGCTCCTCGTAGAGGGCCTCGCGCACGAGCGCGTGTGCGAACGCGTAGCGGCCGACGGCCTGCGGTACCTCGACGATGAGGCGGGCCGCCGCAGCCTCGTCGATCAGCTCGAGCAGCTTGCGGCGCGACAACTCGTCGGCGTGCTCCGGCATCTCGGACGTGACCTCCTCGTGAACGGTCCGGCCCAGAAGGTCGACCTGGAACTCCCGCCCGATCACCGACGCCGCCGCGAGCACGAAGTTGCACTCGTCCGACAGCCTGTCGAGCCTGCGGCCGACGGCCTCGCGGACGCCCTGCGGAATCGTGACGAGCACATCGCCTAGATCGCCCTCCTGGTCGAGCCGGCCCTCCGATGCGAGCAGGCTCACCACCTCCGAGACGAAGAACGGATTGCCCTCGGTCTCCTCGTGCACCGCGCGCACGAGCTCCGCCACGGGCGCGACGCTCGCGGTCATCTCGATGAATCGAGCCACGTCGGACTCGCCGAGGCCCCGCAGGACGACGCGCTCCACGAGGCTCTCGCGGGCGAGGTCGGCCAGAACCTCGGAGAGCGGGTGGCGGCGGCTCAGCTCGACGTCCCGGTAGGTGCCGATCACGAGGATCCGCGCGTCGCCCACCTCCCGGGCGAGGAACTGGAGCATCCGCAGCGACGGCGTATCCGCCCAGTGGAGGTCGTCGAGCACCAGCACGAGCGGGTCACGCCGCGCGATGTTCTTGAGGAAGGTGGTGATGCTGTCGAACAGGCGGAACCGCGCTTGCTCGGGGTCGCTCGTGTCGGGCGGGCTCGAGAGCCCCGGGATGAGCTCGCGGAGCTCCGACATGACCTGCGCGATGTCCGCGGCCCCCGCGCCCATCTCGACCGCCACCTCCTCCGCTTCCCGGTCGCTGACGTAGGCGCGCGCCATCTGCATCCAGGGCCAATACGCCGGAGCACCCGCGCTCTCGTGGGAGCGGCCGACGAGGACCCGAGCGCCGCGAAGCCGCGCGTAGGTGATCAGCTCCTGCGCAGTGCGGGTCTTGCCGATGCCCGGCTCCCCGACGAGCATCAGCAGCCGGCCGCGCCCGGCGATCGCCTCCTCGAACCCCGCGCGCAGCCGCTCGATCTCGTGGTCTCGCCCCACGAACACGCCGCCGGCGAGCCCGCTGATCGGGTCCTGGGCGTCGGCCTGCTCGTCGCCGGTGTCCCGCTCGATCTCTGCGCGGGCCGCCGCGAGCGCCCCCCTTGTGGCGGTCGCGTCCGGATAGCGTGCTGCCGCCGGCTTCTCGAGCAGGCGCATGATCACGCTCTCGAGAGCCTTGGGCACGTCCGGGTTGTGCCATGAGGGAGCGACCGGCTCGGCGCTCGTGTGCTGGGAGATCACCGAAACGGCGCTGTCTCCCACGAACGGCGGCCGTCCCGCCGCGAGCTCGTACATCACCGCGCCGAGTGAGTAGAGGTCGCTGCAGGCGTCGGGCGGGCGGCCGAGCGCCTGCTCGGGCGCCATGTAGGCGACGGTGCCGACGATCGTCCCGGTCCGGGTCAGCCTGGAGCGGTCGAGGGAGAACGCGAGGCCGAAGTCGCCGAGCTTCGCGGTCCCGTCCTCCCCGAGCCACACGTTGGCCGGCTTGATGTCGCGATGCACTACGCGGTGGGAATGCGCGTGCTCGAGGGCCGCGGCGACGCAGTCGGCGATCCGCACGACCTCCACCGGCTCCAGGCGGCCGCCATCGGCCTCCGCCAGCCGGCGGTCGAGCGAGCCGCCGGGCATGTACTGGCTAACGATGTACGGCTCCCCCCGGTCGGTCCCGATGTCGTGGATCGTCACGATGTTGGGGTGGTCGCCGAGGCGGGCCATGGATTGCGCCTCGCGATGGACTCGCTCACGGGCCGCGTCGTCGAGGCCCTCGGTCTTGACCAGCGCGATGGCGACGTCGCGATCCAGGCTCGTGTCGTGTGCGAGGTACACCCGCTTGCGCCCGCCCTCGCCCAGGAACCCCTTGACCACGTAGCGGCCGGCGGCGATCTCGTCGCGGTCCTCGCGCATCGCGGCGCCGTTGCCGGCCGGGGCGGCCGGGGCTCGGGGCGCCGCCGGCGTGCCCTCCCTCAGACGCTCACCGCAGCCGGGGCAGAACCGCAAGTCCGCCGGGCCGGGGCGCCCGCAGTTGGGGCACTCCCGCTCGCGCGGGAGAGCGACGCCGCAGTTCCCGCAGAAGCTCGCGTCGTCCGGATTCGCGTGGCCGCACGCGCGGCACGTCATGCGCCGAGTTTCTCATGCGGCGCGCGCGGCCTTCAACCGTCGCCTCCAACCATCGCCTCCAACCATCATCCAACGCCTTCCAACCGTCGATTGGTGAATTGACCGTGCTATGGCACTGTCGATTCACCAACGAAGGCGCGGCGGCCCCTCGGGAGGCCGAGTCCCACTCGTGGCCGCGCCTCAGCTCGCGAGCGCCCACGCCGCCGCGCGCAGCTCCTCCGCCGCGGCGGCCGCGGCCGCGCCGGGATCGCCCCCCCGCTCCCTGTACGCGTCGACGATCGACCTCGAGGCGGTGACGAGCCCGGCCGCCGGGTGCGGCTCGAACGCGGGGCCCAGCTCGGCGACCGATCCGCCCTGCGCGCCCACGCCCGGTAGCAGGAAGATCGCGCGCGGCATCAGCTCGCGCAGGCGGCTCAGGAGGTCGGAGCGAGTGGCTGCGGTCACGGCGCCGACGGCGGACAGCCCCGACGCGCCAACCGAACCTGCGCCGAGCTCGTCGACCAGCCGCGCGAGCGCCTCGTGGAGAGGAGCGCCCTCCGGCCGGTCCTGGATCTGCGCTGCGCCGGGGTTCGACGTGCGGACCAGCACGAAGCATCCCGAGCCCGCCGCGGCCGCCGCGTCCACCAGGGGCTCCAGGGCGTCGCGGCCAAACAGCGGGTTCGCCGTCACCGCGTCCGCCGCAAGTCCGGCCACCGGGCCGTAGGGCCCCGGGGTCTCCCCGAGGAGCGCCTGCGCGTACGCGCGCGCGGTGACCGGGACGTCGCCGCGCTTCGCGTCGACGATCGCGAGCAGTCCGCGATCGCGCACCGTCCCCACGGTCTCGGCCAGGACCTCCCAGCCGGGGGCGCCCAGGCGCTCGAAGCAAGCGGACTGGAGCTTGACCGCGACGCAGGACCGCTCGCCGGCCTCGATCGCCGCCCGGCAGTGGCGCGCCACGGCGCGCGCCGTGGCGCGTGCCGGATCCGCCGGCGCGCCGGGCTCGTCACGAAGCGCGACCGGCCAGAGCGCAGCCGGGTCGGGGTCCAGCCCGAGCACGATCTGGCTCTGGCGCTCCTCTACGAGGGCGGCCAGCCGATCAGCGAAGTGAGCTGCCACGGCACCGGTTCTACCGGAGCCGCGTGCGTATGCCTGGATTCAGGGGGTTGCGGGTGCTCTCGCGTCCCCGGCGCTCAGCCGCCCTTCACCGCGCTCTTCAGCGCAGAACCGGCGCTGAACCGCGGCACGCGGCTCGCCGCGATCTGGATCCGCTCGCCCGTTTGCGGGTTCACGCCCTGGCGCGCGCCGCGCTCGGCGACCGTGAACTTCCCGAACCCGGTGAAGCTGACCTCGCCACCGCGGCTGAGCGTCTCTTCGATCACGTCCAGGACGGAGTCGACGGCCTTGCTCGCCTCGCTCTTCCCAAGTCCCGACTTGCTCGCGACCTGGTCGACGAATTCCTGCTTGGTCACCGTACATCCCCCTTCTTCGCGATTTGCGAGGGCGAAGCTAACAGCGAAATCGGACGACTCCGGGGCCGCAGGCGCATTCCAAAGCGGTTTGTTCCCGGAATGAGCGGCTTTTCCGGCGCCCGAGCCGCACTGAATCCGCGATTGGAAGCGGTTGCGGGCGCCTACAGGCCGGAGACGGCCATCTCCCCAAGGAGCATCGGTGCGGCGTGGACGCTGCCGCCGAAGGGGACCCATCGCGCCTCGGACCCCACCGCCTGCACCGACCTCAGCATCGAGACGAGGTCGCTCGCGATCGTGACCTCTCGCACCGGATCCGCCAGCTCGCCGCGCTCGATCAGCCGGCCCGTCGCCCCGACGGAGAACGTCCCCGAGACCGGGTTCACTCCGGAATGGAGGCCGACCACGCCCATCACGTAGAGGCCGTCCGCGGCGCGGGCGACCAGGTCCTCGAGTGGAGCCGGCCCGGGCTCGATCACGAGGTTGCTCGTGCCGACCGCCGGCGGGCTGCGATAGGAGGGGCGCTCGGCGCTTGCGGTCGTCGCGCGCCCGGCGCGGCGCGCCGTTCGCGAGTCGTACAGGAAGCCGACCAGCCGACCGCCGTCGATGAGCGGCACGCGCCGCCGGGGACAGCCCTCGCCGTCGAAGGGCGCGGTCGCGGGGCCTTCCCGCGCCGTCCCGTCGTCAGCGAGGCGCAGCGGCTCGCCCGCGATCTCGTCGCCCTCCCGGTCCGCGAACAGCGACCGTCCGCGCTGAACCGCGTCGGCCGAGAGCATCGCGCCGATGAACCCGACGAAGCTCGCGGCGACGAACGGGTCGAGCACGACAGGGCAGCGCCGGCTCGCCACCGGCCTGGCGCCGACCTGCGCGAGCGCGCGCGTCGCGGCCTCGCCCCCGATCTGCTCCGGGTCGAGGTCCTCCGGCCCGCGGCCGATCCCGAGCCCGATCCCCGTCATCCGGTCCGCCCCGTCCCCGGCGAGCGCCGAGGCATACGCCCACGCTGCGCTCGTCTCGAACGAGCCGGAGAATCCGCGGGAGCTCGCCAGCGCGCGCGACCCGTCCGCGTCCGCGTACACGACCTGCTCTACCTGTCCGACGCCGGCGTGCGCCCTGGCCGCCCTCTCCGCGGCGATCGCCAGGTCGACCTTGCGCTCGGTGGTCCACTCGCCGATCTCCGGAGAGCGGAGAGGCGCCACCTCCGTCGCCCCGGTTTCGTCGGGGAGGCCGACATACGGGTCCTCGTCGGCGACCTCGGCCGCGGCGCGCGCGGCCCGGGCGACCTCCTCGATCCCGGCGTCCCCGATGTCGGTTCCGTAGGCGTAGCCGGCACGGCCGTCCGCGAACGCGCGCACGCCGATTCCGCGTCGGGCGGCGTCCGTCAGGCTCTCCACCGCGCCCTCGTACACCCGGATCTCTCGCTCCACTCCCTGCTCGACGAAGGCCTCGGCGTCCGTGGCGCCGGCGGCCAGGGCGGCATTGACCCCCACACTCGCCACGGCTTCGAGGTCGGCGCTCACGCGGCCGTCCCCCCCACCGTCAACTCGCGGAGCCGGACATGAGGTTGCCCGACGCCGGCGGGCACGCGTTGCCCGTCCTTCCCGCAGTAGCCCGTGCCGATCTCGAGGTCGTCCGCGATGCCGTCGATCGCGCGCAGCGCCTCGAGGCCGTTGCCGACCAGCGTGGCGCCCCGCACCGGCGCCGTCACTCGGCCGTCCTCGATCAGGTAGCCCTCGGACACGCCGAACACGAAGTCGCCGGTTGCCGGATCGACCTGGCCCCCGCCGAACGAGACCGCGTAGAGCCCTCGTTGGGTGTCCGAGATCAGCGCCTCCGGGCTCCCCTCACCGGGCGCGAAGAACGTGTTGGTCATCCGGGGGATCGGCAGGTCGCGGAACGACTCGCGGCGGCCGTTGCCGGTAGAAGGCACGTCGTCGCGCCGGGCGCGGACCCGGTCGTAGAGGTAGGAGGTGAGCCGCCCGTCCTCGATGATCGTCGTCCGCTGCGTCGGCGTCCCCTCGTCGTCGATCCCGTCGCTCCCCCAGGCGCCGGTCCGGCTACCGTCGTCGTAGGCCGTCACGAGCGCAGGTGCGATGCGCTCCCCGAGCCGGCCGGCATAGATGCTCGTGTTCTTCTGGACCGCGTCCGCCTCCAGGCCGTGGCCGACGGCCTCGTGCAGGAGCACCCCTCCGAACCCGTTGCCCACGACGACGGGCATCCGCCCGCTCGGTGCGGCCCGGGCGTCGAGCATCGTGAGCGCCTTGCGCGCCGCGTCCGCCGCGACGTCCCGTACGGCGTCCTCGGCCAGCAGCTCGAGGCCGCCGTGGCCACCGCGCGTCTCGCTGCCGGTCTCCACCACCTCACCCCGGCGGGCGACGACCTGCACCGCCAGGCGCACGCGCGTACGGTCGTCGGCCGCCGCCAGGCCGTCCGAGTTGAAGACCTGCACGGCGCGCCGCTCCTCCGCGTAGCCGGCGCTGACCTGCGACACGGCCACGCCCGCGGCTCGTGCGGTCGCATCGCAGGCGCGCAGCAGATCCGCCTTCCGGGCCGCATCCACCTCCTGCGGCGGCGTCTCGACCGGGTGGCGCGAGGATGGATGCGCGGCCGTCAGGCGGATGCCGTCGTCGCTCGCGCGCTCGTCCCCGGCTGCGAGAGCCCCGGCCACCGAATCCGCGATCCGGAGGAGGTCGTCCTCGCGGAGGCCGTCCACGTGCCCGAAGTACGCGGCGTCGCCGCTGATCAAACGCACCGACGCGCCGACCTCGTCGCCCGACTGGGGACGCTCCACCCGCTCGTCGTCGAGGCTGAGCGCGAAGCCGTGGCGCGCCTCGACGTAGAGCTCCGCCACATCGCCGCCCCGGCGCAACGCGCGCGCGAGCACCGGGCCGGCCAGCTCGGGATCCAGCAGGGTCACGGCGGCGGCTGGGGCGGCGCGCCCGAAACGAGCTCGACCAGCCGCTCCGCGGCGTCGATCAGGTCGAGCTGCTCGTCGCTGCCTGCGGGGACGATGCGCGGCTCGCCCGAGGCGTCGTAGACCACGGCGCGCGGCTCTCGCTCTCGCTGGCGTCGCCGGACCCCGCCGGAGATCGTGTCGGCGATGCGCGCCGCTATCGAGCTGCGCTCCTCCTTCACGCCGGCGCTGCCCCGAGGTCGTCGAGGACGTGGCGCAGATCGAAGAGCATGAGCGACGAGAGGACCGGCCGCCCGGTGACGACCGCCAGCGTCCAGCTGTCGTTTCGCACCGCGAAGACGGCGCCCGCCGTCGTCGCGACCTCGACCGCGGCCGCCGGTTCGCGCCCCGTCTCCGCTCGGTCCGCCAGCCGGAGCAACTCGACGAGCGCCTCTCGCATCTCGTCGTCGTCTCCGCCCTCGCCGCCGTGAGCGGCGGCCACCTCGCCGCGGCGGTCGAGCACCAGCGCGCCGCGGATATCGGCCGACATCTCGTCGAGGTAGTCGAGGGCCAGCGCCGGAGTCATGGCTGCTTCTGCCACCTCGAGGGCCACAATAGCGCCGTGCCGCTGTCCCGAATCGCGTGGTTGACGACGGTCGCGATCTGCGTGATCGCGGCCCTGCTCGTGCTCCTGAACGGCTACGTCGGCTACTTCTTCGTGCTGCTCGCGGTCGGGGCCTCGGCGGCTGTGAACCTGCGTTAGGTCGTCGGTTCCGCTGGGTGCGCCGGCTCCGCTTGGCCGGCCGGTTCCGCTCGGCCCGCCGGCTCCCCTCGGCCCGCCGGCTCCCCTCGGCCCGCCGGCTCGAGGTGAATGAGTACGTCCGCGCCGGGGACCTGGCTCTCGATCTCCGCCTGCAGCTCATGGCTCAGCTCATGCGCGCGCTCGAGCGTCGTGCCCGGCCGGAACTGGACGTGCAGGTCGATGTGGCGGCGGCTGCCCGCGCGGCGCGCGCGCAGCTTGTGGAAGCCGAGCACCTCCGCTGCCCCGTACCGGTCGATCGCCGCGTTGACGCGGGAGAGCTCCGGCTCGGGAAGGGTCTCGTCGACCAGGACCCGCGAAGAGCGCGACACGATCCGCACGCCGGACCAGATGATCGCTCCCGCGACGACGATCGCGGTAATCGGGTCGACCCGCTTCTCGCCGGTGATTGCGACCAGGGCGAGCGCGACGAGCACGCCGAGGGAGGTGAGCGCGTCGGTGCGGAGGTGCGCGGCGTCGCCCTCGAGCGCCGGCGACTCGGTGAGCCGCGCCTGACGCCCCAGGTGGAGCGAGACGGCGAAGTTCACCACCATCGAGATCGCGACCGCCACGATGCCGAACCCGAGCGACTCGATCGCGCGCGGGGCGATGAGGCGCCGGACGGAGGCGTAGACGATCACGGCGGCGCCGACGAGGATGAGAACCCCCTCGAGCGCCGACGCCAGGTTCTCGACCTTCTCGTGCCCGTAGAGGTGGGTCTCGTCGGCTGGCTCGTCGGCCTTGCGCACCGAGAAGAACGCGACGATGGAGGCCATGAGGTCGATGCTCGAGTGCACCGCCTCCGTGACGATCGCGACCGAGCCCGTCGCCGCGCCCGCCACGAGCTTCAGCGCGATGAGCGCGCTGTTCGAGGCGACGGACAGTCGGGCCGCGCGCTGCTTTCGCGCCGCCGCAGCGCCCTGGCCGATCGCCGCCTCACCGGCGCGAGGGTCCGCGGCGGGGTGGACCGCGCTCGACAGCGCCGGCCGGCTCAGGCGCCTCACGCGGCCACCGGGCGGGAATCCGCCAGCCAGGCGGCGAGGGCCCTCGCGGCGCGGCCGCGATGGCTGATCGCGCCCTTCTCGTGCGGATCGAGCTCGGCCATCGTTCGGCCGTCGCCGAGCTCCTCGGGAATGAACGCCGGGTCGTAGCCGAACCCGCCTGTGCCGCGCGGCTGGTCGGAAAGGACTCCGTCGCAGTGGCCCTCGAACAGGCGCTCCTCTCCCGCCGGCTCCACGAAGGCGAGCACGCAGACGTAGGCGACGCGCCGGTCGCCTTCGCTCGGGACCTCGCGCAGGAGCTTCGCCAGGTTCTCCTCGTCGGTCGCGGACTCGCCCGCGAAGCGCGCGGAGCGCACGCCCGGGCGGCCGCCGAGCGCGGCCGCGGCGATGCCCGAATCGTCGGCGATCACGGCGGAGCCCGTAGCGCGCGCCGCCGCGCGCGCCTTGATCAGCGCGTTCGCCGCGAACGTCTCGCCGGTCTCGGGCGGCAGCCGAACCTCCGGCGGCAGCGGCTCCAGCTCGTGAGGCGAGAGGAGCTCCCGGAGCTCCCGGAGCTTGTGCTCGTTGCGGGTGGCCAGCACGAGCCTCATCGCGGGCCGCTCAGCTGACGGGCGCGCCGACCGCCTCGAGCTGGGCGGCGCGGAGCTGGTCGATACCGGCGGCGGCGAGGGCCAGCAGCTCGTCCAGCGACGCTCTAGACAGCGGGGTGCGCTCCGCGGTGGCCTGAACTTCCACGAGGCCGCCGTCGCCGGTCATCACCACATTTGCGTCGACCTCGGCGGTCGAATCCTCCGAGTAGTCGAGGTCGAGCAGCGCCACGCCTCCAACCACCCCGCAGGACACGGCCGCGATCAACTGCGTGAGCGGCAACGCCGCGAGCGAGCCCTCCGAGATCATCCGCGCGAGCGCGAGGTGCATCGCGACGTACGCGCCGGTGATCGCCGCGCAGCGGGTGCCTCCGTCGGCCTCCAGGACGTCGCAGTCCAGATAGATCGTCCGCTCGCCGAGTGCGGCGAAGTCGACGACGCCGCGGATCGAGCGCCCGATCAGCCGCTGGATCTCCACCGTGCGGCCGTCCGGCCGGCCGCGCGAGACGTCGCGCTGCTTGCGCTCTCCGGTCGAGGCGGGCAGCATTCCGTACTCCGCCGTCACCCAACCGCGGCCCTGCCCCTTCATCCAGCGCGGGACGTCCTCGACGGCCGACGCCGTGCAGATCACGCGCGTGCCGCCGGCGGCGATCAGCGCCGAGCCCGTGGCCGTGCGAACGAAGCCGGGCTCGATCGACACCGGCCTGAGCTCGTCGGGTGCGCGGCCGTCGGACCTCACGCCACGGCCCGTCCACGAAACGCCGCCGGCGCCGAGTTCACATCGATCCGGCGGACGTCGCCAAGCGGGAGCTGGAGGAAGCGCGTCCCGACTCGACGGAAATCCTCGGGATCGCCGGAGCAGATGAACCGGTAGGCGCCGCGCCGGTCGCGCCCGGCCTCGAGGTCGGCTATGCGGAGGTGCCGCTCGACCTCCTCCGCGATCGCCTGGCCGGAGCTGATGAGCCTGACACCGCGGCCCAGCGCGCGCTGCAGCAGCGGCCGTACGAGGGGGTAGTGAGTGCAGCCGAGGATCACCGTGTCGACCCCCGCGTGGCGGAGCGGCGCGCAGTACTCGTCCGCCATGCGGACGAGTACTTCGTCGACCTCGCGCCCGGCCTGAATCCGTGGCGCGAGTCCGGGGCAGGCAACCGGATAGAGCGTCGCATCCGGGTCGGCCTCGGCGAGCGCGGTCCCGTACGCGCCGCTGGCGACGGTCGCCGCCGTCGCCAGCAGGCCCACGCGCCCGTTGCGCGTCGCGGAGGCGGCCAGACGTGACTCGGGCGCGACGACCGCGACGACGGGGACGCGGTCACCGAGGCTGCGGCGCATGGCCGGCAAGGCGGCGGCGGTGGCCGAGTTGCACGCGATCACGAGGAGCTTGGCGCCCTCGTCGACGAGCCGCGTGCCGAGCTCGACCGCGAACGCCTTGATTTGCGGGCGCGGGCGGTCGCCGTACGGAAACCGCGCCGTGTCCCCGAGGTACACGTAGTCCTCATGGGGCAGCGACACGAGGCATTCGTGCAAGACCGTGAGGCCTCCGACGCCCGAGTCGAACATGGCGATGGGAAGGGATCTGCCAGCCATGGGCACGCGGCCATGTTGGCAGAGCCGCCAGCGGCGGCTGTGGCGCGGGTGAGTGACTTGCCGGGTCAGGCGTGCGGTCAGAACTGCACCTTCCTGACGGCGTCCTTGATCTTGCCGATGATCGCGTCCCCGAGGCTCTTCCCCTGGTCGGTCTTGAACCCCTTCAACGCCGCGATGACACCGGCCATCACGAGGGCGACGAGCAGGATGAGCGCGACGTACTCGACGGTTCCCTGACCGGCCCGCTGACGGAAGCGCCGGGACAGGTCGAGCACCTGCACGTGTAGGTAGCCGAACGCGCGATACATGTGACTCCTCTCTCGAAAAATGTGTCGAGGACGATCGTCACCGACGACGCGTTACGGCTCAAGACGGGCGCGACACAAGTTCGCGACGGGCGAGCGACAAGTTCGCGACGGGCTTGCGGCAACTCCGTACCGCCGCTCGCCCCCCGCGGCATTCGTTGGTGGATCCACCGTGCTATGGCACGGTCAATTCACCAACCGACCCCGGCGGCCGCCCGGTCACCCGGCGACGCACCCGGGAACGATCCCCCGCCGTCGACCAGCCCCCGCCGGGGTACGCTCCCGGCGGATGCGGGTGCTGGTCGTGACGAGCATGTACCCGACGCCCGCGCAGCCGGAGCTCGGCGGTTTCGTGCGCGACCAGGTCGAGGCGCTGCGAGCGGCCGGGGGCGTCGACGTGGAGGTGTTCGCGATCGAGCCCGACGGAACCGGGCGGTGGCTTCGCGCCGCCCTCGCCCTCAGGAGGGCCTACGCGGCGGATAGCTTCGACGTGGTCCACGCCCACCACGGCCTGGCCGGCTGGAGCGCCATGGCCCTGCGAGCCGCGCCGCACATCGTCACGTTCCACGGGACGGACGTCGCGCACCCCGTGGTAGGGCGCATGTCACGCATCCTCGCCCGCCTGATCGCGTTGCCGGCGCCGGTGAGCGCATCGCTCGCGCGAACGCTGCTCGCCCGCCGTCCAGGCGCCCGTGCGCTCCGCGCGGGTCGACGGGTGGCGGTCCTGCCTGTCGGGGTCAACCTGACGCGCTTCGGTCGACGGGACCGAGCAGAGTCGCGCGACCGGCTGGGGCTCGAGCCGTCGGGCCGGTACCTCCTGTTCCCCGCGGCCGCCACGAGGCCTGAAAAACGTCACGACCGCGCGCAAGCGCTGGCCGACGCCGCGAACGCACGGCTCCTCACCTACGACGGCCTGCGCCCCGACCGCGTCCCCGACGCCGTGAACGCCGTGAACGCCGTCGTCGCAACCTCGGAGCGCGAGGGTTTCGGCCTCGCCCCGCTCGAGGCGCTCGCCTGCGACGTCCCGGTGCTCGCCACCGACGTCGGCGTGGCCCCGCTCGCCCTACGCGGCGTCGCCGGCACCCTCTGCGCACCCTTCGACATCGAGAGCTGGCGCGACGCGCTGCGCCCCCACCTCGACGATCCCGATCCCCGCATCCGCGGGCGCGAGCGCGCTGAGCTCTTCTCAACCGACCGGATGGCGGCCCGCGTGCTCCAGGCATATCGGGACCTGAAGGCTGCAAACGATCCGCCAGATGGCCGGAACTGGTAGATCCGCGTGCAAAGCACGGGTATTCTGAGCAGCCAGTGGATCGGGATCGGCTAGGGAACGGACGCTCTGCGCTGACATCGCCGCCGCCGCGAGCGGAGGACCGCGTCGACGCGCCAGCCGTCCCCGGAGGGCAGCTCGAGGACGAGTTCGGGCCGCCGGCCCCAAGGCGCCGATTCGCGCGTCGAGGCGCGGGCGCCGAGCCACTGGCCCCTCCCCCCCAACCTGCCCAGGCCGCGGACACGCTCTTCATGCCGCCGCCCCGCGCCGCTGACCGCGTAGGAGCGACGCCCACCATGCAGCAGCCGGCGGTGGTGCTGCCGCCGCCCGATCCCGCCTACCTCGCGACCGCGGCTGCGTACCCGCCGCCGCTCGCCGAGCATTGGGTCGCGCCGGCCGGTGCTCCGGTCGCTCGGCGCAGGCGGCGGCTGGTCGTGCCGGGGCCGCCGTGGCTGGGCCCGGCGCTCCTGGCGGCCCTCGGGGTCCTCCTGATCGGCGCCGGGATTGGCTTCGGCGCGCACGCGATCTTCGGCGGAAAGAGCCACAAGCGCAACGCGCCGGCCGCCACCGCCACTCCGAATGGCCGTCCGAGCGTCACGCCGCTCACGCCCCAGACGCCACCGAAAGGCCCCACCGAACCGCCTGCGACCGTGTCGCCCGGTGCAGGCACGGGGGCGACCGCACCGGGCACGCGTGACCTCCCGCCCGCGACCGGTCCCGCGCCAGCGGCCGGCGGCGCCTCCGGCGGCGTCTCGAGCTGGCCCGCCGGGAAGACTGCGTGGACGGTGGTGCTCGCCTCCAGCACGAACAGATCCGCGGCCCAAGGCGCGGCGCAGCGGGCGGCCGGCCAGGGAATCCAGGCGGGCGTCCTGAACTCGAGCGACTTCTCGAGCCTCCGCCACGGATACTGGGTCGCGTTCGCCGGGCAATACGACTCCGCGTCGGCGGCCACCTCCGCCGCGTCCCGGTACGCGTCGCAGGGCTTCTCCGGCGCCTACGCGCGATTCGTCAAGCCCTGACGGGCCACCCGGGGGCGCCCGAAGCCACACTCGTCGTCGTCCCTCGCCGCGGTCAGGCCGCGACCGGCCAGTAGCGGCCGACCACCCGCGCCGCCTCCGCAGCAAGAGGATGGCGATCGACCAGCGGCGCCTCGCCCCCGCGGGCAAGAGCATCGAGGGCGATGGTGACCGAGCTCGCGAGCGCCTCGAGGTCGTAACCACCCTCGAGCACCGCCCCCACGGGCGCTTCGAATGAATCCGCCATCGCACGCACGCGGAGCGCGAGCTCGCCGAAGGACTCGCTCGACAGCCGGCACGCGGCCAGCGGGTCCGCGCGGTGAGCGTCGAAGCCGGCCGAGACGAGCACGAGCTCCGGCTGGAACGTGCGGGCGGCGGCGAGCGCTACGTGCTCGAGCAGCGACTGCCATTCCGCGTCCCCCGAGCCGGGCGGAACGGGCAGGTTCAGGGTGTATCCAACCCCGTCCCCGGACCCCTGGTCGCTCAGCTCACCGGTACCCGGATACAGCGGCGACTGGTGGATGCTCGCGAACAGCACGCGCGGATCGGAGTGGAAGATGTCGTTCGTCCCGTTGCCGTGGTGCACGTCCCAATCGAGGATGAAGACCCGCTCGACGCCCAGGGAGTCGAGCGCGTGCCGGGTGGCGACGGCGATGTTGTTGAACAGGCAGAAGCCCATCGCGGTCTCCGGCTCGGCGTGATGGCCGGGGGGGCGCATGCCGCAGAACGCCACGCCGGCCTCGCCCGAGACGAGCGCGTCGACCATGGCGCACGCGCCGCCGGCAGCGTGAAGCGCCGCTGTATACGAGCCGGCGCTCGCGACGGTGTCTGGATCGAAGGCGCCGCCCCCGCGCTCGCTCACCGCCCGGATGCGGTCCACGTAGCCGGGCGGGTGGACCGCGGTGAGCACTTCGCGCTCGACGGCCGGGGCCTCACGGCGCTCGAACCCGAGCCAGCCGCGTTCGGACATCGCGCGCTCGATTGCCGGGATGCGCCCCGGCCCTTCCGGATGCGGGCCGGTGTCGTGCGCGAGCGACGACTCGTGCCGGAAGTAGAGCGGCGCCGCGATGCCGTTACCGTAACGGGCGGTTGAGCCGCCAGGCCGAGCAGACGGAGGCGCTGCGCGCAGACGTCGCGGTGGTGGGAGCGGGCGCGGCCGGCCTGTATGCGGCCCTCGTCGCCGCTCACGAGGGGGCGCGAGTCGTTCTGGTGTCCCGCTCGCCACTCGCGGAGACGGCGAGCTACTGGGCCCAAGGAGGGATCGCCGCCGCGCTCGCGGTCTACGACTCGCCCGAGCAGCACATGGCGGACACGCTGGCCGCCGGGCGGGGCATCTCCCGGCCGAGCGCCGTGCGCGCCCTCTGCGAGGAGGCGCCGGCGATCGTGCGCGACCTCGAGCGGCTCGGCGTGCGCTTCGACGCGGACCGTCACGGCGCCCTCGCGCTCGGGCTCGAGGGCGGCCACTCGGTGAGGCGGGTCGTGCACGCCGGCGGAGCGGCGACCGGGCGGCGGATCACGCGCGAGCTCTCGGCTCAGGTGGCGACGCATGAGCGGATCGAGGTCCTCGAACGGGCGACGGCGCGCCGGCTGCTCGGGTCCGGCGGACGCTGCGGCGGGATCGAGGTCGACCGTGTGGACGGCTCAAAGCTGCACCTGCGCGCCGCGGCCACGGTGCTCGCCACCGGAGGCGCGGCTGCTCTGTGGGCCCGCACCACCAACCCGCCGGGCGCCGTCGGGGCCGGTCTGACGCTCGCGGCCCACGCAGGCGTCACCCTCGCCGACCTCGAGTTCGTGCAGTTCCACCCCACCGCGCTCGTCTCCGAGGCGAGCGACGGGTTCCTCATCACCGAGGCCGTCCGCGGCGAGGGCGCCCTCCTGGTCGACGACGCGGGCGAGCGATTCGTCGACGAGCTCGCTCCGCGAGATCAGGTCGCCCTGGCGATCGAGCACGTGCTTCGCGCCGACGACGGCGGGCGCGTCTTCCTCGACCTGCGCCAGATCGACATGACGCACTTCCCGAACATCGCGGCCGAGCTCCGCCGCGCCGGGATCGACCCGGCGCGCGAACCCGTGCCGGTCGCGCCGGCGGCGCACTACACGATGGGTGGGATCGCGACCGACGTCGACGGACGCTCGTCGCTTCCCGGACTGCTGGCCGTGGGCGAGTGCGCCTGCAGCGGCCTTCACGGAGCCAACCGCCTGGCGTCGAACTCGCTCGCCGAATGCTTCGTGTTCGGGCGCCGCGCCGGGCTGTCAGCGGCTGGCGAGCCGCAGCCGGTGGCCGAGGACGACGGGGCCGAGGGTCTCGACGAACCACCGGATCCGCGGCCGTCGCACGAGACGCGCGCCTCCCTGTGGGCGCTGGCGGGCATCGAGCGCACCGCCGAGGGCCTCCGGCGCCTGCTCGACGACGCGTTCCCGCTGGCCCGGCAGGTCGCCGCAAGCGCGCTCGCGCGCACCGAGAGTCGCGGCGCTCACCAGCGGGCGGACCACCCGAAGGCCGAATCGAGGTTCGACGGGCTGCATGGCGTGGTCCGAGGGGCCGAGCCGGCGTTCGAGGAGTGGCGGTAGGGCCTGGACTTGCGGCCGCCGTGTCAGGCAAATGACGTTTGCGTCACTCGCCGCGACCCCGCATGGCTTCTGGTGTTGCAACCCGTTAACGCGGCCTTAATCCACCTTGATTTGGACTTAGCACCGCGCTGAAATACTCGGGTTCGCCGCAGGAAGCGGTGGCAGTCGCAAGAGGGAAGGGGAAGCATGTACCAATTCAGTCGCGCTCTGTATCGCGAGCTGTATCCCTTGATCGTGAGGGATCTGCGCGAGACGGAGACCGAAGCGCGGCGCGACGTCCTCGATGCCTGCGAGCGCGCGTTCACTCGCCTCGCCCACGATCGCCACTACTTCGCGCGGCCGGCGCGTTCGTTGTTCAACGACGTCCGCATCCATTTTCCGATGACGCGGCAGATGCGGGTCTACCGCGTGATCGACCGTTTCATGAGCGTCGCCTCGGAGTACGTGGAGCAGCGCGAGCAGGAGGGTGTGACGATCGACGGCATGCCCCTCTGCTGCCACGCCTCGACTCGCAAGGGCACGCCCTGCCAGCGCGTGCCGTTGCCGGGCAGCAAGTACTGCCCCTCGCACAAGCACCTGGACGAAGACTTCGTGGACGGCGCCGCGGCGTAGCATTCGAAGTCTGCCCCCTGCTTCCTCGGCGGCTGGATCGCCGCCGGTGTCAGTCGGTTGACTCGGGGGGAAGAGCCGAGGGGCGGCGCAAGCCGCCTCTCGTGCAGGGGGAGAGCCATCCGGTGACGAATCGTTCGCCTCACGCCGCGCTCCGGATGCGCACCCTGGCACCAAACGCCTGACCCCCGCATAGCGGGGGCTATCCAGGACGGTGCGCCCCGGGCGTAGGATCACGCCGTGCTCCTGGGCGTCGACGTCGGCGGCACCTTCACCGACGCCGCCCTCCTCGACGGGGAGCGCCTCGTCACCGCCAAGGCGCCCTCGACCCCCCGCGATCAATCCGAGGGAGTGATGGCGGCGGTCGATGCGGTCCTCGAGCGCGCGGACGCGGCCCCCGCGGACGTCGACAGGTTCGTCCACGGCATGACGGTCGGGACGAACGCACTCCTGGAGGGCAAGGTCGCGCGGACCGCACTGCTCGCCACCGAGGGCTTCACCGACCTCGAGGAGCTCGGACGCCAGGCGCGCGCCGAGCTCTACCGGCTCTGCGCCGCGCACCCGCCCCCGCTCGTCGAACCGGAGCTTCGCATCGCGGTCCCCGAGCGTTGCGGTCCCGAAGGGATCATCCGCAAGCTCGACGAGGACGAGCTCGCTCGCCGCCTCGACGGCACCCCGGAGGGGATCGAGGCCGCCGCCATCTGCCTCCTCTGGGGCTTCCGGCACACCGCGCACGAGCGACGTGCCGCCGAGCTCATCGCCTCGCGCGCACCCGAGCTCCACGTGTCGACCTCGCACGAGACCGCCGGTGCCTTCCGCGAGTACGAGCGGTGCGCGACAACCGTCGTGGACGCGGCGCTCTCGCCGCTGTTGCGACGCTACCTCGAACGACTCGCGGCTCGCGCGCGCGGGAACGGCCTCCCGCCGCCTGACGTGATGCTGTCCGGCGGCGGGGCGGCGGCCGCTGGCGTGGCGGCCGCGCACGGGTCGTGGACCGTCCTTTCGGGACCCGCCGGCGGGGCCGTCGGCGCGGCGCGCGTCGCGCAGAGCGCCGGGTCGCCGGACGCGGTCTGCCTCGACATGGGCGGCACGTCCTGCGACGTCTCCGTGTGCCATGACGGCCGCGTGCGCGAGACCGGCGGCCGCGAGGTCGGCGGCCGTGCGCTGGCGCTCCCGATGGTCGACGTCCACACCGTCGGCGCAGGCGGGGGAAGCGTCGCGTGGCGCGACGCGGGCGGCGCGCTGCGCGTCGGCCCTCGGTCCGCCGGAGCCGATCCCGGCCCCGCGTGCTATGGCCGCGGCGGCGACGAGCCCACCGTCACCGACGCAAACCTCGTCCTCGGATACCTCGACGCCGGATCGCCCCTGGCCGGGGGGGTCGACCTCGACCGGGGCGCGGCGGAGGCCGCCGTCGGCGAGCTCGCACGAGCGCTCGGACTCGCGGTCGAGGACGCGGCCGCGGGCATCGCGCGGGTCGCCAGCACGGAGATGGCGCGGGCCGTGCGGGTCATGACCGTCGAGCGCGGCATCGACCCGCGCGCGCTCGCCCTGCTCGCGTTCGGCGGCGCCGGCCCGCTCCACGCGGCGGAGATCGCGACCGAGCTGGACATGCGGCGCATCCTCGTGCCGCCGTCGTCGGGGGTGCTGTCCGCCGTCGGCCTCATCGCCGCGGAGCCGCGACGCGACCTCGTCGAGAGCGTGCTGCTCTCGGGGGAAGCGCTCACCCCCGCGGCCGCGGCCGATGCGGTCGAGCGCCTGGCCGCGCGCGGCCGCGCCGAGCTTGGCCGCTCCGACGCCGAGGTCCGCGCCACCTACGACCTCCGCTACGCCGGCCAGGCGTTCGAGCTGTCGATACCGGGCCCGGCCCGCCCGGACCCGGAGGAGCTGCGCGGTTCGTTCGACAAGGCCCACGACGAGCGTTACGGATACTCGGATCCCGACGCCGAGCTCGAGCTCGTGACGGTGCGCGTGGCGGTGGCCGGCCCGAGCGCCGAGTTGCCCCGGCGTCGCGAGACCGAGGGCGAGCGCGCCGGCAGCCGGAGGGTGGCCTTCGGCGGCGAGCACGTGGAAGCGGTTGTGGTGCGGGGCGCGCCGGGTGAGCTCGACGGCCCGGCGATCGTCGAGCTCGCCCAGTCGACCTTGGTCGTCCCGCCGGGCTGGCGGTGCGCCGCTGCGCGCGACGGGACGCTGGTGATGGAGCGCAGGCCTTGACCGGCGCGCGCGAGCTCGACCCGGTCAGGCTGCAGGTGATGGTGGGCGCCCTCCGCGCCGCGTGCGAGGAGATGGGGGCGGTCCTCGTTCGCTCGGCCCACTCGGCCAACGTGAAGGAGCGCCGCGACGCCTCGACCGCG
Organism: Actinomycetota bacterium; assembly: GCA_019246335.1. GTDB lineage: Bacteria > Actinomycetota > Thermoleophilia > Solirubrobacterales > Thermoleophilaceae > AC-37. Next base: position 7,902 of record JAFAQQ010000054.1, on the reverse strand, counting down.
CTTTTCGACGCGGCCGGCGAGATGGCCATGCAGGCCGAGCACATCCCGGTCCACCTCGGCGCGATGCCGGCGGCGGTCGCGGCGGTCGCGGCGGAGGGACCGCAGCCCGGCGACGCTTTCGTCCTGAACGATCCGTTCCGGGGCGGGACGCACCTTCCCGACATCACCGTCGTCTCACCGATCCACGTCGACGGCGAGGAGCTGGCGGGATACGCGGCCAGCCGCGCCCACCACGCCGACGTGGGAGGCCGCGTCCCGGGAAGCATGCCCGCCGACTCGCACGAGCTCGAAGAGGAGGGCGTGGTGATCGAGCCGCGCCGGCTGGTGCGCGGGGGCGAGCTCGACAGGGACGTGCTCGACTCGATCACCACCCGCATGCGCGAGCCGCGCCAGCGAGTGGCGGACCTGCGCGCGCAGCTCGCGGCCAACCGGGCGGGGATCGCCCGGATGACCGCGCTGGCGGAGCGCCACGGCCTGGATCTCGTCCGGCGGGCGATGGACGCGACCCTGGACTACGCCGAGCGCAGGACCCGCGCGGCGATAGCGGAGCTGGGCGACGGCGAGCGAGAGGCGCGCGACGTGCTCGAAGCTCCGGAGGGCGACCTGGAGCTGCGATTGACGGCGACCGTCGACGGCGACTCGATCGTGCTCGACTTCACCGGCTCGGCCCCGCAGCACGACGGCAACATGAACTGCCCCCTCGCGGTCACCCGCTCCGCCTGCTACTTCGCGGTCCGCGTCCTCGCCGATCCCGATGTCCCGCCGTGCTCCGGCGCTTACCGACCCATCGAGGTGATCTCGCCCGAAGGGTCGCTCCTCAACGCGCGAGCGCCCGCCGCGGTGGTCGCCGGCAACGTCGAGACCTCATCGCGTGTCGCCGACCTCGTCCTCGCCGCCTTCGGGCGCGCGCTGGGGCAGGGCACGATGAACAACCTGACCCTGGGCAACGACCGCTTCACGTACTACGAGACGATCGGCGGCGGCCAGGGCGCATGCCCGGACGCCACCGGGCCGACCGCCGTCCACGTCGCGATGAGCAATACGCTCAACACCCCGCTCGAGGCGCTCGAGCTCGAGTTCCCGCTCCGGGCCGTCGAGTACTCGGTGCGCCGGGGATCGGGAGGTCGCGGCGCGCACGCCGGCGGCGAGGGCGTCGTGCGCGAGGTCGAGGCGCTCGAGGACATGGAGTTCTCGCTGCTCACCGAACGGAGGCGGCACAGGCCGCCGGGCGCGGCGGGCGGCGATCCGGGTGCGGCCGGTCGCAACCTGCTCGACGGCGACGACCTGCCGCCGAAGGCCATCGGTAGGCTCCGCGCCGGCCAGCGGCTGCGGATCGAGACCCCGGGAGGTGGCGGCCACGGCGCAGCTTGAGCGAATCGCGTTCCTGGGCCTCGGAATCATGGGCCGCCCGATGGCGGCGAACCTGGTCCGGGCCGGGTTCGAGGTGACCGTCTGGAACCGCACGATCGAGCGCGCGGCGGAGTTCGTCGACGAGCACGCCTCCGGCGGGGCGCGGCTCGCGCGGACGCCGGCCGGCGCCGCGGCCGCCGCTCAGCTCGTGATCACCATGGTCCCGGACCTGCCCCAGGTGGAGGAGGTGCTGTTCGGCCCCGACGGCGCGGTGGAGGGCCTCTCGATGATCGACCTGACGATCGACATGTCGACGATCGCGCCGAGCGGCTCGCGTGCGGTCGCCGAGCGCCTGCGCACCGAGCGCGGCGCCGGCTTCCTGGACGCCCCCGTGACCGGCTCGCGCCCGAAGGCCGAGGACGGCACGCTCACCATCATGGTCGGGGGCGAGCCGGCCGAATTCGAGCGCGCCATGCCCGCCTTCGACGCCATGGGAGAGCTGATCGTCCACGTGGGGCCGCACGGCCACGGGTCGATGGTGAAGCTGATCAACAACGCCCTGGCCGCCGTCAACGCGGCGGCGCTGGCCGAGACGCTCGTGCTGGCCGAGACGGCGGGGATCGACGTCGACGCTCTCCTGCGCGTCGTGGAGTCCGGGTCGGGCGACTCCGCGATGGTGCGGCTGAAGGCGCGCCCGATGCTCGATCGCGACCTGGACCCGCTCTTCAAGCTCGAGCACATGCTGAAGGACGTCAGGCACTGCACGGATGCGGCGCGTGCGGTCGGCGTCGACCTGCGCCTCACGGAGGCGGCAGCCGATCTCTACGGCGAGGCCGACGCGCGGGGGCTCGGAAATGCGGATTTTGCGGCAATCGTGGAGGTCGCCGGGGGCGGCCCCGCCGAGGGGTCGGCGGGAGGGCCTTGACGTGCGGGTGGCGATCCGTAAGAATCGCCGCCGCGCGCGCCGGTCCCTCCGATCAGGACAAATCCGCTGGCCGCGCCGAGGTGTCCCTCTCCATGCCGATCGCTTTCAAAGAATGGGCTGTCACCGTGCGCGCGCTCGCCGAGGGCGAGCAGCTCGTCACCCTCCGTAAGGGCGGAATCCGCGAGGAGAATCGGCACTTCGAGATCGAGCACGACCGCTTCTTCCTCTACCCGACGTTCGATCACCAGCAGGGCAAGCACGTGCGCGAGTCGCACCGGCCCGAGCTCGGACGCGCCCTCGAGGAGGGCGTCTGGTCCGACGGGGAGCCGCCGGCCTCCGTCTTCATCCGCGAGAACGGGATCCCGCAGCCCGACCGGGTCCGGATCCGGGCGTGGGCCGAGGTCGAGGCGAGCTACCTGATCACCGACCCGCGCTGCGTCGAGGCGCTGTCGCCGTACTACGTGTGGACGCCGGACTACGCGGAGAAGCGCCTCCAGTGGAAGCGGCGCCACCCCCTTCACGTGATGCTGCTCCGGACCTACCGGATCCCGCGGCCCGTGACCGTGAAGGTGCGCGACGAGTACCTGGGCTGCCGCTCCTGGCTCGAGCTGCACCGGGAGCTTCCCTACGAGGGCACCCCGGTGCTCTCGGACGAGGAGTTCGACCGCGCCGCGCAGCAGATCGAGGCCATCGCCTCGACCGCCGTGCCCGTCCTGGCCTAGCGCCACGCGAGCGGGCAACTCGCCCCCGGACGCCGGTTCCGTAGGACAATCCAGCGGTGCATCGGGGTAGAAGCGCCGCCGCGCTCGCGGTCCTCGCCGGAGCGATCGGGGCGCTCGCGTGTGCCGCCCCAGCCGCGGTGGCGGCCACGGCCCTGGCTGACCGGGACGCCTACGCCCGCGTCGACGCGACCCGCGTGACGCTCGGCAACGCCGTGGCCGAGCGCAGCTGGTCCCGAAGCCCGTTCGAGACCGTTGAGCTGCTGGACAAGCGCGCCGGCGGCCGGAGCTGGTCGAGCAGCGCGCCGGACTTCACGCTGACGGTGGCGGGCGCGCCGATCAGCGCCGCTAGCTTCGAGCTGCAATCGGTCTCGCTCACCCGGCTTCCCCGTCATGGCATCCGGGCGACCATGTCGCTCGTCGGGACGGGCGTGGCAACCGGGCTCACGGCCACCCGCACCGCGGACGTCTATCCCGGGATCGCCGGCTTTCGCACGCAGACGACCCTCACCTCGACCGCGCCTCTACCGCTCGACTCGGCGACGCTCGACCAGGCCGCGGTCGGCACGGCCAGGCCGACGATCCGCGCCTTCCGCGCCGGCGCCGACTGGCGGAGCCCCGGCTGGAAGGGTCCCCCGCTCTGGCCCGACGTGGGCGGCGACTTCCGCAAGGACACATCGGCCCCGGCGGGCGGGGCCGTGGAGGGCAACGCCGAGTGGATCGACGCCTCCGCGGGCGGGCGCGACCTGTTCATGGCGATGGAGCGCAACGACCTCCCGTCCTCGCGCGCGAAGTACGACTCGATCACGGCCACGGTCGGCATGGACTACACGCGCGACGTGATCGACCTCGGGCCGTTCGAGGGCGAGATCCACGTGCAGAACCCCGCCCCGAACGGCGGACGCACGCGTACGCTCATGCCGGGCCGCCCATTCGCGCTCGAGGCCGCGTTCACGGGCTTCGGGCTGTCGGAGGACGACGCGGGGTGGCAATGGCAGCACTACCTCGCGAGCCATCGGATCCAGCCCTGGACGCACGACGTCGTGTTCAACACGAACAACGTGACGACGAACCCGCCGATCTCGACCGGCTCGAAGGACGGTGCGAACCTCGCCGCGATCCAGCAGCTGGCGCCGATCGCGCGCCGGCTCGGGATAACCACTTTCGTGCTCGACAACGGCTGGCAGGCCGCGTCCGGAGACTGGTATCCGGACTCCCCCTCGCACCCGGAGCCGCGCCACCTGTTCCCGCCGCGCTTCCCGGACGACCATTTCGCGGCGGTCCACCGGGCGCTCGGGTCCATGAAGCTGGGGCTGTGGATGAGCCCCCTGAACTTCAACCCGGCCGCGCAGTCGTTCCACGACCACCCGGAGTGGGTCTGCCATCCGATCAGCGACGCGCTGGTCGCCTACAACGAGTCCGATCCGAACAGCGGGTCGAACGACGCGGGCCTGCCCGAGTGGAGCACTGCGGGCTTCGCCCACGTCGAGTCCCGGATTCGCAACGCGATCGTGCACTGGGGCGTGCGCTACTTCAAGTTCGACTTCATGGCCTGGCTCGACTGCGCGGGCGCGAACGACCTGTACGAGCACCACGACGCGCTGCTCGCGATGGTCGACCGCCTGCGTCGCGACTTCCCCACCGTGACGTTCCAGATGGACGAGACGAACGACTACCGCTCCTTCCCGTTCGAGTCGACGATGCGGGGGCCGACGTGGTTCCAGAACTGGCCGCCCGACGTCCCGAGGTTGCTTCACAACATCTGGGTGCTGAGCCCGTACGTGCCCGCGTACACGATCGGGCAGGCCGCTCTCGACGGCGAGGGCGGTGGAAAGCTCGGCTGGCACCGGTACCCGGTCGGAACCCTGATGGCCGCGGCGCTTCCGACTCACGTCACCTTCTGGCGGGACCTGCGGACGATCCCCGGGTCGGTGATCCGGCGCGCGGCGCGGTGGGTCGCCTTCTACAAGCGCCATCGCGGCTCGTTCTCGCTCGCCACGTTCCCGCTGCTCGGCGAGCCGCTCGACGGCGGCTGGACCGCGCTTCAGGAATGGAACCCGGACAGCCAGCGCGGCGCCCTGCTGGTCTTCCGCCAAAACGGCGCCGGCCGCTCGCGCGCGGTCAGGCTCCGCCTGGTGAGGCCGGGACTGACCTACCGACTCGTCGAGGCGCCATCCGGGCGCCTGGCGGGGGTGGTGACCTCCGCGCAGCTGCGGTCCGGCCTCCGCGTGAAGCTCGTGAAGAACGGGGCGCGGGTGCTCCTCATCGACCCCGTCGGCGCCCCGTCGGGTCGCCAGAGGAGCCGTACCCGTGGCCGGGACCGGGCTTCCCACCAGGGGCAGGGGCACGGGCGGGGGCAGGGTTCCCCTTAGAGCTTTGCCATGGGTGGAGACCGAATCCGCGTCGTTCTCCGCCAGGCACGAGGCGACGGACTCGGCGTCGGCCGCCGACACCCTCGCGGGGCTCGAGGAGTACAGGTCGCAGCTCGAGCCGCTCTTCGAGACGATCCCGTCGGGCGTCGCGGTCGTCATCCACCCGCATCCCGCCGCCCTCGCTCTCGCTCATCCGTGGCTGCCGGCCGCGCGGCTCCTGGCAGCGCCCGCGGCGCGGCGCTATATGGCCGGCTGGTTCGCCCAGGGCGAGATACACGTCCTCACCCCCGAGGCGCTCGCCGCCCGGGCGTCGCGCGTCGGCGGATCGCGCGAGGCCCTCCTGCGCACGCCGGAGCACGAGTACACCCACCTCGTGATCGCAGCGAACAACCACGCTCTGCCACCGCCGTTCGGCGTCGCCAGCTTCGCGCGATACGTTCGCTGGGCATGGCTGTGCGAGGGCGCGGCCGTTCATTTCTCGGGACAGGGACGCCACCTGCGCGCGGCCGTCGCGCGCCGGCTGCGGGACGGAGCGCGGCCCGCCTTCCCACCGGGGGCGCGCGACGCCACCCTGCTGGGCGGCACGATCTTCGCCCTGCTCGAGGGCGGCGCCGGCCCGCGGGCCTGCGTCGAGCTTGCCACCCGCCTGGACCCCGCCGGCCCGCAGCACGCGATCGAGCGCGCGTTCGAGCGGCCCCTGGCCGAGGTCGAACGCGACTGGCGCCGCTATCTCGACGACTTCAGGGGCTCTGGCCAGGCCTTTAGTGCTCGCAGTGGACGTCGGTGAAGCGGGCGCGAATCAGACGAGTGCTCGGATCCACGAGCTTGACCCGGATCTCTGCGTCACAGAGGGTCCCGTCCGAATAGTCGACGTTGTAGACGTAGTCGATCTCCCGCTTCGAGACGCGCTGGCCCCCGAAGATGCGCCAGTGGTCCACCTTGTGGCGATGCGCCTCCCGGATCGCGAGCTTCCTCGCGATATGCCTCGCTTCCTTCCAGGTGAGCGTGCCGCCGTCCGCGAACGCGACGCCCCCGACGGAGACGCTCGCGGCGGCGGCGAGCACAGCAGCCTTGCTGATCGGTCTCAAGTTCCCCCTCCTTTTCGGTAATCGAGCCTAACCCACCTCGGGAGGGCCCGCAAGAGCGCGCAAGGCTCCTGCCAGCCGCGCGGCTGGGGCGCTCGCTGCGCGCGGGACGGCGTGTCAGACGGCGGGGAAGGCGGAGGCGGCGCGGTCCACGACGGCCGCGACCGGAACGATCGGAGTCGACGGCGGGCGCGGGAGCACCTCGCTCGTCCCGCGGCCGTTCTCGAGGCTCACGCGGAGGATCGCGCCGCCGAACTCGCCGACGGTAGTCCGCGCCCGCCGCAGCGTCGGCGCCACCTTCGACTTCGGCATTCCGCACGCCTCCAGGAACGCGGTGATGCGCTCCTCCTCGCCGGGGAGCTCGTCGAGCTCGAGGTCCTCCATGCGCGGCCCGGTCGCGGCCCGCGCGTCGTCGGTGGTGCGGATGATGCAAGCGGCCATGTCGTCGGAGGCGCGATCGGCACGGTCGGCGATCCGGTCGAGAAGCTCGTCCGCGGAGCCGTGGGACCCCAGCTCGGTCGCGAGCTCGGCAAGGCGCTTTCGGCCGAGCAGTCCGTCGCCGAGCCGCGCCTCGACGAGTCCGTCGGTGAAGAAGCACGCGGTCGTGCCCGGGGGAAGCGGAACGCAGGTCTCGCGGAGCCCGGTGTCGAGGCCCGCGCCGATCGGCGGAGAAGCGCCGACGGTCACAGGCTTGTGCGCGGCCGGACCGAGCAGGATCGGCGGCTCGTGGCCGGCGCACGCATAGGTCAGCGTTCCCCGACGCGCGTCGTAGACGGCGAGCACGACCGTCGTGAGCTCCGCGTGCGGCTCGTTCTCGAGCGCGCGAGCGGCGATCTGCAGCGCGATTCGCGGGTCGCCGCCGCCCGCCTGGAGGTAGGCGCGCAGCGAATAGCGCATCAGCGCGGTCACCGCGAGAGCCTGCCGTCCGTGGCCGCACACGTCTCCGACGATGATCGCGACGCGATCGCCCTCCATCTCGAACACGTCGTAGAAGTCGCCACCCGCCGCCGGCCCGTCCGCAGGTCGATAGGCGACGGATGCCTCGAGGGGGCCGATTCGCGGGGGAACCTCAGGGAGGAGCGCGCTCTGCAGCACACCCACGTCGCTCAACAGCTCCTCGCGGTGGCGCTCGAGCTCCTGACGCTGGCGCTCGAGGCGCCGCGCGCGACGACGCTCGATGAACGAGCGCCCGAAGAAGAGGGCTGTGAGCGCGGCGAGCACGCCGATCAGGAGCCAGAGCCAGCTCGGGATCACCCGGATGATCTGGCGAAGGGGGCCGCCTCCGCTTCCGCGGGGACTCGACGTGTCGGCGGCGCGCGTGCCGCTCACGCGGATGGCCTTGCGCGCAGCCCGCCGGGCGGCCGCCACACGCGCGGCCACGGCGGCGGGGCTTCCGGGCGCCGCGGGCCCGCCTGAGCCTGCGCCGCCCCCGCCGGCTCCGCCGCCGCCTA
>JAFAQQ010000091.1 GCA_019246335.1 Actinomycetota bacterium | reverse complement strand
CCGCGGCGTGGGCGCGGACGATCGCCGCCCCGCAACAGCCGGGATACCGCGCCACCCGCGACGCGTACTGCCGCTCGAAGCTGGCGCACGGGGCATGACGAGAGCGCGTCGGCGCGCGTTCGGCGTGGCGACCGCCCGCCATCGCGGCCGTGGCAACGCATCTTCGTGCGCGCGGGCCCACCGCGTGACCCGGTAGCCCCGGCCTGCGCCTCTCCGGCAGGTCCTCTTCGACAATGGCCCAATGTTCGTCCTAGGACTCAGCGCGGCGCTCGCGGCGTCGGTGCTCTTCAACCTCGGCGTCGCGCTCCAGGCGCTCGACGCGCGCGAGGCGCCGAAGGAGGAGGCCATGCGGCTGTCGCTCCTGAACCGCCTCGTGCGGCGCCGCCGATGGCTGCTCGGCTTCGCGCTCGGCGGGCTCGGATTCCCGCTCGAGGTGCTGGCCTTCGCCGATGCCCCATTCGTGGTCGTCCAACCTGCGCTCGCCTCGGGCCTCGTGCTGCTGCTGTTCCTCGGCGTGAGGATGCTCGGCGAGCACGTCGGCCGGGTCGAGCTCATCGGGGTGCTCGCGATCATCGGCGGGATGGCGCTGCTCGCGTGGGGCGCGCCGGACCGCACCGAGATGCATCGCAGCGCCATGGCCGTGACCGCGGTCGTGGGGTCGCTCACGGTCCTCACCTTCGTTCCGTTCGTCATTCGCGGCTCGCGCTACGACGGGGCGGCGGTGGCGATCCTCGGATCGGCGCTCGGCTTCGCCGCCGGCAACATCGCCACCAAGCTGATGAGCGACGACTTCAACGGGGCGCATGTGACGAGCGCGGTCATATGGCTCGCCGTGACGGCGGTCACGGGGATCGCCGCGATCCTGCTCGAGATGACGGCGCTCCAGCGAACGCGCGCGACGACGGTCGTGCCCGTCTCCTTCGCGATCCAGACGTTCCTGCCGATCGTGCTCGAGCCGCTGTTCCTGAGCGAGCGATGGTCGACGGCCAACTTCTACGGGGTGCCGATGGTCGGTGGGATGGCCCTCATCTTCATCGGGACGATCGCGGTCTCCCGGACCCGGGCGGTCGCGCGCATGGTGGCGGCCGAGGACCTGGGTTAGCCGCGCGGGCCGGCGGCCCTGCGGGTTGGGGGCAGGACCCTGCAGAGCAAGCGCCGCCTCGCGGACGGCGCCTTGCTCCCCCCTCGGCTATGACGAGGCGTCGCGCCCTGACCGATCCCCCTCGGCCCGCGACGCTCGCTGGCGAAACGGTACCCCTTTTCGGGTACAGCCGCAAGCCGGGACGCCCGGCGCGCGCTCGCGCTCAGCGCGTGGCGACGGCGACCACGGCGACGTCGTCAGCGGGACCCTCTCCGCCCAGCATCCGCTCCAGCACCTCGTCGCAGAACGGCTCGGGCTCGCGCGGCGCGCCGCGGGCGACGCGCTCGAGCCTCGACAGGCCGGTTTCCAACCCGGCGTCCCGGCGCTCCACGAGCCCGTCCGTGTACAGGAGCACCAGCGATCCTGGTGGAAGCATCGCCGCCCCCGCCGGCCGGTGGCCGTTTGCGCCCACGCCGAGAGGCAGCGACCGGCCGTCCGTCAGGTAGCCGGCGCCGCCGTCCGGCGGCAGCACGAGCGGCGGCAGGTGCCCCGCATTCGAGAAGTCGACGCGCCCGTCGCCATGCTCGACCACCATGAAGAGAGACGTCGCGATCAGGTCGCTCTCGTCGCTCTGGCTCGAGAAGAGCCGGTCGACCCGCTCCGTCGCCTGCGCCGCGCTCGCGCCCTCGAGGGCGGACGCCCGGAGCGAGTCGCGCAGGCGGCCCATGAGCGCCGCCGCCTGGATGCCGTGGCCTGCCACGTCCCCGATGGTCACGGCGAGCCTGCCGCCGTCCAGCGCGATGGCGTCGTACCAGTCGCCGCCGACGCGCGCCTCGGCGCGAGCCGGCAGGTAGCGGGCCGCCACGCGCAGGCCTGGGACGACCGGCAGCGACTGGGGGAGGAGGCTCCGCTGAAGCGTCTCAGCGATCCGGTGCTCGCGCTCGTACAGGCGCGCGTGATCGATCGCCACCGCCGCGCGGTCGCCCGCGAGCTGGAGGAGCCGCGCCTCGTCGGGGGTGAACTCCCGCCTCGAGAAGCAGCCCACGCAGAGCACACCGATCACGCGCCCCTCCGCGATCAGCGGGACGCCGATGATCGAGGTGAGCCCGGTCTCGCGGAGTGCCGGCGTGGACATCTCGCTCTCGCCGATGTCGGTGAGCGTGACCGGCCGGGCCTCGGCGGCGATTCGGCCGGCGAAGCCCTGGCCGAGCGGGATGTGCAGCTCGCGCCAGACCGTCTCGGGGAGGCCGCGTGCGGCGTATGCGCGCAGCTCGTCGGCGGGCTCCTCGCTGAGCAGGATCACCGCGACGTCCGACCCGAGGACCTGGCTGACTCGCGACAGGAGCTCGCTGAGCAGGTCGTCGAGCTTCAGGTGCGTGAGGGCCACGTCGGTGACCTGCTGGAGCCTCGCAAGCGACTCCGTCGCGCGGTCGGCCTCTACCCGCGCCGCACGCTCGGCCGCGTACAGGCGCGCGTGGTCGGTTCGCGCAGCCTCCTCGAGGTCCTCGATCAGCTGCTCCATGCCCCGGCGCAGCACGCCCACGAAGAGCCCTGCGACGAGCACGGTTCCGGCCGTGATGACCCACTGCTCCTCCAACCCCGGCGGCCTCTCGTTGATGAGGACCGCCACGAACGCGCCCCAGACGAGGACGACCTGCGCGAACGCCTGGACCCAAGCGAAGAAGTAGAAGGCGGTGATGCTGACCCAGACGTAGAAGAGCGAGTAGGCGCCGGCCCGGCCGACCGTGAAGTGGATCGCGAACGTGATGAGCGCGGTGCCGAAGGCAAGGCCGGCATCCGCGCTCCACCGCGGAAGGCGGCCCCGCCCGAGCAGGAGGATCGCGCCGACCACATATGCCACCCCGTAGATCGCGAACAGCCCGGGAACGTTCGTGTGCGGCGGCTGGGGGAACGCCATCGACACGGTCCCGATCGACGCCCCGGCGACGTAGAGGATCCCGAGCAGCCTCTGGACGACCTCGGGCGCGAGCGGGTCGCGGCCGTCGCCGCGCCGGACCACCGAAGCGACGGCGCGCTGGAGCGGAGACCGTGGTCTTCGGCTCGCCGCCTCGGCCCGGGCCGGCGCCGCCACGGCCCGCGCTTCCTCGACCGTCATCCGCTCCAAACCGGGCCCTCCAACCGAGCTGGGATGGTCAGCGATTCTGCACGGCCAAGGTTACGGCCCGTCGCCCCGGCGAACCGGATACGGGCACTGCTCAGCCGGTGCCCAGCAGCTGGTTGAGCGTGACCGGATGCAGGCCCCGCTGCTGCAGGCCCGGCAGGATGGTTCGGAGCGCGGCGGCCGTCGCGGGCGCGTTCGGCGCGCCGACCAGGTGCATCACGATGATCGAGCCGGGATGGGCGCCGCGCAGGACGTTGTTGGCGACCACGGCGGGATCCGGCTGGCCGGGATCTCCGGATACGACGTCCCATTGCACGGGCGTCTCGCCAGCCCCCGCCACGAGCTTGACGTCCGCTGTGGTGTGACAGCCGCCGGGGAAGCGGAAGTACTGCGGCGCGGACCCCGTCAGGTCGGTGAGGATGGCGGTGGTCTTCTGAACCTCGTCCTGTTTGGCGCTGTCGCCCTGCACGAGCGGCAGCCCGTAGCACGGCGGCTCCCAGCCGGCGTGGTCGTAGCTGTGGTTCTCGATCTCGAACAGCGGGTCCGATGCAAGCGAGCGAGCCGCGTCGGGATGCGCGGTCGGCCAGAGGCCGGTCATGAAGATGGTCGCCGGGGTGTGGGACGCGCGCAGCTCGTCGACGATCTGCGGGTCGTAGCCGACGGACGTGCGCCCGGCTCGCACAGCCGCAAGCATCGCCTGGGTCATGTCGGCGTCGAAGGTGAGCGCAACGTCGTGGCCGGTGCGCGGGCCGTGCGTGATCAGCTCATCGCGCGCACCTGGACGGGACGGCGGCGGCTTCGCCTTCTTCTGATGAGGCTTCGGCCGCGCCGGCGGCCGCGGCGGTGCCGCCGTGGGCAGCACGACGGTGGCGCCGCTGCGGCGGTTGGCGACGTGCGCGTCCGAGCCACACGCGGCCAGGCAGCAAGCAGCCAGGGCGGCGCCGAGGATGGCCGGGCCGGAGCGCACGGCTGCTCAGGGTAGAGGTCCGGACGCCGCGCCGTGGGCGGATCCATGCACCCGCTCGCGGGTATGCTCGCCCGCGTGGAGCGCGCGGCCTGGTGGGAGGTCCGCCGGGCCCAAAATCGCAAGCCCGCGACCTACCGGTGCCCTCTTTGCGGCGGCTTCCTGCCGGCGCTCAGCGAGCACATGCTCCTCGTCCCCGAGGGGGACCCGAGCCGGCGGCGCCACGCGCACAGCCGGTGCGTGATGGCGGCGAGGCGCGCCGGCACGCTGCGGACGCGGGACGAGTGGCGGCGCGCGAACAGCCCGGAGCGGGAGGGGGCACGCGGGGTGCTCCGGCGATTGCTGGGCCGCGTCCGGCGAGACGGCCCGACGGATTAGATCTCGCCCTGCCGAAGCGCGATCGCGACGGCGTGCACGCGCGTGTTCGCCTCGAGCTTGTCCATGGCGTTGCGGACGTGCGTGCGGATCGTCTCCGGCGAGAGCGAGAGCTGCGTGGCGGCCTGCTCTCCCGTCAACCCCTGGGCCAGCAGGTCCAGCACCTCGCGCTCGCGCGGCGAGAGCACGCCGATGCGGTCGGTGGTGAAGCGCGCCAGCAGGAGCGGGCGCAGCCGCGGGTCGACGTAGGAGTCACCGCGCGCCACGGCCCTGATCGCCTGCAGAAGCTCCTCCGGCGCGCCCGCCTTCATCGCGAAACCGCGGGCGCCGCAGTCCAGGGCCTCGCCGAGCACCTCCCGGTCCTCGACGCCGGTGTACAGGAGGACGCCCAGGTCGGGAATCCGCTCGAGCAACCGCCGGGTGAGGTCCACGCCGCTCCCATCGGGGAGGTTGATGTCAATGATCGCGACGCCGGGACGGCGCCGCTCTATGAGCGGCTCGGCGGCCGCGGCGCCGTCGGCCGTCCCGATCACGCGGCACTCGCTGCTACGCAGGAGCATCTCGAGCCCGCGCCGAAGCGCGACGTGGTCCTCGACGATGACAACCGTGATGTTTGCCTCGTCCGCGACCACGCTACGGAGGGTATTCATGGCGAGGGACGGCGACGGGAGCGCGCCGCCGCCAGCGCAAGGCTGAGGCCGGCCATCCGCCGCCCGTCCACTCCGCCGTACCGGGTTTCAGCGGCTGGCCCTACGCACCGATAGCGAGAGTGCCGCCGCCGCAAGGGAGGAATTGAGCATCGTGAACCATCCACGGCGAGCCGCCCGGCGCCGTACCCCCGACGCCGAGGCGCTCGCGCTCCACGCCGAATATCGCCGCACCCGCGATCCCCGGCTCCGCGACCGCCTCGTGATCGAGTACGCGGGCGTCGTGAAGCACATCGTCTACCGGAAGATCCGGGAGCTGCCGGCGTGGTGCGAGGTCGACGATCTGCTCTCGTGCGGGATCGAGGCGCTGATCGCCGCGGTTGACCGCTTCGATCCGGAGCGAGGCGCGACCTTCGAGCAGTACGCGTGGACGCGCGTCCACGGCGCGGTGCTCGACGAGCTCCGCCGCCAGGACTGGGCGCCGCGCCCGCTGCGTCGCTGGGAGCGAGACATAGCACGTGCGACCGAGCAGTTCATCGCCATCCACGGCCGCCGTCCGAGCGACGACGAGCTGGCCGATGCGATGGGGGTCGACCGCGCGCAGCTGGATCGTCTGCGCCAGGATCTGCAGGCATCCGAGCTCACGTCGCTCAACTCGCTGGTGCTCGACGAGGAGAACAGCGCCGTCGAGCGGATCGAGACCCTCCCGTCGCGGGAGGACTCCGCGGACCCGGAGAGCGCGACGGCCGCGCACGAGGCGAAGGAGAAGTTCCGCCGGGCGTTCGCTCGGCTGAGCGACCGCGAGCGCGAGCTGGCCGTCCTCCTCTACGTCAAGAACCTGACGCTGCGGGAGATCGGCGAGGTCCTCGGCGTCTCCGAGAGCCGCGTATGCCGGCTGCACGCTCGGCTCAAGTCTCGCCTTCGCGAGGCGCTCGCGGCGGACGAGCTCCTGTTCCGCGAAGCGGTCTGAGCCCTTAGCGCGCCGCCGCCACCCCTGCGACCAGCGGGCTGACGATGGGGGGCGCCTTCGGGATCCGGCCGCGCCGGTGGGCGATGACCTGGAGCGGCGAGGCCTCGATCGTCTCCAGCGTCGGACGGTTGCAGTGGCAGCCGTGCCCGAAGCGGACCCACAGCGGATGCAGGCGGTCCTGCCACCTGGCGAGGCGCACCTCGCTCGCCCGGACATGCTCGATGAAGATCAGCCGTCCGCCGGGCTTCAGCACGCGGGCGACCTCGCGCAGGGCGGAGGCCGGATCCGGAACCGTGCACAGGACCAGCGTCGCGACCGCCGTGTCGAACGAGTCGTCGTCGAACGGCAGGTCCTCAGCGCCGGCCTCCACCACCCGGACCGGGAGCGCGCTCTCCGCAGCCCTGCGTCGCAGCCGGCGCGCCATCGGTTCCTCCGGCTCCGTGCAGACGAGCTCCTGGATCTCTCGCGGATAGTGCCGCAGGTTCACGCCGGTCCCGGATCCGATTTCGACGACCCGGCCGGACGCCTCGGCCAGCAGCTCGCCGCGTAGGTCGGCGAGGATGCTTCTCTCGGCGGACGCGAGGAAGGCGTCGTAGCCCGCGGCGAAGACGCGTCCCCAGAGGCTCACGGCGGCGCGAATGTTGGCAGCATTCGCCGCGGCGGTTCCGGCTCGAACAGGAGGAGAGACGCCGATGCTCGAGGGCCTCGTCCAGCACGATCACCCGCTCACGCTCCAGCACATCCTCGACCGGATGCGGCGCCTGTACTCGGAGAGCGAGGTGGTCACCCTCACCGACGACGGCGTCACACGCGCGAGGTACGGGGAGGTTTGTGACCGGATCGACCGTCTATGCCGTGCGCTCGAGTCGCTCGGCGTCGAGCCGGGAGATCGCGTCGCGACCTTCGCCTGGAACAGCCAGCGCCACCTCGAGGCGTACCTG
>JAFAQQ010000185.1 GCA_019246335.1 Actinomycetota bacterium | reverse complement strand
GAACCCGCAGAGCGGCGCCCAGCCGTCCCCGATCTCCCATTCGAGCAGCCGGTCCCGGGGCACCCCGGCGCGGACCGCGTCGTAGTGCTCGTGAAGCTTGCGCATGGCGAAGTCCTTCTCCAGGAACCGGCCCTCGAACGTGCCGTGCCAGATCTGCGTGTTGATGACCCGCATGACGTCCGGGTTCGGCGGTGGCATCGTGCCGCCCTTTAGCTCGCCCTTGGTGCCGGCCTCCGCGGCCGCGTGGATGGAGTTGACGCAGCTCCGGTACCAGGCCTCGGGATCGCGGGAGTTGAGGAGGACCGGCGCGTCCGGCCATTCCTCGGCGAGCTGGTCCCAGTAGGTGCAGCCGGGCCAGTCGACGGTCGACTCCCATCCGTCGAACGCGGCGTCCCAGTCGACGTGCTCGCCCCTTGCCGCCGCCTCCCAGTACGGAAGGGGCTCGGGCTGGGTGATCAGGTCGATCATGTGGAAGCACGGCCCGTAGCCGATGCGCTCCAGGGCCGCCTTCAGCGACATCGTGCCCATCCGGCCGAATCCGGCGCCGATCAGCTTCATCTGGTTCCCCCTTGCTTCGCGATCGCGTCTGCGGATCGGTAACCCGCGGGACGCAGAGATGACGCGCGGGAGCCTACGCGCCCGCGGCGCGTGAGTCCCTGCGGGGCGTCATCCGCCGCCCGCATAGTGCGGGAGGGGCTGACCGGCCGGAGGCGGATCGTCCGCCATCATCTGCGGGACCGTCACGAACTCGAAGCCGCGCTTGCGGAGCTTCTTGATGATGGTCGGAAGCGCGGCGGCGGTCTGGCTTCGGTTGCCGCCCCCGTCGTGCATGAGGATGATCCCACCCGGCTTGGCGCCGGCGAGCGCGCGGCGGACGATCGTCGCGACGCCCGGCGTGCGGTAGTCCTGGGTGTCGACCGACCAGAGGACCATCAGCATGCGGCGCTTCTGGAGCAGCTGCATCGTTGTGTCGTTGAACGAGCCGTAGGGAGGCCGGAAGAGCCGCGGCGGGGGCACTCCGAGGCGCTGCATCCACTGGAGCTGGGAGTCGATCTGGTCACGCTGAGCGGTCTTTGGGAGAGCGGCGAGCGGCGGATGATGCTCCGTGTGGTCGCCGATGACGTCTCCCGCGCGCGCGACGGCGCGGGTGCCCGCGTGGAAGTACGGCTCGAGGAAGCCGACCTCGAAGAACGTCGCAGGTACGTGGGCCTTTTTCAGGATCTTCACGATGCCCTCGGTGTAGGGACCCGGCCCGTCGTCGAAGGTGAGCGCGACCTGGCGCCGGCGCCCGCCACCGCTCGTCACGAAGGGCGTGTAGGCGAGGACGCGATCGATGCCCACGTTCTGCGCCGCCGCCTGGCGTCGCAGCGTGGCCTGGACCTCGGCTTCGAGGCTAACGATGGGCGGTCGCGTCGCCGCCGCGTGCGTGTGGTGCGAAGAGCCGCCGCCGAAGACCGCGTCAATTGCCCTGGCGATCAGGAACACGCCGATCACAAGGATCCCGACCGCGACGAGTCGCCGGCGCTGGATTTGGCGCCGCCGCTCCGGCGAGACCGGCCGGCGCGGCCGCAGCCGACGCGGAACGAGTGGACTCGTGCTGGGCGTGCTCATTGGGTCTTCCGATCCGAAGCTCCTCGGCCACATCGGCCGCCCTCCCCTCCCCAGCGCGCCTATCTAAGCAGGCACGAGCGGAGCGGGCATGTGCCATCGCTCACTCCCGTCCATGGCCAGCGCGCGCGGCTCATGCACCTCGATCCTAACCACTGCCAGGGCGCCAGACCGGGGGCGAGTGGAGCTGCCGCTCAGGGGGTCGCCGGGGCGCGGGACCGGCCCGGCAGGCGGCTCGCCTCGAAGGGCGCCGCGCGTTGGCGGCGGCGGCTCGCGGCGCTACGATCCCGAGGCGATGGATGCCCGCCGCACAGACGTCCTTCGGGCCTCGCCGAGGATGTTCGAGTCGGACCTCCTGGACAAGCTCTCTCGCGTCCATCCGGCTGTCCCGGTGGTGATCTTCCTGCCGGCGATCGCAGTGCTTTTCGTGCTGGCGGTCGGCCGTGTCGGAGCCCTGGGCATCGTGGGGCTCGCCGCGGGCGGCTACATGTTCTGGAGCCTGTCCGAGTACTGGATCCACCGGGCGATCTTCCACTTCGAGCCCGAGGACAGCGATTTCGGCGCCCGGCTCCACTGGATCATCCACGGCGTCCATCACGACCATCCGAACGATCCGCTGCGGCTTGTGATGCCACCCTCGGTCAGCGTCCCGCTCTCGTCGCTATTCGTGCTGGGTTTCTGGGCGGTGCTCGGCACGCCGCTCTTCCTGCCGTTCTCGGCCGGGTTCTTGGCCGGCTACCTCATCTACGACATGACCCACTACCACCTGCACCACCACAAGCCGAAGACGTGGGTGGGCAGACGGCTGCGCGAGCTCCACATGCGCCATCACTTCCAGGACGACACCACCGGCTTCGGCATCAGCGCGCCGTACTGGGACAAGGTCTTCCGCACGTTCTCGCGGACGGCCGAGCGCCGCGGCTGAGCCCGGCAAGACCGCCTATCTCCGGCACTCGTTCGCCTGCGGCTGCGTAGCGACGGTAAACCATCGGGCGGCATGCTCGGGTCTAAACTCGCCAGTCAGGCGGCTGTGGCGAAATTGGTATACGCGATGGCTTCAGGAGCCATTGGGGGCAACCCCGTGGAGGTTCGAGTCCTCTCAGCCGCATAAGCGACCTCACGGCAACCCCGCGAACGGGCGGTCAGACAGTCAGACGACAGACTTGACTGGCCATCCCTGATGTGGGAGGGTCGTCTGGACGCGCGGGGACACAGCAATCGGGGGCCTCGCTGCCGTCAAGGAGGGAACACGCATGGCCTCACCGCGGAGGATCGCCGTCATTTTCGGCGTGCTCTTCCTCGCCACGTTCGTCTTCTCGATAGGAGCACTGGCCCTCTACAGCCCGGCGCTGCACCCCGCGCGCTTCATGGCCGGCTCCGGAGGCGACACCCGAGTTCGGATCGGCCTCTTCCTCGAGGTACTTCTCATCATCGCGAACATCGGCACGGCCGTCGTCGTGTATCCGATACTCAGGCGGCAAAGCGAAATCCTCTCGCTCGGCTACGTGACCGCGCGTCTTGCCGAATGCACCTTCATCGCCATCGGCATCGTCTGCATGCTCGCCGTTGTGACCTTGCGCCACGACGCCGCCGGCGCCGGAGCCGGCTCGCTACTGACCGGGGCTAAATCGTTGGTCGCGGTTCGTAATTGGACGTTCGTACTGGGTCCCGGGTTTGTCGTCGGTGTGGGGAACGGCCTGATCCTCGGCTATCTGATGTACCGATCCGGTCTCATGCCGCGGGGCTTGACGATGGTGGGGCTCATCGGAGGTTCGCTCATCTGCATATCCGGCCTCGGCGTGGTGGTCGATGCAATCCCCAAGGGCGGCACCGCGCAGACGATCGCGACAGTCCCGGAGTTCTTCTGGGAGCTGTCGCTCGGGATCTACCCGCTTGTCAAGGGGTTCAAGGCATCCCCGAGCCTCGAGGGCGTCCACGGGAATGCCCCAGTGACAAGCGGTCTCTAGCGTTCGAGCCTCATCCGGATCCTTGGGATCCGTGGTTTGGCGTCGGGGCACGGCCTCACTAAGCGACCGGTCGTCCACGAGTGCTCGCCATAGGTGGTACGGATGGACTAGCGTCGGACCGTCTTCGTCCTGAGGCAAGCCATCCGCCCTGCCGCCCCTGCGGCACCCGCGCCCTACGCGTGTACGAACGCCAGCACCCGCTCCGCGATCTCCTCCCCGCGATCCTCCTGCAGGAAGTGCGCGGCGCCCTCGATCCGGACCTGCTCGCCCGCGCCGGGAATCGCCTGCGTGAACACCTCGCCCGCCTGCGGGAATGGGAAGACCGGGTCGGAATCCGAGAACGCCACCAGCGCCGGCTTCTCCCAGCGCGAAAGCCGCTCTAGAACCTCCTTCATCTCCGCCGCGCCCACGGCCTCCTCCGTCGTGGGGACCAGCAGGGGAAACTGCGCCGCCCCCGCCTTCGACGCGGCGTCCGGGAACGGCGCCTCGTAGCCGGCGACAACCGCGTCGGATAGCTCCGTCGTCGTCGCGCTCTGGATCACGAAGCCCACCGGCAGGTCCGGGTTCCGCGCCGCGAAGTCCCGCCATGCCAGAAAGCCCTTACTCACCCGGCCGGTGAACAGTCCCGTGTTGAGGATGACCAGACGCGATACGCGGTCCTGGTTCTCCATCGCCCAACGCAGACCGATCGGCCCGCCCCAGTCCTGGACGATCACCGTCGCGCCGCGCACGTCGAGCCCGGCGAGCAGCTCCGTCATCAGCTCGACGTGCCCGTCGTAGGAGTACCACTCCCGGTCGAGCGGCTTGTCCGATCGGCCGAACCCGGCGTAGTCCGGGCAGATCACGCGAAGGCCGCCATCCACCAGCGGCGGCGCCACCTTTCGGTACAGGTACGCCCAGGTCGGCTCACCGTGGAAGCAGACGACCGGGTCGCCGCTCCCCTCGTCCACGTAGTGCAGCCGCACGCCGCCGACCTCCGCGTAATGCGGCTCGAACGCGTATCCGGGGAGCTCGGCGAAGCGCTCGTCTGGTGTTCGGAAGACCTCCATCGTCAGGCGCACCCGGGATTATGCTCGCCGCGTGCTCTTCCGGCAGATCGTCCACGACGACCTGGGGTGCGCGTCCTACCTCGTGGGCGACGCGGACGCAGGCGTCGCCGCCGTGGTCGACCCCCGGTTCGAGATCGGGGAGTACCTCGAGCTCGCCCGGTACAGCGGAGTGGATATCGAGCACGTGCTCGAGACCCACAACCACGCCGACCACGTCTCGGGCCACGGGCGGCTTGCGGCCGCCACCGGCGCCACGATCCACATCCACCGCGACGCCCGCGCCGAGTACGAGCACAAGGCCTTCGCCGACGGCTGGGAGCTCGAGCTCGGCGATGTCCGTCTCCGGGCGATCCACACGCCCGGCCATCGCCCGGAGCACACCGCCTTCGCCGTGATCGACGCCGCCCGCGGCGACGAGCCGTGGGCCGTCCTCACGGGCGACACGCTCTTCGTGGGGGACGTCGCCCGGCCCGATCTCGCCGTGGACAAGGAGGACGGCGCGCACGAGATGTTCAAGAGCCTTCACGATCGCCTCCTCGGGCTCGCGCCGGAGACCGAGGTCTGGCCGGGGCACCTCGGCGGGTCCCTGTGCGGCGGGCCGGGCATGGACATGAAGGTGAGCTCCACGATCGGGTTCGAAGCGCGCCACAACGACCTGCTCTCCGAGGACGAGGACCGCTTCGTGGAGCGCGCGCTGTCGACGCTCGGCCCGCAGCCGCCGAACTTCGAGCAGATCGTCGAGCTCAACCGGGGTCCGCTCGTGACCGCCGGAGTCGAGGTCATACCCCTCACCCCGCGCCAGGTGGAGAGCAAGGCGCGAGAGGGCGCCCTGATCGTCGACGTCCGCACCGACCTCCAGTTCGACGACGCCCACATCCCGGGCTCGATCTCCAACACGATGCTCAGGTCGGGCTTCGGCACGAAGCTCGCGTGGATCGCCGGCGAGGGCAGGCAGGTCGTGCTCGTCGGCCGCGACGACGCCGACGGCGAGCGCGCCGCCCGCCTGGCGGTGGCCGTCGGCGTGCGCGAGCTGGGCGGCTACCTGACGGGCGGGCTAACGAGCTGGCGCGCGGAGAGCCGGCCCGTCGAGCGAATCGAGCGAATCGGCGTCGACGAGCTTCATGGCCTCACCCGTGACGCGCGCGCGGTCCAGGTCCTGGACGTGCGCGAGGAGGCAGAGTGGCGCGAGGCGCATATCCCCGGCTCGATCCACCTCCCCTATCACGACGTACACGACATCCCCGACGGAGTCGATCCGGACCGGCCGGTGGCCGCGATCTGCATGTCCGGCCAGCGAAGCGCGGTGGCCGCGAGCCAGCTTCAGCGGCTGGGCGCGAAGCACGTTCTCCACGTCGTGGACGGCGGCGTGGGCACGTGGCAGCGCGCCGGTTACCCGGTCGAAGGCGCCGCGTAGTCGGCGCAGTCAGCGCTCCGCCGCCGCCACCGGCTCCCGCCGCAGCTCCCCGTCGGCCAGCCGCTGCCTTAGCACCTTCTTGTCGAACTTGCCCACGCTCGTCTTCGGGACCTCGTCGATGAAGGCGATCTCGTCCGGCAGCCACCAGCGCGCGACCCGCGAGCTCAGGTGCCCGCGCAGCTCGTCCGCCGACACGTCCGAGCCCTCGACGCGGACGACGCACGCCAGCGGGCGTTCCTGCCAGCGCTCGTCGGGCTTCGCGATGACCGCCGCCTCGAGCACATCGGGGTGCGCCATCAGCGCGCCCTCGAGGTCGACCGACGAGATCCATTCACCGCCCGACTTGATCACGTCCTTCGCCCGATCCGTGATCCTGATGTACCCGCGCCGGTCGATCGCCGCGATGTCGCCCGTCCGCAGCCAGCCGTCGTGGAACTTCTCGCGGCCGCTCGGGTCGTTGTAATAGTCGGAGGCGATCCAGGGCCCGCGCACCTCGAGCTCTCCGGTCTGCTCCCCGTCCCACTCCACCTCGGCGCCGTCGTCGTCCACGATCCGCGCCTCGACGAGCGGCAGTATGCGACCAGCCTTCGCGCGGTACTCCCAACCCTCGTCGCCAGCGGCCCCCCGCGGCGGGCGCGCGACCGATCCGAGCGGGCTCGTCTCCGTCATCCCCCAGGCCTGGAGGACGGTCACGCCGTGGCGCTCGTCCCACGCCTTCATCAGCTCGAGCGGCACGGCCGACCCGCCGCACGGGACAACGCGCAGGCTGGAGAGGTCGGGCCGGCTCTCATCGGCGTACCGCAGCAGGTCGGCCCAGATCGTGGGGACCGCGGCCGCGACCGTCACGCGCTCGTCCTCGATCAGACGGGCCAGGGGCTCGGGCTGGAGGAAGCGGTTCGGCATCACGAGGTCCGCACCCACGAAAGCGGCCGCGTGCGGCAGCCCCCAGGCGTTCGCGTGGAACATCGGCACGACCGGCATCACGCGGTCCGAGCTCGAGATCGCGATCGAGTCCGCCAGGCACGAGGCCAGTGCGTGAAGGACGTTCGAGCGGTGCGAGTACAGGACGCCCTTGGGGTTGCCGGTCGTGCCGCTCGTGTAGCAGAGCCCGGCGGCCGCCCGGTCGTCCTGCGCGGGGTACTCATAGCCCGCGGGCTGCTCCGCGATCAGATCCTCATAGCGGATCGGGTTCGGCAGCGAACCTGCGTCGCCGTCACCCATCACGATCCAGTGCCGGACCGTCTCGAAGCTCGGTGCGACCTTCTCGAGCAGCGGCACCAGCGAGTCGTCGACGAGGACGACCTTGTCCTCCGCGTGGTTCGCGATGTAGGTGAGCTGGTCCTCGAACAGGCGGATGTTCAGCGTGTGGAGGACGGCGCCCATGCAGGGCACCCCCAGGTACGCCTC
>JAFAQQ010000183.1 GCA_019246335.1 Actinomycetota bacterium | reverse complement strand
CGCGACTCGAGCTCGCGCAGGTAGTCGCCCGCCGCGCCGTGGAGCTCGCGTACGCGGCCATCGGCGGACTCGCCCTCCTGCTCGGCGACCAGCCGCTCGATCCGCTCTTCCTGCTCGTCGGCGAGCTTCATGCCCTCGGGCCCGAAGAACTTGATCCCGTTGTCGCGGTACGGATTGTGCGAGGCCGAGACCACGGCCGCGAGGTCGAAGCCGAAGCGTCGCACCAGGAGCGGAGCGCCCGGGGTGGGCAGGACGCCGGCCAGGAGGGCGTGGCCGCCTGCCGCCGCGACGCCGGCCGCCAGCGCCGCCTCGAGCATCTCTCCGGACTCGCGCGTGTCGCGAACGATCAGCACCTGCGGCGCGCCGGCGGGCGAGATACCGGCGGCGGCTCGGCCGAGCGCGAGCGCGAGCTCGGCGGTCAGGAACTCGCCCGCCACCCCGCGAACGCCATCGGTCCCGAACAGTTTCTGCGGCGCCATCCGTAGGCGGGAGCGCGATCAGGGCCGAGCCGGGAGGCTCAGCGCTTGGAGAACTGCGGCCGCTTGCGAGCCTTCTTCAGGCCGGCCTTCTTGCGCTCCTTGGCGCGCGCGTCGCGGCTGAGGAAGCCACGGCGCTTGAGCTCGATTCGCAATGCGGGATCGGCCTCGACGAGGGCGCGCGCCACGCCGTGACGCAGGGCGCCGGCCTGCGACGAGACGCCGCCGCCGTGAATCCGCGCGATCACGTCCATCCTGCGCTCGAAGCCGGCCGTCGCCAGCGGCTGCCGAGCGGCCTTCTGAAGCGCGGCCCGCGGGAAGTAGTCCTCGAGCGAGCGGCCGTTGACGCTGTAGGCCCCGTCTCCGGGACGGAGGATCACCCGGGCGACCGACGTCTTGCGCTTGCCCGTCGCCTGGTACCGCGCGTCCGCCGCGAGCTCGACCACCGACCGTGCCTGCGCGGCATCCGCCGGCGCCTCCGCGGACGGGCCCGGCTCGTCGCTTGCGGGCTCGTCCGGAGACGGCGCCCCCGCCTCCTCGGTCGTGGCCTCGAACCGGGCGGTGTCCGCGTACTGGTCGAACTCCCCCTCGGCGGGCTGCTCCTCGAGGACCAGGTCCGGCGCCAGGTGCTCGCCGGGGATGACCTCGGGTTCGTCCTTCGACTTCTTCTGCGCCGGCGGACGGCGGGGGCGGCGCTCCTCGCGCGGCGCCTCGGCGGCCGCCTCGGGCGCATCGGTGACCTCCTCCGCGTCGTCCTCGGTCGTCGAGAGGTCCTCGTCGCCCGCGGCGGGCGACTCGCCCGGGTCGGCCGACGGCTCGCCGCCGGCTTCCTCGGGCGTTGACCCGGACTCGTCCTCGGATGCCGAGCCGGGCTCCTCCTGCGCGGACCCGGACTCCTCCTCGGGCGCCGAGCCGGGCTCCTCCTGCGGGGTGTCCTGCCGCTCCTCGTCGCTCATGCGACCTCCACCTCCATCGGCTGCGGCTTCTGCGCCGCGTGCGGGTGGTCCGGCCCCGCGTAGACCTTGAGCTTTCGAAGCTGCGCCCGGCCCAGGCGAGTGCGCGGAAGCATCCCTTTGACCGCCAACCGTATGACCTCTTCGGGCCGCCGCTCGAGCATCTCGGCGAGCGTGCGGGACCGCAGGCCGCCCGGATATCCCGAGTGGCGGTAGTAGCGCTTGGCCTGCCGCTTGTCGCCGGTCACCGAGACCTTCTCGGCGTTGACGACGATCACGAAGTCGCCGACGTCGCAGTGCGGGGTGTACTCCGGCTTGCGCTTCCCGCGCAGGGTCTCCGCTATCTGGGTCGCCATTCGACCGAGCGTCTTCCCGTCGGCGTCGACGAGAAGCCAGTCGCGCTGGCGGTCGGCGGGTGTCGCCACGTAGGTCTTCACGGCGCGTCGCAGGTTAGCGCCACGCGCGCCCTGCGCGGGCGCGCTGCTTGGTCGGGGACCAGGCCTATACTGGCTGCCTGCCGAGTCCCCACGGCGCCGGCCGCGGGGAACGGGGGAACCGATGGGAGCGCCCAGGCGCTCCCGGGGGCGAATCGGGTGGAGCATCCGCTCGCAGCCCGTAGCGCCGCTCTTTCGGCGCGAGCCCGTCAGCTAACCCCGTAGGCGCCGGAAAGAGAAGGCCACGCTGGACGGGACCGGGATCATCATCTCCCGCTGCAACGGACGTCGCGAAGCGCGTGATGGATGGCGCCTGCGTCTGGCCGCGTGCGCGATCGCCGTCGCGGTCACCGCCGCCGCGGCGGTCCCGGCGGCGAGCGCCAGGGAGGCGCCTCCCAGCGGCGGCGCCAGCGCCGGGTCCGTGACCACCGGGCTCGAGACATCGTTGAGCCGGGACAGCTTCTTCGTGCCGAGTCGCCACGGCGTGACGCTCCGCTACCGGGTGCGGTCCGCGACCAGCACGGTCTACCTGACGATCCGCCTCGTCCTTCGGCACGGGCAGACGACGATCAGGACCTGGCACCGGAAGGTTCGCGATGGTCAGTGGCACACGGTCCACTGGAGCGGGATGCCGCACGGGCAGATGGAGCCCGACGGCAACTACGCGTTCCGCGTTGCGGCGGCGAGGTCCGACGGGACCGTCGTCCGCGCAGCCGGCGGCACTGCGCACAACCGGTTCACGATGCACAACTTCGCGTTCCCGGTACGTGGACCGCACAACTTCGGGACGGACGTCAACCGGTTCGGAGCCCCGCGCAACGGACACACGCACCAGGGACAGGACGTCCTG
The DNA here is from genome assembly GCA_019246335.1 of Actinomycetota bacterium. Lineage (GTDB taxonomy): Bacteria > Actinomycetota > Thermoleophilia > Solirubrobacterales > Thermoleophilaceae > AC-37. The sequence continues at coordinate 5,833 of JAFAQQ010000183.1, read as the reverse complement.
GCCGACTGCGGGCTTCCCATCGTCGCCGCACGCGGCGGCGTCGTCAAGGCGAACGCCTTCCAGGCCGGAGGGGCCGGGAACTACCTGGTCGTCTCGGGCGCCGGCACCGGGTGGGACTTCGTTTACGCCCATCTCCTGCAGCCGTCGAGGCACCAGGTGGGCGACACGGTCTACACGGGGCAGCAGATCGGCGTGGTCGGCCAGACGGGGGACGCAACCGCGTGCCATCTCCACTTCGAGATGTGGAGCTCACCGGGCTGGTACTCGGGGGGCCAGCCTTTCGATCCCCTGCCCTACCTGGAGACCTGGGAGAGCTACAGCTGAATCGGCTCGCGCCCTACCGGCCTATTCCCACTCGATCGTGCCCGGCGGCTTCGAGGTGACGTCCAGCACCACCCGGTTTACCTGCGGGATCTCGTTGATCATCCGCGACGCGATCCGCTCGAGCAGGTCGTAGGGAAGCCGGGCCCAGTCGGCGGTCATGGCGTCGTCGCTCGTGACGGCTCGGATCACGACGACGTAGCCGTAGCTCCGCTCGTCTCCCTGCACGCCAACCGTGCGAAGGTCGGCCGGCAGCACGCAGAAGGACTGCCACAGCTCGCGGTAGAGGCCGGCCGAGCGGATCTCGTCCTGCAGGACGAAATCGGCGTCGCGCAGCAGCTCCAGCCGCTCCTTGGTGACCTCGCCTCCGACCACGCGGATGGCGAGCCCGGGGCCGGGGAAGGGCTGCCGCCAGACCAGGCGGTCCGGGAGACCGAGCGCTCCGCCCACCTCGCGCACCTCGTCCTTGAACAGCGCGCGCAGGGGCTCGACCAGCGCGAACCCGAGGTCCTCCGGCAGGCCGCCCACGTTGTGATGCGACTTGATCGTGGCCGCGCCGTGCCCGCCGCCGGACTCGATCACGTCCGAGTAGAGCGTCCCCTGCACCAGGAAGCGCGGGTTGCCGAGGGCCGCGGCCTGCTCCTCGAAGACGCGGATGAACTCCTCGCCGATGATCTTCCGCTTGCGCTCAGGCTCGGTGACCCCCCGAAGCCGCCGCAGGAATCGGTCCTCGGCGTCGACCGCCACGAGCGGCACGTGGAAGGTGTCCCGGAATGCCGCGACCACCTGGTCGCCCTCGTTCTTGCGCATCAGGCCGTGGTCGACGAACACGCAGGTGAGCTGGTCGCCAACCGCCCGGTGCGTGAGCAGCGCGGCGACGGAAGAGTCGACACCGCCCGACAGCCCGCAGATGACGCGCTCGGCGCCCACCTGGTCGCGGATGCGCGCGATCTGCTCCTCCGCCACCGACTCCGGCGTCCAGGCCATGTCGCAGCCGCAGACGTCGTCAAGGAACGTGCGGAGGATCGCGTTGCCGCACGGCGTGTGCACGACCTCGGGGTGGAACTGGATCCCGTAGAGATCGCGCGCGCGATCCTCGACCGCCGCCACGGGCGACTCCGCCGAGGATGCGAGCGCGGTGAAGCCGGGCGGCGGCTCGAACACGGTGTCGCGGTGGCTCATCCAGCAGCTCTGCGCCCCTGGCGTACCGGCCAGCAGCCGGCCGTGCTCGTGGACGGTGAGCGACGAGCGCCCGAACTCGCCCACCGCCGCGGCCTCGACCCGCCCGCCGAGCTCGCGCACCATCGCCTGCATGCCGTAGCAGATGCCGAGCACCGGGATTCCGAGCTCGAGCAGCTCGCGCGGCAACCTCGGCGCGCCGTCCGAGTACACCGACGCCGGGCCGCCAGAGAGGATCAGCCCGCGCGGGAAGCGCGCGCGGATCTCGTCCAGCGGGACGGTGTGCGGCAGAAGCTCACTGAACACCCCGCACTCGCGCACCCGGCGGGCGATCAGCTGCGAGTACTGCCCGCCAAAGTCCAGCACAAGCACTTCTTGCTCGCGCGCGGGAACCTTCGCGCTCCGGCGTCCTCGGTCGCGGACGCGCCGAGCACTGTCCGCTCCCTGCGTCCTTGTATCGCTCGGTTTCCGCGCACGAGTGGCGGAGGTGGTCGCGCGAGGGGCGCGAGTGGAGTTGGTCACGCGAGAGGCGCCGGCGCGGCGGTGGCGACCCCGCCGCCGTTGTCCGCCCCAACCGGCTCGGGCGCCGCCTTCGCCGCGTGCGCCGCGCCCATCCCGATCCCCTGGTCGCGCTGCAGCTGCTTGCCCTCGCTCTGGAGCGCGGGCGCGACCATGACCTCGGCGCGGTGGAACGACGGGATGTCCTCGTAGCCGCACGTGGCCATCGAGGTGCGCAGGCTGCCGACCAGGTTGAAGGTGCCGTCGTTCTCGTGAGCCGGCCCGAGGAGGATCTGCTCGAGGCTGCCGTTCTGCGTGGTCTTCACGCGCGCCCCCCGCGGCAGCGAGGGGTGGAACGTCGCCATCCCCCAGTGGAAGCCCCGGCCCGGCGCCTCGTAGGCGCGCGCCAGCGGGGAGCCGATCATCACGGCGTCCGCTCCGCACGCGAAGGCCTTCGCCACGTCGCCGCCGTTCCGCATGCCGCCGTCGGCGATCACCTTGACGTACTCCCCCGTCTCGAGCATGTGCTGGGAGCGCGCCGCCTGGACGTCGGCGATCGCGGTGGCCTGCGGGACGCCGATACCGAGCACCCCGCGCGTCGTGCAGGCGGCGCCCGGCCCGACTCCCACGAGGACCCCCACCGCCCCGGTGCGCATCAGGTGGAGCCCGGTGGAGTACGACGCGCAGCCGCCAACCACGACCGGGACCGGGACCTCGCGGATGAACTCCTTGAGGTTGAGGGGCTCGCTGGTGGTGGAGACGTGCTCCGCCGAGATGACGGTCCCCTGGATGACGAGGATGTCGAGGCCGGCCTCCAGGGCCGCCTCGTAGTACCGCGTGACGCGCTGCGGCGTAAGCGACGCAGCGCACACCACCCCCTGGTCCTTGATCTCACGGATCCGCTGCGCGATCAGCTCCGCCTTGATCGGCTCGCCGTAGATCCGCTGCATCTCGGCCGTTGCGCGCTCTGGCTCGTACCCGGCAATCGACCCGAGCTGGTCGTCCGCATCCTCGTAGCGCGTGAAGATCCCCTCGAGGTTGAGCACGGCGAGGCCTCCGAGCTTGCCCATGATCCCCGCGATGGTCGGGGAGACCACGCCATCCATCGCCGCGGCGAGGATCGGCAACTCGAACCGGTACGGGCCGAGGGTCCACGTGATGTCGACGTCGTCGGGGTCGCGCGTCCGCCGCGAGGGGACGACGGCGATGTCGTCGAAGCCATACGCGCGGCGGCCCTTCTTGCCCCGCCCGATCTCTACTTCCATGGCGGCATCCTAGGTTCGCAGGCGGACTGAAGACGACCTTAGCAGCGGACCCTCCGGCCCCCTGATGCGGGGCGAGGTTCGCTGTTTGCGGCCGAAACCGCGCGCCCTCGTCAGCGTCCCGTGGGCACGGCCGGCTCGGGCACCTCGTGGACCTCGGCGCGTGGCAACAGCCGCTCCACACCGGCGGGATCGAGCACGCCGGCGCCGAAGTGCTGGACCGACTCCGCGCCGCACGCGACGGCGAACCGGAGGCACTCGTCGGGAGGCCGTCGCCGGTAGCGCGAGGCCACGTAGCCCGCCAGGAACGCGTCACCCGACCCGACGCCCGAGCGGGCGTCGACGAGCCCGGGGTCGATCGTGACGCGGTACATGCCCCGCTCGCCGTCCGGGCCGACGAGGCCGATGCAGCCGGTCGGCAGCGTGAGGATCGCCTCGCGCGCGCCGAGCTCCACCATCTCCCTGACGGCGGCCGGCCGGTCCTCGTCGTCGCCGAACTCGTGGCCCACGAGCTCCTCGGCCTCGAGCTCGTTCGGCGAGATGATCGACGGCTCCGCCCGCGCCGCCAGCCTCAGCGCCTCGCCCTCGGCGTCGAGCACCGTCGTGACGTCGAGCCGGTTCAGCTCGTGGACGAGCTGCGCGTAGAGGTCGGCCGGGACACCGCGCGGAAGGCTGCCGGAGAAGACGCAGAACTCCGCGCCCCGGGCCAGGTAGAGAAGCTTGTCCTTGAACAGCTCGAGCTCCGTGGCGGAGACCTCCGGCCCCCGCTCGTTGATCTCGGTCTGGACGCCGGTCGTGGGATCGACCACCGCGGTGGAGGTGCGCGACTCCTCGCGGATGCGGACGAAATCGCTCAGGATCGCCTCCTCGGTGAGCTGCTCGATGATGCGCGTGCCGGTTGGGCCGCCGGCGATCCCGGTCGCGATCACGGGCTCTCCGAGGGCCTTCAAGGAGCGAGCGACGTTCACCCCCTTGCCGCCCGCCATGGACGCCTGCTCGACGGCTCGATGCCGGCGGCCGAGGCGGAAGTTGGGGACCGCCAGGGTCTTGTCGATCGCCGCGTTGAGGGTGACGGTGATGATCATGCGCCCGACCTGCGCCGCGTCAGCATCGCACTTCGGCTGAGCCGCATCGCCAGGATCACCGCCGCGGCGAGCACGCCGGCGCCCAGGGTCGCGTCTCCGTTGCTCAACTTTATGACCAACCGGCGCCCGAAGCTCGTCCCCGGGACTGGCTCCGCCGCGACCAGCGGGGCCTCGGCGACCTGCCGCCCGTCCGCGGCGAGGGCCACCTCTCCGACGCGCCCGCCCGGAGGGATCGGGCCGCGGACGATCGGGGGCGCGTAGACCCGGAGCGTCACCGAAGAGCCGCGCAGCACCTCGGCGTCGAGATCGCGGCCGGGGCGAAGCGGAGCGCGCGCCGTGTAGTCCTTCACCATGACGAGCTTGACCGTGCGGGAGGCGCGGACGCTGACGTGCGCGTAACGGCGGAGCCCGTACCGGAGGAGCGACAGCGTCTCGGAGTCGCGATCGGCCTGCGACGGCTCGCCCATCACGACGCTGATGACGCTGGCGCCGTGGCGCCGCCCGGCGCCCACCAGGACCCAGCCCGCGCCCGACGTGTGACCGGTCTTGACGCCGTCGACGAACCGGTACGCGCCGACGAGGTCGTTGCGGTTCACGATCTTTCGCGGGTGGGCGCCGCTTTCGAGCCGCGCCTGGCGGCGCCCGACGATCGCGCGAAACCGCGGGTCATCCATCAGCTTGCGGGCAAGCGTGGCGAGGTCGCGCGCGCTGGAGTAGCCGTTCGGGTCGTCGAGGCCGATGGGGTTCGCGTAGCGCGTGTCCCGCAACCCGAGCCGGCCGGCCTCCGCGTTCATGCGCGCGACGAAGGCCGCCTCCGACCCGGCTATCCCGTGCGCGAGCGTGGCCGCGGCGTCGTTGGCGCTCGCGAGCAGGAGCGCGTCGAGCAGATCGCCCGCGGTCATGCGCTCCCCCGGTTCGAGTCCGAGCGTGGACTCTCCCGGCGAGGCCGGGTAGCGCTGCGCGACGAAGACCTGGTCCGGCCTGGTGGTGCGGAGCGCGATGTAGGCGGTCATCAGCTTTGTGGTGCTGGCGATCGGGCGGCGGGCGGCGCTGTGCTTCTCGAACAGAGGCATGCCCGTCCTCTCGTCCACGGCGATCGCCTCGGGGGCGTGGATCGCCGGCGGCGCCCTTCCCCCGGACGGGAGCGTCACGAGCGGGGACTCGGTCGGCGGTCCGGTGCCGGACGATTGGCGCGCCGCGGCGGCGGTGGCGCCGAGGGGGGCCGCCGCCGACAGGAGCGCGAGCATTGCGACCAGGGCGCGGCGGCCGCGCCGGTGAGGTCGATGAGCCGCCATCAGCGCAGCTTGATCTGCTGACCCGACACGAGCGCCTGCGGGTCGAGCTGCGGGTTGAGTTGCTGAAGCCTGTCGACCGAGACTCCCGTCTTGCTCGCGATCGTCGCGAGCGTATCGCCGGTCTGCACCACGTACACGGTCTGCTGGGTGTTCGGCTTGGGCGGCGCGGGAGGCGCGCCGGCCTTGCTGTTGC
>JAFAQQ010000042.1 GCA_019246335.1 Actinomycetota bacterium | reverse complement strand
GCGGCCCGAAGCCCGTGGCGAGCTGCGGCGAGGCCAAGGACGCTGGCCGCCACGAGTAACGCGGCCCCAACGCCAAACGCCACGTCTCGCCTGAAGGCCGGCATCGCCAGCTCGAGCGCGATGCTGGTACCGATGCCGGCGACCAGGGCCACGGCCGCGAGGGCGGTCCAGGCGCGGCGCGACAGCGATATCTCGGCTCGCCACCCCGACCTGAGGAAGCGCCCGACCACCCCGAGCCGGAGGACGTTGCTCGCAGCGAAAGCCACCGCGCCCGCGATCCCGGCCGCGGTTGCGCCGTGCGACGGCTCGAGCGCGAGGCCGAGCACGAGCGCACAGGTGATCCCGCTGCCGGCGAGGAGGGTGTCGAGCCAGGTGCCGCGCCCGACGAGGAGCGCCTCGCCGACCGGTCCGGCGGCGGCGTCTAAGACGCGTCCGCCGACGATCAGCGCAAGCGCCACCGCGGCGACGCCGTACGCGCTGTCGAAGACGTGGAGGATCGGCCGCCCGGCCAGCGCCACCGCGAGCGCGAGCGGGAGCGTGACCGCCACCCCGATTAGCGATCCCCGCGTCAGCAGCCGGCGCGTCGCGCCGAGGTCGTTGCGCGCCAGGGCGGCCGCGATCCGCGGCGTGAGCGTCGCGACCACCGCGTTGTAGGGCCAGCTCACGAGGGCGCCGACGCGGACCGCCGCGAAGACAGCCGCCGCGATGGTGCCCGTCGAGCCGCTGACCGCGACGACCACCACCGGGACCCAGACCATGAGCTCGTAGACGAACGAGAGCACCGCGGCGCCGACCACGTCGGCCTCGATGGCGAGCAGGGGCCGCTTCAGGCTCGCCATCCGGCGAAGCGCCGCGCCGCCGAGCGCGCTCGCCGAAATGACCACCGCCGCGATGACCGCAAGCGCTCCGGCTCCCGCGGTCACGAGCGCGAGGTCCTCCCACCCGCTGTGAGCCCCGATCAGCACGAGCGGGGCGAGGGCCGGCCCGAGCGGCCACAGTGTGTTGATGACGATGCCCGAGAGCGCGATGCGCCCGTAGGCCTTGAGCGCGGCCGAGAGCATGAAGGTCGTGCCCCAGCAGGCCGCGAGCCCGACTTCGATGGCCACCGTCGACCCGCGTATCGGCACCTGGAACGCCGCGAGCAGCGGCGCGAGCAGCACGACGAAGGCCGCGAGGCCGCCGACGACGGGCTTGACCAGGGACGGCACCGCGCGCCCGTCCACCTGCGCCTCGGCGACGACGCGCGGCAGGATCCCGTCGACACCGAACTTCAGCACGGTCGCGAGCAGCCACGTCGCGGTCCAGAAGAGGAAGAACCGACCCGCCTCGTGCGAGCCGATCGCGACCGTGGCCAGGCTGACCTGAACAAAGCCGAGAACGCCGTTCGCGAATCGCGAGCCGAACCAGACGGCGCCCTCGCGCGCCTCGCGGGAGCTCATCACGGCCGTGAACGGTGCGCGCCGCAGCTCCGGGACCTCAGGTGTGCGTCGTGGTTGTCGTGATCACCGATGCGGAGTGCAGGCTCTTGCCCCGGTCGATCACCCACGTGGGGTCGGACAGCCGCCAGCCGTGGCGCGTGAGGTCGAGCGACAGAGCGAGAGGCGTGGCTTCCACGTGGAAGAGATCGAGGGAGATCGGCTCGCGAAACACCGTCCGCATGAAGACGAGCGCGTGCCGGCGCGTCGGATATTCCACCCGCTGGACCTGCGGGCGACCGTTCCGGATCCATGGTCCGACGAAGTCGACCAGGACGCCCGCGTAGTCGGCCTTCCTCAGCTGCGCCTGGGCCGCGTGCGTGAACAGGGCGATGCTGTCGTGGACGACCGTGAACTGGGCCAGCCGCCACCAGGTCAACACCGTCCGCTGGGGGCTGTTCGGGGGCGTGCGGACGATCTCGGCCCGGCTCACGAGAGAGAGCGTCGCCGAGTTGTCGACGGGTTGTGGAGCCACCCCGGTGTCCGTGCCGCACGACGCGAGCGCCAGCGCCGCCGCGACGCCCACGCCGACGCGCGTCAGTTGCCTAACGCGCCGCAACGCGATGGTGGCGCGGAGCCATATTCCGCCTACGATAGGGCGCGAGGGGATTCTCGCATGAAGGTACTGGCCGTATTCCATTTGGGGGACGTAAACGGTCCTTCGAACTCGCTCGACCGCGAACTCACGGCGCTCGCCCGTGGCGGCGAGATCGACGTCGTCGTTCCAGACGACGGGTCGCTGGTGGAGCACTATTCCCGGTTCGCCGACGTGAGCATCCTGCCCTATGCGACCGTCACGAGGCCGCGGGGGATTCGCGACGCGGCACGACAGGTCGCTCGGCTGTGCGGCGACGTTCGCCTCTTCACCGGCCACATCCGCGCCACGCGCCCGGACCTGGTGGTGGTCGTGACG
>JAFAQQ010000037.1 GCA_019246335.1 Actinomycetota bacterium | reverse complement strand
TGAATCGGCAGGCAACCCATTCCGATCCCGGCCGGGGTCGAGATCACGATCGAGCCCGAGCTCGTCAGCGTCAGCGGGCCGAAGGGCCGGTTGTCCGAGCGGATCCCGCGTGCGATCACCGTGCAGCGCGGCCCGCGCGAGGACGGCGACCAGCTCGTGGTCACGCGCCCCACCGACCGCGGCGAGCACCGCGCACTGCACGGCCTCACTCGAACCCTGGTGGCCAACATGGTGCAAGGGGTGACCGACGGGTTCGAGAAGCGCCTGGAGATCCAGGGCGTCGGCTACCGGGCCCAGTTGCGAGGCCGCGACCTGGAGCTGGCGCTCGGCTACTCGCATCCGGTGCCGATCAAGGCGCCGGACGGCATCGAGTTCGAGGTCCCGGCGCCGAACCAGATCGTCGTGCGCGGCAGCTCGAAGCAAGCGGTCGGGGAGATCGCGGCTCGCATCCGAAAGGTGCGTCCGCCGGAGCCCTACAAGGGCAAGGGCATCCGCTACCGCGACGAGTACGTGGCGCGCAAGGTGGGCAAGCGCGCATGAGCGTGCGCACCCGTGAGGCCCGGCGCCTCCGTCGCCGCCGGCGGGTCCGCGCCAAGGTGCGAGGGTCGGCCGAGCGGCCGCGCCTTTCGATCTTCCGCTCGAACCGAGGCATCCGCGTCCAGCTTGTTGACGACGACCGCGGCCACACCCTGGCCGCCGTCAACTGGACGGAGCCCGAGCTCCGCGACCTCGGTCCGATGGAGCAGGCGCGCAAGGCCGGCGAGCTCATAGCGGGCCGGGCGAAGGAGGCAGGGGCGGAGGCCGTGGTCTTCGACCGCGGCGGCTACCTCTACCACGGCCGGGTCAGGGCGCTGGCGGATTCCGCGCGCGAGGCGGGCTTGCGCTTCTGACGGGTTGGGTGCCGCGCGGCGGCTGACGCGCTGCCGGACCCGCGGCACCGTTCGATGGTGCAGCATCCTGGATAACCCCCTCCACGCGGGGGTCAGGCAGGATGATGAAGCTGCGGCGGCGAGCGTTCCTAACCGCCGGCCGTCAGCGCCCTGCGCGTCTGCGGCCCGACCTTGCCGACCGCGGGCAGGTTGTGCTTTCGCTGGAAGGCGGTTACCGCCTGCTGCGTCTGCGTGCCGTAGTAGCCGGTGACCTGCACGTGGAGAAGGCGCTGGAGCGCGCGCACGGCGTCCCCCGTCGAGCCCGGCCCCAGGTCCCGGGTGCCGAGGTTGACCTTGCCGGGCGGCGGCCGGTTGGCGCTCGGCGGCGCGGGAGCGGGTGCCCGGGCGTCGCTCCGCGCGGCGCCGAGCGCGACGGTCTTGGTCAGCCGCGCCTCGACGAGGATCCGGTCGGTCGCGCTGAAGAGAGGGTGGCACGCGGAGAGCACTAGGCGGTCGTAGCCCGCGCCGTCGAAGGCGTGCTTCTCGGCGGATGGGACGATCCGCTGGCGCTCGACCGTGTACGTGAACCGGCCGTAGGGCATCGTCACGACGATCTTGTCGCCCTTCTTGAGGTCGTCGATGTTGCGGAACCAGGCGCCGTACGTCGTGCGGTGGCCGGCGATGCCAACCGTCCCGGGCTGGCCGGGCAGGGACGTCTCGGTGTAGTGGGCAGGCCCCATCTCCAAGCTGGACGTGCCCGTCCCCTGCACGAAGATGGCGTCGATCCCGATCCAGGGGATCCGGATCCGGCCCAGCGGCTTCCCTGGTGGCGTGCCGGCGTTGAGTGCCTGCGCGAGGTAGGCCATGCGCCGCTGCTGGCGGATGAGGGCGTCGTGCTCGGCGGCGATGCGGCGGGCCTGGCCGCTCGTCAGGGCTATTCCCTGGCGTGCGTCCACCGCCCTCAGCTCGCTCGCGAGGCTGTCCTGCGACTGGCTTGCCTCGAAGGCCGTGAAGGGCTCCTTCCACAGAACCGTGACGACAGCTTCGGCGACGAGCAGGATGCCCGCGACGGCCAGGACGTTGGCGACCCAGCGACGGAGTGGCGAGAGCTCGCGCCGGCGCGCAGCTGGCGGCGGAGCGGCGTCCGGGGTCGGATCCGGATGCTCGGGTTCGGATTCGGGCTCGGGCTCCGGCGCCGGCTGCGCCTCGAGCTCGGGTTCGTCGTAGGGCTCGGGCTCGGGCTCCGGCTGGGCCTCGAGCTCGTCGCTGTGGGGCTCGGGCTCCGGCGGCGGCTGCGCCTCGAGCTCGGGTTCGCTGTAGGGCTCGGGCTCGGGCTCGCTCTCGAGCTCGGACTGGTAGTGGGCCTCCGGGCCGGCCGCTGGCCCCGGCTCGGGCGCGGGGACGGCCTCGACTGGCGGCGGAGGGAGCTCGCGGGCGAGGTCCGGGGCCGGCGGCGGTCCCGTGCCGCGCCCGGCCGCGCGCCGCGGCCGGTCTTCGGGCGCCGGCACCGACCAGGGATCCGGCGCGGGCACCCGGTACACCCGTTGCGAGTCGCGGGTGCCCGTGACGAGCTGACCATCGCGCTCGAGCATCTCGATCGCGTCTGTTGCGGTCGCGATCGAGACGCCGGCCACGTCGTGAACGGCCCCGGCGAGGTCGGGCCCGGTGACCTCCTTCTCGGCCGCGACCATCTCGGTGATGACGGTTTGAAGGTCGTCGGACGCAGGCTCGACGCCATCGGGGTCCTCGGCCGCAGGCGCCGTGTCCTCCGCCTCCCCGGCGCCGGCGGCGCGATCCACGAGCTCGAGCGTCACGCGGGTCCGTGGTGTCGCTGACTCGAGGCTCGGCTCAACCGCGATTCCCGCTGCGACGAGCGCGGCCTCGACCTGACGCCGCGCCTGTGGCGTCGCCTTGCGGACCCCGAAAGCGGACAGCAGATCGTTGATGCCGAGGTCCCCCCGACCGCCGGATGCCTCGAGCCGGCGTCGCAGCCGCTCTTCTTCGGAGATGCTCACGCGCCGGCGAGGTTAAAGCGGAGGCGGAACCCCGCTGGGTCGGCCGACTTGCGGCGAGATGCGGGACGCAATTCGACCCATCTCAGAGCCGAGCGCCTTTCACGGCCCAGACGGAACGCCCCGACGGATCGGTCAGGCGCGGCTCGTCCGTTGCCGCGGGCGCAGCCGCAGCAAGGCCGCCCCGGCGAGGCAGGCGCCGCCGGCCAGGGCGACGATCCACACGTCGAAGCCAGTATGGGCGAGGTTGACGCCCTGTCCCACGTGCCGCAGGCATTCGGCCTGGGGCACCGGAGCGCCGTTGCGCGTGATCCGGCCGTTCAGGCAATCCGCGCGGGTGATCGTGGAGGTGGCCGCGACCGCCGAGGCCGCCACGGCCCCCCACAGCACGAGCGCCACGACGAACGCCATGCCTGTCCGCTTCCTGGCCGCTGTCACGCTCATCAGCCTCCTCGCTCGAACCGTTGACCCGAACGATGCTAACCGCCGGCCCAGCGGCAAAATGCCGCCGGCGGCCCACCGGCATCCCGGAGCGGGCCTCGATCGAGCGTGGGAATGCGGGTTCGATACCCTCGGCCGTTCGTGGCCAGGGAACGCGATCGCTCATCTGGCGCGGGCGGCGACCTGCAGGAACGGGTCGTCGAGATCAACCGCGTGGCCAAGGTCGTCAAGGGCGGCCGGCGCTTCTCCTTCACCGCCCTAGTCGTGGTCGGTGACGAGCGCTCCATGGTCGGAGTCGGCTACGGGAAGGCGAACGAGGTTCCCCTCGCGATCCAGAAGGGCGTCGAGCACGCTCGCCGCAACCTCTTCAAGGTGCCTATGCACGGCACCACGATTCCGCATCGGGTGACCGGAATCTACGGCGCGGGCAGGGTCCTGCTCCGTCCCGCCTCCGAGGGAACCGGTGTGATCGCGGGCGGCGGGGTGCGCGCGGTGCTCGAGCTCGCAGGCATCCACGACGTGCTGTCGAAGTCGCTCGGCAGCCAGAACCCGATCAACCTCGTGAAGGCCACGGTGACCGCGCTGCAGATGCTCAGAAGCCCCCGGGAGGTCGCGGAGTTGCGCGGACTCACCGTCCAGGAGGTCCTGGGCCTCGACGGATCGGCGGGCGCCGGTCCGAACGGAGGCGGCGCAGCCCCGGAGGGCGCGCCTGAGGAGACCGCCGCCGCGGTCGATGGCGAGGCCGAGGGCGGGCCGGTCGGCGCGGAGGCCACCTGACGTGTCCGGGACGCTGCGGATAACGCAATGCCGCTCGGCGAATGGCGCCAACCCGAGGCAGCGCGAGACGCTGCGCACGCTTGGCCTGGGGCGCATTGGCCGGAGGGTCGAGCGGCCGGACCACCCTACGCTGCGGGGCGCCCTGCGGACCGTCCGCCACCTCGTGAAGGTGGAGGAGTGATGGGCCAGGTGGAGGCCTGATGGGACAGGAGATCGGCCTACACAGCCTCAGGCCGACGCCCGGCTCACGGCACCCCCGCAAGCGTGTCGGACGAGGCGAGGGGTCCGGGGTCGGCAAGACATCGGGTCGGGGCCAGAAGGGCGCCGGCGCCCGAAGCGGTGCGAAGTCGCGTCCAGCCGCGGAGGGCGGCCAGATGCCGATCCACATGCGGATGCGCAAGCTGCGCGGGCCGCACATGAAGAAGTCGATGCCGTTCGAGCGGTTCCGGACCCACACGCAGCCCGTCAACCTGCGCGACCTCGCTCAGCGATTCGCCGACGGGGACGAGGTGACGCCGGGCAGCCTCAGGGCTCGCGGGCTCGCCACCCGGAAGGACATCCGGGTCAAGATCCTCGGCCAGGGCGAGATCGACGTGAAGCTCGCGGTCACCGCGCACGCGTTCTCGAAGACCGCGCGCGAGAAGATCGAGGCCGCGGGCGGAAGCTGCACGGTCGTCGAGGAGTAAGGGGCCGGGCGCGTCGTGATCGCGACGATGGTCAACTCCGTGCGGGTCCCGGAGATCCGCAAGAAGCTGCTCTTCACGGCGGCGATGCTCGCGCTGTACCGCCTTGGCGCCTACATCCCGGCGCCCGGCATCGACACCGGCACGGTCAACGCGATCGCCAAGAACTTCGCCGGGTCGAACGTCCTCGGCTTCCTCAACCTCTTCTCGGGCGGGAGCCTGTCGCGCTTTGCCGTGTTCGCGCTCGGGATCATGCCCTACATCACGGCGTCGATCATCCTGCAGCTCCTGCAGGTGGTCGTGCCCTCGCTGGAGAAGCTGCGCAAGGAGGGGGAGGTCGGGCAGCAGAAGATCACCCAGTACACGCGCTACCTGACCGTCGGGCTCGCCTTCTTCCAGTCGATCGGGTACGTGTTCCTGTTCAAGACGTTCGCCAGCCAGACCGGCAACAAGAAGGCAGACATCATCCACGGGGGCTTCACGTTCGTCCACGTGTTCGTGATCGTCCTGGCGCTCACCGCGGGCACCGTCCTCCTGATGTGGTTCGGCGAGCTGATCACCCAGCGCGGGATCGGCAACGGCATCTCGCTGATGATCTTCGCCAGCATCATCTCGCGGATCCCGCACGGGGTCCAGGCGTGGTGGACGAACCCCGACCAGGTGTTCAAGGTGATGATGCCGATCATCGCCATGGCCGTGATCGCGGGCGTGGTCTTCATCCAGGAGGGCCAGCGGCGGATCCCGGTCCAGTACGCGAAGCGGGTGGTGGGGCGCCGGATGGCCGGCGGCGGTTCGACCTACCTGCCGCTGCGCGTGAACATGGCCGGCGTCATCCCGGTGATCTTCGCCGCTTCGCTGATGGCATTCCCACCGACGATCGGACAGCTGGTGCAGAAGGGCTGGGCCAAGGACTTCGCGAACTTCCTCAACCCCAACGGGACCGCGTACGTGATCGGAGAGTCCCTCCTGATCATCGTCTTCACGTACTTCTACACGGCGGTCACTTTCAACCCCGTGGAGCAGGCGGACAACCTCAAGAAGTACGGGGGGTTCATCCCCGGGGTGAGACCGGGCCGGCCGACGGCCGAGTTCCTCGATCGAATCCTCGCCCGGTTGACCTTCCCGGGTGCCCTCTACCTGGCCGCGATCGCGGCGCTGCCGACCGTGTTGATCAATCAGACGAGCGCGAACTTCTTCTTCGGGGGGACCTCGATCCTGATCGTCATCGGCGTGGCGCTGGACACGATGAAGCAGCTCGAGGCACAGATGATGATGCGCAACTACGAGGGGTTCTTGAAATAGCGGCCCGGCGGGGGGCGCGGACACGGACGGGAGCCACCACCCGCGCGAGGTGGGATCAGGGGACTCGGCGGGCGCGCGAAAGCGGCTGGCTGCCGGTCGTCTTGTTCGCGACATTGTGCTTGATCGCAAGCGGCCTGATCCTGTACGTCGGCCGCGGGACGTTCTTGTGGGCCGACGATTGGGATTTCATGTTGGGCCGGTTCGGTCTCTCGCCGGACACGATTCTTGCCCCTCACGCCTACCACCTCGTTGGGACCGACGTCCTGCTGTATGAGCTCCTCCGCGCGACGGCTGGCTGGCACTTCGGTGCCTACCGGGTCGCGATGGTCCTCTTGCAAGTCGCCCTTGCGGTGTGCGTGTTCATTTTTGCGCGGCGCCGCCTTGGCGGATGGGGTGCCACTGTCCTAGCCGGGCCGGTCTTGTTCGTTCCGGGCCACGCCACGCTCTGGTTCAGCGTCGCGAGTTCGGTCGCATCGCTCGTAGCCGGGATGAGCGCCATCCTGGTTCTGGAGCGAGCCCAGGCCCAGCGAGGACGCGACATCGTGGTCTGTGCACTCTTGCTGCTATCTGTCTTCAGCTTCAGCCTCGGCGTCGCTTTTGCCCTTGCGATCGGGGTCTGGCTCGCCGTTGCGCCTGCTACACGGCGCCGGCTGTGGGTTGCCGCGGTCCCGATCGTCGCCTACCTCGCATGGCGCGTCGGATACAGCTCCAATGACCAGTTGACGCTCGAGAACCTGGCAGACACCCCACAGTTCGTCGCGGACTCCGCCGCGGCGGGCGTGGCCACTCTCACTGGCCTCGGGATTGCCTGGGGCCGGCTGATCGCCCTCGTCGGCGCAATCGGCATCGGCTACGAGCTTGCAACGCGACGGTCCCTCAGGACGGCCGAGACCTACGCCCTGATCTCGCTTCCGCTCGCCACATGGGCGCTGATCGGGCTCGGACGAAGCGCGACCGGCCCGAACGGTCCTACCTTCGGCGTCGGCACCGAGTTCGCCGACTACGTCACCCAGCGATTCGCCCAGCTAAACCAGAGCTACTCGGCGGCGCAGTCGCGCTACGTCTACGCCAGTGTCGTGTTCATTGTCCTACTCGCTGCCCAATTGCTCGTGAGTCGCGGGGGGACCCGTGCCGTTTGGCTCGGCGCCGCTGTGTTGCTGTGCGGCGTGGTTACGAACGCGATTGTCATGCGGGACGCAGGAACCACGATCAGGACCGTCAGCGACGCGGTGAGAGGACGTCTCGCGGCCGTAGAGCTAGCAGCAGGTACGCCACATGCGGCGATTACCGCCAATCGATTTCCTGGCGGGGTGCCCGCCACCAGCCTCTTCCTCGGCCACTTCGACGAGGCGGGCTTCAACCACGCGGTGCGGGTGGTCGGAAGCGAGCCGGTTCCGCTGCGCGTTTTGCGCTCGCTAGGCCCCGGCGCAGGACAGGCTCTGGATGCGACCCTGACAGCGATCGTTCGCCCAAGGCTCGAAGCCATGCCAGCATCGCCGCCTCGTGCGGCGGGCTGCCGCGTGATGCACCGACACGATTGGGTCGCGGTAGGTCCAGCCAATGCCTCGATCCGGACGAGCGGCTCACCGGCGAGCGTCTTTGTGCGGCGCTTCGCGCCGTCGACCGCTTCGGTTCAAGTTGGCGAGGTTCCGCCTCGAATGGTCCGGCACCTCACGATCCCCCGCGATCGGTCGCAGAAGCCGTGGTTGATGCGCGTCGTCTCGTCGGGGAGCGTCGCGCTCTGTTCGTCTTAGTCAGGAGTATCCCGGCCGCGACACTGAGTCCAACAACCTGAACGCCCGCAATATCGTGTCCGCGACTATGAGGCGCCGGTTGCGTGTGCGGACCGCTGGCCTCACGCTCGCTGGACTCTCTTGTGGCCATCCCCGCGGGGTGCGGGACCGACACGGCGGTCGCTCCGCGACCGATCAACAACACCAAGATCTATGCGCTCCTAACGTCCGCGGAGGTCGCTCGAACGCGTCCCGGAAGTCCGAGCGGACGGTCGTCAGATGGTGGCAATTGGCACAGTACCGCGCCGCGGCCGAGAGCCTCAGGCTCTTCAGCTGCGACGCCCGGGCGAAACTCGAGCGAGCCGGATACGCAACCCTGCTTGTCCGCTATCTCGGGCCCTGGTTACAGACTGGCCGGCCTCGGGTGGAGCGGGTGGAACATCCCGGGCGTGGGCGCGCCCTCGTCTTTCTGAGATTGCGGTTCAAGACGCCGGTGGGGCATGACCTCGCGCATGAGAGCGACGGGTTTCTCGCGATGACTCTCCGACACGAAGGTCCGGATTGGCTGATCTCGGACCCATCGTGGGTTCTCGGGGAGGGATTCGACACCCTCAGGGCCGCGATGAGGCGGCGCGACAATGGGCCTATCCAGTAGCGCGCGCGA
This sequence comes from Actinomycetota bacterium, assembly GCA_019246335.1. Lineage (GTDB taxonomy): Bacteria > Actinomycetota > Thermoleophilia > Solirubrobacterales > Thermoleophilaceae > AC-37. Next base: position 2,276 of record JAFAQQ010000037.1, on the reverse strand, counting down.
GACCGCGGCCGGGACTCGGCAGGCGTCGATCTGGCTCGGCTCGCGGCTCGTCACCGGCCTACTGGGTCTAATTCATTTGTCCCTGGCCGCACTTGCGATCGGCGCGCACGAGGCAGGGCGGCGGTGCTGTACAGCCCGACGGCGAAGGCCGGCAGTCCATTCACGCTTCCTGGCGAGGCTTGGTGGAACCTTCGCTTCGGCGGGGCGCTCGGGCTCTTGCTCGTGCTCGGCTTTGCAGCTGGCGGCATCTGGACGGTGCTGCTGGAGAGGGGGCGCTTTGGCGCACTCGCCGCCTCGGTGCTCGCGGGCTATTCGTACATTCTCTTCACGCGCCCACTTCGGCCGATGCTCCTCACGACCGCAACAGAGATGGTGACGGCCGTTTTCGTCTACGTCGCGGGTACCGCTCGCCTCGACCCTACTCGCCTCCGCAGGGTGCTGGAGCCTTCCTGAGCGCCTGCCGGCGTTCGCGCTGGATAGCCTTCCGCCGCTCGTGGGGGAGCTCAATCTCATCCTGCTTGGCCCGCCCGGGGCCGGGAAAGGGACCCAGGCGCAGCGGCTGGTCGACGACTTCGACCTGCCCTACTACGCAACCGGCGACATCCTCCGGGAGGCGGTGAAGAACGGGTCCGAGCTCGGTAGGGAGGCCAAGAGCTACATGGACCAGGGCGACCTCGTGCCCGATGAGGTGATCTGCGGCGCGATCATGGAGCGGGTTGACTCGCCGGAGGCAGCCGACGGGTTTCTGCTCGACGGGTTCCCGCGCACGATCGGGCAGGCGGAGACGCTCGAGCAGGCGCTCGGCCGCCGCGGCCGCCGCCTCTCGGCCGCGCTCCTGATCGAGGCGCCCGACGAAGACGTCGTCCGCCGCCTGTCCGGGCGCCGCATCTGCGTCGCGAACCAGCACCTGTACCACGTCGAGTTCGACCCGCCGAAGAGGGAGGGCGTCTGCGACGACGATGGCTCGGAGCTCATCCAGCGCGACGACGACAAGCCCGAGACCGTGAGGAAGCGCCTCGACGTCTACCGCAAGCAGACGGAGCCGCTCGCCGAGCACTACGAGGAGCTCGGCCTGCTCCGCCGGTTCGATGGCACCCGACCGCCCGCCGAGGTGCACGAGCACATTCGCGCCGCGGTCAAGACCCTCAAGCTCGAGGACGAGCTCTAGGTAGCCTGCGGTGGTGCGTCGTGTGTCCGTCTAGCAGCCTCCGGCGCGTGGGAGCTTCGCGGAAATGGCCGGGCACTCGCCCGGCCGCGAACTGGAGCCAAACAGTGGACCGTGGTGGTTCCCCGGGCGAGCGGGCGTCGGCAGATCGAGCTGTCGTTCCTCGCACACAGGCGAACCGTGTGGCGTGACGTCAAGGTCGTCATCGGGAACGCGTATGTCAACGTCCGCCGCGTGTCGGGCGGCAAGGTCGCGCGGCTGTGGCGCGATCACAACCCGGGCTGATCGGGTCCCGCTCCGTATCGCACCGCCGGTGCCCGGAAGGTCGCGTATGTGCGGGCCATCGACCGGTAGACCGAGGCACGTGCCGGCCGACCGAGCCATCCGAGCACGAGCGCACGCGCCGCGTAGCCTGCGCCGACGATCGCGCGTATCGCGGTCGCGCGCGGTCGCGTGTAATGCGTGCGTAGGAAGGTGAGCTCGGCCCGGGCGACCCGCACCGCTCGCTCGATGTCGGACCGCTGCTGACCGAACGAGAAATTGCCGACGTGCATCACGCGCGCCGCGCTCACGTACCGCACGCGGTAGCCGCGCCGCTGTGCACGGAACGCGAGGTCCTCGTCCTCGCCGTACTCCATCGCCCAGCAGCCGCCGAGCTCGCGGAACAGGTCGGCGCGAATCGCCAGCGCGGCGAAGTTGAGCCAGCCGGTGTCGATGTCGTGGTCGGGCGACCAGAACTCGGGCGCGACCCGGCGCAGCGCACGCGCCGGCAGGAACCGGTGGATGCCGAGGCCCAGAACCGCCGCCCGAAGCAGGCTCGGGTGCGCCGAGCACGTGGGCTGGAGGCTGCCGTCAGGGTTGAGGAGCATCGGGCCGGCAATCCCGACCGCCGGGTCGTCCAGCGCCGTCGCGAGCATTGCGATCGTCTCCGGCTGGAGCAGCTCGGCATCGGCGTTCAGGAACAGGAGGACGCGGCCGCGGGCGATCGCAGCGCCCTGGTTGTTGGATCCCGCGAACCCGGCGTTGCGCGAGTTCCAGACGATCTCGCCGTCGAGCTCGCGGCCGCGCAGAAGCTCTTGCGTCCCGTCGCTCGAGCCGTTCTCGATGACGA
>JAFAQQ010000029.1 GCA_019246335.1 Actinomycetota bacterium | reverse complement strand
GGCACTGCTCGCAGGGCACATAGACGTCCGGGAGGAAGTGCATCTCGATCTTGATCTGGCCGTCGCCACGGCACACCTCGCAGCGGCCGCCCTTCACGTTGAACGAGAATCGACCGGGCTTGTAGCCGCGCGCACGCGCCTCCTGCGTGCGCGAGAAGAGGTCTCGGATGTGGTCGAAGAGGCCTGTGTAGGTCGCGGGGTTCGAGCGCGGCATCCGGCCGATCGGCGACTGGTCGATGTTGATGATCTTGTCGACGGCCTCGAGGCCGGTGATCCGGCGGTGGGTGCCGGGCCGCGTCTTCGCGCGATGGAGCCGGTTGGCGACCGCCTTGTAGAGGACCTCGTTCACGAGCGTCGACTTGCCCGAGCCTGAGACTCCGGTCACGCAGCAGAAGACCCCGAGCGGGATGCGCGCGTCGATCGAGCGGAGGTTGTGCTGGGCCGCCCCCTCGATCTCGACGTGTCCCGCGGGCCGGCGACGCTTCGACGGGACCTCGATCTCGCGCTCGCCCGCCAGGAACTGGCCCGTGAGCGAGGCGGGGACCCGCATCACCTCGTCCGGGGTGCCCTCCGCGACCACCCGCCCGCCGTGCTCGCCGGCGCCCGGCCCGAGGTCGACCACGTGGTCGGCTGCGCGCATCGTGCCCTCGTCGTGCTCGACGACGATCACCGTGTTGCCGAGGTCGCGCAGGCGCTCGAGCGTCGCGATCAGCCGGGCGTTGTCGCGCTGGTGCAGCCCGATCGAGGGCTCGTCCAGGATGTAGAGCACCCCCACTAGGCTCGACCCGATCTGCGTCGCGAGCCGGATGCGCTGCGCCTCCCCGCCCGACAGCGTGCCGGCCGCGCGCTCGAGCGACAGGTAACCGACGCCCACGTTGTCGAGGAACCGCAGCCGCTCGTCGATCTCACGCAGGATCAGCCGGGCGATCTGGCGCTCGGTCTCGGTCAGGTCCAGCTTTTCGAACCACTCGATCGCCCGCCGGGCGGACATGCGCGTGACCTCGTGGACGCCCAGCCCGCCGACCTGCACCGCCAGGCTCTCCGGCCGCAGCCGTGCGCCGTGGCACTCCGGGCACGGTCGCACCGACATGTACTCCTCGATCTTCTCCCGGGCCAGCTCGGAGTCGGTCTCGCGGTACCGGCGCTCGAGGTTGGGGACAATGCCCTCGAAGGTCGTCGTGTAGGACCGCCGCCGGCCGAAGCGGTTCCGGTAGGAGATGTAGAGGCGATCCCCGTTCGTGCCGAACAGGAAGCAGTCCTGGACGTCCTCCGGCAGGTCGTACCAGGGCGTGTCCAGGTCGACCTCGTAGCGCTCGGCGATCGCCTGGGTCATCTGGTCGTAGTAGTTCGAGGCCGAAGTCGACCACGGGAGGATGGCTCCCTCCGCCAGTGAGAGGCTCGGGTCGGGCACGATCAGCTCGGGGTCGATCTCCATCTGGGAGCCGAGCCCGGTGCAGCGCGGGCACGCTCCGTGCGGCGAGTTGAACGAGAACATCCGCGGCTCGAGCTCGGGCATGCTGGTGCCGCAGTGCAGGCAGGCGAAGCGCTCGGAGTAGGTGCGCACCTCGGCCTCGCCGGCCTCGTCACCGGGCCCTGGAACGATCTCGATCTCCACCATCCCGTCGGCGATCCCCACGGCGGTCTCGACGGAGTCGGCCAGCCGCTTGCGGACCTCGTCGCGCATCATCAGGCGGTCGACCACCACCGAGATGTCGTGCTTGAACTTCTTGTCGAGCTCGATGTCCTCCTCGAGCCGGCGCAGCTCGCCGTCGACCTTCACCCGCGTGTAGCCGTCGGAGCGGAGCTCGTCGAACAGCTTGCCGTACTCGCCCTTGCGGCCGCGGACCACCGGCGCGAGCACCATGAACCGCGTGGCGGGCGGCAGCGTCATGACCTGGTCGATGATCTGCTCGGCCGACTGCGCGGCGATCGGGCGGCCGCAGCTCGGGCAGTGGGGGCGCCCGATGCGGGCCCACAGGAGGCGCAGGTAGTCGTAGACCTCGGTGACCGTGCCGACCGTCGAGCGGGGGTTCCGGGAGGTGGTCTTCTGGTCGATCGAGATCGCCGGCGAGAGGCCCTCGATCGAGTCGACGTCGGGCTTGTCCATCTGACCGAGGAACTGCCGGGCGTAGGCGGAGAGAGACTCCACGTACCGGCGCTGGCCCTCCGCGTAGATCGTGTCGAATGCGAGGCTCGACTTCCCGGAGCCGGATAGCCCGGTGATGACGATCAGGCTGTTCCGCGGCAGCCGGACGTCGATGTCGCGCAGGTTGTGCTCGCGCGCACCGGATACTCGTATTTCTTCTCTCGAAGCCGACTGGCTCACCTAGAGGAGTGTAGGTCGCAGCCCGGTGGCCTCCGGGCCCGCCAAATCGCAATCTGCGCACGACCATTCCTGCCCTGGGGGGACCATTTGCCCGTAGGCCAGGACGGTTCGAGTGAGTTGGGCCTAATCGCGCGCGGTCGCCCGCATCGCGGCCTCGCCGCCGGCGCCGAGTGGCGCAGCCGGGTCGGCCTCGAGCCGCTGCATCTCCTCGATGCTCGCGCGCTCGAACTCGTCCATCCTGCTCGCCACGAGCCGGTCCGTGCCGAACTGGAGGAGCTGCCGGAGGACGAGCGCGCCCCGGATCGCGTTGGGAACGGTTACCCACCGCTGCCGGCGCTCGATTCCGCGAACGACTGCCTTCGCTGCCACCGACGCCGGATACGTCCTGCCGAGCGCGCCTTGGAGCGCGCCGCGCAGCGTCGCGAACTCGGCGCGCCGGTCACCCCCGCGCACCATCTCGGTGTCGATGAAGGAGAAATAGGCCACGCCGACGTCGACGCCGTGCGGCTTCAGCTCGATACGCAGCGAGTTCGCGAAGGCTTCGAGCCCCGCCTTGCTCGCCGAGTAAGCGGCCATCGCCGGCGGCTGGACGACCGCGGCCATGGAGGCAACCGCGAGGAGATAGCCACGGCGCTGGAGCACGTGCGGAAGCGCGAGCTTCAAGGTCCTCATCGCCCCGAAGAGGTTGATCTCGAGCACGAGCTCGAGCGCCTCCTCGGCCGAATGCCGCACCAGGCTGCCTGCCCCGACGCCGGCATTCGCCATCACGACGTCGATGCCGCCGAAGCGCTCCACCGTCCCCTCCACCGCACGCTCGAGCGAACCCGTGTCGCGGACGTCCGCCTCGAACCAGATCGCTCCCTCGCCGCACTCGGCTGCCACCTGCTCGAGCTCCTCGGGCTCGAGCCCCACGAGGGCCACGCGACCGCCGCGCGCGGCGACCTGCTTCGCCGCCGCGGCGCCGATTCCACGGGCGGCGCCCGTGATCAGCACCGACCTGCCGGCCACCGGGTAGCGCTGGCCGGCCACCGGACCTCGCTAGCGGTTCGCCGTCAGACGCGCTGGCTCAGCCGCCGACTCGCGCGTAGACCTCGTCGAGCAGGGCGTCCTGGTCGTCCAGCTCGAAGTTCTGCTCGAGGTAACGCGCCGTCTCGTCGCGCGGGGTGCCATTGAGGGCCATGTTGAGCGCGATGAGGCGCGCGCCCTCGGCGCCGCGGATCGAGCGGCCTCCCTGCTGCGCGGGCGCGGCCGGCTCGGCCTGGCGGTCCTCGGCAGCCGGAGGCGCGTGCTCCGGCGGCGCATGGACCTCAGGCTGAGGCTCGGCCTGGATCTCCTCGGCGGTCCCCTCCACGAAGGTGTCCTGCTCTGACACGACCTCGCTCGCGGCTACGTCCTCCTGGACGGGCGCCGCGGCGGCCTCGGCTTCGACGCCCGCGACCCCGGCTACGACGCCGGGCTCGGCATCGGGCGGCCCGGCCACCTCGGGCTCCGCCGGCGCGGCGCCTCCCCCGGGGTCCGGCTCGAGCCTGGCCTCGCGCACCGCAGAGAACTCAGCCCGCACGGCGTCGAACTCGGTGCGCAGGGTGCTCGAGGCGCCGTTCAGGTTCTCGACGAGGCCGTTCCCGGCCGAGCGCAGGCTGTCCATCAGCTGGTTCGCCGAAGAACGAAGGTCGGACAGGAGGCGGTCGATCTCGCCCTCGACGCCGTTCGCCCGCTCGAGCACCTTCTCGGTGGACTCCTCGGCCCTCCGGACGCGCTCGACCGCGTCCGAGTCCGCCTTCTCACGCGTCTCGCGGGCGCGCTGAGAGGCGTCCTCCGTGATCCGCCGCGCCTCCTGCTCGGCCTGCGACTGGATATCGGCGGCGCTCTTCTCCGCGGCCTCCACGATCGAGCGGACCTGATCGGCGGCCGCGGTCGCGAGTGAGGCCGGCGACGGCTTCTGCTGGCGCTTCAGCTCCGCGACGGCGTCGGCAAGCTCGCGAAGATGGCGGTCGACCTCGTCCGGGTCATAGCCCCGCCGGGCCGCGGAGAAGTCGTTCCGCTCGATGTAGTGACGGTCGAGTTCCAAGTCTGCTCTCCTGGTCAGAGGTAGAAGTCGCTCCCGGGGAGGGCCGCAGGGTACCGCAGGACCGGATGGCTTTGGGCGCCGGCGCCCAGGGCTAGGTTCCTACGCCCTGCTCCTCCAGCTCCCGGCGCAGCGCCTTGATCTCGTCGCGCAGCTTCGCCGCGTACTCGAAGCGGAGCTCGTCGGCGGCGAGCAGCATCTCCTCCTCGAGCTCCACGATCGTCCTCGAGATCTCCTCCGCCGACATCCCCTCGCTCTCGCGAAGCCGCGTTCGCCGGCCGCGGGTGGGGACCTTCGACTCGAGCGCGAGGAAGTCCGTGATGTCCGATATCCCCTTGCGGACGGTCTCGGGTGTGATCCCGTGCTCTTCGTTGTAAGCGATCTGGATCGCCCGGCGGCGATCGGTCTCGTCGATCGCCCGGCGCATCGCCGCCGATTCCTTGTCCGCGTACATGATGACCCTGCCCTTCACATTCCGGGCGGCGCGTCCGATCGTCTGGATCAGAGACGTCTCCCCCCGCAGGAACCCCTCCTTGTCGGCGTCGATGATCGCCACCAGCGAGACCTCGGGAAGGTCGAGGCCCTCACGGAGGAGATTCACGCCGACCAGCACGTCGAACTCGCCGAGGCGAAGGTCGCGGATGATCTGGATCCGCTCCAGCGTGTCGATCTCCGAGTGGAGGTAGCGAACGCGGAAGCCGTACTCCATGAGGTAGTCCGTCAGGTCCTCGGACATCTTCTTGGTCAGGGTCGTGACGAGCGAACGCTCGCCCGCCTCGGCCCCGGCCCGCACTTCGTTCATCAGGTCGTCGATCTGGTTCTTGGTCTCCCGGACCTCGACGTGCGGGTCGACGATCCCCGTCGGTCGGACGATCTGCTCCACGACCCGCGAGGAGTGCCCCGACTCGAACTCTCCCGGGGTGGCCGAGACCATCACGATCTGCGGGACGATCGACAGGAACTCGTCGAAGGTCTGGGGCCGGTTGTCGAGCGCGCTCGGCAGGCGAAAGCCGTAGTCCACCAGCGTTTGCTTGCGCGAGCGGTCGCCCTCGTACATGCCGCCGATCTGCGGGATCGTCTGGTGCGACTCGTCGACGAAGCACACGAAGTCGTCCGGGAAGTAGTCGAGCAGGCAGTAGGGGCGCGAGCCGGGTGCGCGGCCGTCCAGGATCCGCGAGTAGTTCTCGATCCCGTTGCAGAAGCCGAGCTCGCGCATCATCTCCATGTCGAACTGGGTCCGCTGGCGAAGGCGATGCGACTCGAGCGGCTTGCCCTGGGCCTCGAGCTCGGCGCAGCGGGCCTCGAGCTCGTGGCGGATCTCGCCGATCGCCCGGTCGATGGTGGGGCGGTCGGTCGCGTAGTGGGTGGCCGGCCAGATCCCGATGTGCTCGAGGTCGCCGAGGACCTCGCCGGTCAGCGGGTCGAAGTGCTGCACGGCCTCGATCTCGTCCCCGAAGAACACGGCGCGGAAGGCGGTCTCGGAGTAGGCGGGGAAGACCTCGAGCGTCTCGCCCCGGACGCGGAACTTGCCGCGGCCGAGCGCCTGGTCGTTGCGGCTGTACTGGATGTCCACGAGCTTGCGGAGAATCTCGTCGCGATCCGCGACGTCGCCCTTGCGGAGCAGGAGCATCTGCGCGTCGTATTTCTCCGGCGAGCCCAGGCCGTAGATGCAGGAGACGCTGGCGACGATGATGACGTCGCGCCGGGCGAACAGGGCGGCGGTGGCGGAGTGGCGCAGGCGATCGATCTCGTCGTTGATCGACGAGTCCTTCTCGATGTAGAGGTCCTGCGCCGGGACGTACGCCTCCGGCTGGTAGTAGTCGTAGTAGGAGACGAAGTACTCGACCGCGTTCTTCGGGAAGAACTCGCGGAACTCGTTGCAGAGCTGGGCCGCGAGCGTCTTGTTGTGAGCGATGACGAGGCTGGGCCGCTGGACCTTCTCGATCGTGAAGGCCATCGTCGCGGTCTTTCCGGAGCCGGTGACGCCGAGGAGCGTCTGGAAGCGCTCGCCGGCCTCGATGCCCGCGGCGAGTCCGTCGCGAGCGTGCGGCTGGTCCGCGACCGGCGTGTAGGCGCGATTTACCTCGAAACGCGGCACTCGGCTGAAGCTAGCAGCGGGCTCGGGTACGACGATCGCCCGCGCCCAACGCCTGGCCTACCGGTAGCCCAGCTCGTGCGCGTACCGCTGGCGGTACGCGCGCCGGTGCCGCCTGACGCTCTGCACGTACGCGCGGGTCTCCGGGAAGGGGATGTCCGAGTCCGTGAAGCGGGACGGCCCGCCCGCCCGCGCAACCCATTGATCGACGTTGCTGAGACCCGCGTTGTATGCGGCGACCGCGAGCGTGAGATTGCCGCCATAGTGGTCGGTGAGGTAGCGCAGGTAGTAGCAGCCGTAGGAGATGTTGACCTGGGGCGTGGAGAGGTCGCTGGGCACGAACGTGATGCCGTGAGTCCGGCGCGCGAGGAACTCCGCCGTGCTCGGCAGGATCTGCATGAGCCCCTCGGCGCCCGCCGCCGAGGTCCGCGGCCGGAACTTCGTCTCCTGGAAGATGACCGCCGCTATCAGCGCCGGATCGAGGTTCTTCTCGCGCGCCTGCTGCCGGATGATGTCCGCGTGGTGCAGCGGGAGGGTGAGCTCGCGCAGCGCCCTCTGCCCGGGACCGAACCAGACGATCGCACCGACGGCGATGACGACCAGGGCGACGAGCGCGGCCAGGCGCCGCCGGATGATCATCCTGTGGCCGGCCCGCCTCGGGCGCGCACGGCCGTGATCGCCCCCACCGCCACCCGCCGGCTCGCGTGCATACGTCGAGGGCTCCCTCACGATCCGATCCGGCTGAGGATCGCCGACAGCTCCGCCTCGAGCTCGTCCAGGGTGCCATCGTTGCGGACGGTGAAGTCGGCCCGCTCCTCCTTCTCCTCCTGGCTCAGCTGGCGCTCCTCGCGCGTCGCGAGCCCGGCTTGTCCCCGCTCGCCGGCGCGCGCCGCCCGGGTAGCGCCCGAGGCGGTCACGGCGATCGTGCGGTCGAAGGCTCCTTGCATGCCGGCCTCGAACAGGAGCGGCACCTCGACCACGAGCGCGCGCGGGCGGGGTTCGCGGCGGAGCTCCTCCTCGCGCCATCCAGCCACCCGCTCGCCCACGCGCGGCCACAGGTAGCCCTCCAGCCATTCCCTCTCCTCGGGGCCCTCGAACACGACCCGGGCCACCGCGTCCCGATCCACGCGACCGGAGGGCGCGACCCGTGCGCCGAGGCGACCAACGAGCTCGTCGCGCGCCTCGTCCGTGGCGAGCAGCTCGTGAACCACCTCGTCGGTCGAGAGCGTGGCAGCTCCCAGGCGCTCGAGGGCGCGCAGCGCCTCCGATTTCCCCGCGGCGATGCCGCCGGTCAGCCCGATGAACGGTACGGGCTCGCGGGCGTCCGCGCCCGCCATGCTCTAGTCGGCGGCGTCGGCGGACGCGGGCTCGGGGTGCCCTTCATCCCCGGTCCCGTCTGCGGCGTCCGCGCCAGCCCCCGCCTCCGCTGCGCCGCCGTCTTGTGCCTCCTCGGAGTCCGGCTGGGGCTCGGCGCCGTCCGCCGGCTCCGTCTGTGACTCGGCGCCGTCAGCCGGCTGCGATTCCGCGGCGCCGGCTTCCGGCGCCGTCTCCTCCGCGCCGGTGAAGACCTCGTCGGACAGCTCGAGGTCGCGAACCTCCCCGATCTCGCCATCGCCGCCGGCGTCGCCATCGCCGCCGGCGTCGCCGGCCTCGCCGCGCTCGGCGCCCGTGGCGCCGCTGCCGCTCACCGGCAGGACCTGGTCCTCGACGCGCTTGGCGCTCAGGCTCAGCCTCCTGCGCTCGGAGTCGATCTCCAGGATCTTGACGCGGATCACGTCGCCCTGGCTGACGACCTCGCGCGGGTTCTCGACGTGGTGCGGTGCCAGCTCGGAGATGTGAACGAGCCCCTCGACGCCGTCGAGCACCTCGACGAACGCGCCGAAGCTCACGACCTTGGTGACCCTGCCCTCGAGCTGGTCGCCGAGCTGGTAGGTGTCGAGGACGCGCTGCCACGGGTCCTCCTGGGTCTGCTTCAGGCCCAGCGAGATCCGCTGGCGATCGCGGTCGATGTCCAGCACCTTGACCGGCACGACCTGGCCGATCGAGAGAATCTCGGACGGGTGGTTCACGTGGCTCCAGGAGAGCTCGGAGATGTGAATGAGGCCATCGATCCCATCGAGGTCGACGAAGGCGCCGAAGTCGACAATGTTTGAGATTGCGCCCTCGACGATCTGGCCTGGCTGGAGGCGATCGAGGATCTGCTGGCGAACCTCCTTGCGCTCCTCCTCGAGGACAGCACGGCGGGAGAGCACGACGTTGTTGCGCGAGCGGTTGAGCTCGATGACCTTGGACTCGATGCTCTGCCCGAGGAAGTCGTCGAGGTTCTGGACCCGGCGGATGTCCACCAGCGACGCCGGCAGGAAGCCGCGGACGCCGAGGTCGACGATCAGGCCGCCCTTGACGACCTCGATCACCGTCCCCTCAACCGGCTCGCCAGACTCCGCCGCGGCCTCGATCCGTCGCCACGCCTTCTCGAATCGCGCCCGCTTCTTCGAGAGCAGCAGGCGACCGTCCTGGTCCTCCTTGGTGAGGACGAGGGCGTCGACGTCCTCCCCGAGCTCGACCTCCTCGTGCGGGTTGGCCGACTTGCGGATCGACAGCTCGTTGGCGGGGATGACGCCCTCCGACTTGTACCCGATGTCGACGAGGACCTCGTCCTTGTCGATCCGGACGACCTTGCCGGACACGACGTCGCCCTCGCTGAAGGGGACGATCGTGGCGTCGTAGTTGGGGACGATCTGGCCGTCGACCTCCAGCAACAGGCCGTTCGAGCCCTCCACGGCCTGTGGCCCCGTCAGCGTTTCCGTCTCCGGCACGAGCCGCAAGGTTAGAGACTGCGCCCGCGGACGCGCCGGGACGGCCCCTGCGGCGGCCGATACGCTGGGCCCCCATGCCGCAGCGCAAGACGAAGCGCGGCGCCGAGCGTACGCCGCTGACCGGCGACGCGGACGTCCTCGTCTGCGGCGCGAGCTTCGCCGGCCTGGCGGTCGCGCGCGCGCTCGCGGGATCCGGCGCGCGGGTGCTGCTGCTCGATCGCTACGAGATCGGCGAACGCCAGACCTCGGCGTGCGCCGCGCCGACCGGGTGGCTCGAGGCGCTCGGCCTCGAGGATTCGATCCGGCAGACCTTCACCGAGCTGGTCGTCCATACGCCGCACGGCACCTCGCGGTACCGGCTGCCGTGGACGTTCTCGACCTTCGACTACCCCCAGCTGTGCGGCCTCCTCTTCGACCGCTGCGACGCTGAGTTCGAGACCGCGAAGGTCGACGGACGGAGCGGCTTCACCGTGCACACGGACCGCGGCGATGCGAGCGCAGCCCTGGTCGTGGACGCTCTGGGCTGGCGGCGCGTGCTGGGCGGCCAGGGGTTTCAGCCGCCGGACGCCCCCCTGTCCCGGGGCCTCGAGGTGCACCCGTGGCGCGCCGACCGCGACCTCGAGATCTGGATCGACCGGCGGTACGTGCCGGCGGGGTACGGGTGGAGCTTCCCTGCGGGGGACGAGGTGCGGATCGGGGTTGGGTCCTTCGACCCGCGGTTCCACGTGCGCGACACCACCGTGCTGCTCGCGGAGGACCTGGGCGCCGACCCGGTCCGGTATCAGGGGAACTGGATCCCGCACCGCCTTCGCGACGCCACCGAGGACGGCGTGTTCTTCGTGGGCGACTCGGCCGGGCACTGCCTACCGCTCACGGCGGAGGGGATCCGGACGGCCTTCTACTTCGGGATCGCATGCGGCCGCGAGCTCCGCGCTGTGCTGCGTGGAGATCGCACGCGCGAGGAGGCGCTCCGCCGCTACCACGAGTTCAGCGCGGCGCACGAGTGGAAGTACCGCTGGATGCTTCGCGCCCAGCGCCTCGTGCCGCGGGTCCCGCCCCGGCTGCTCGCCCCGGCGATCGGGGTCATGGGCGCGCAGCGGTTCGTGGACTGGTCGTTCGGCCACTACCTGCGGATCGCGCCTCCGTCGTTCGCTGGCGACTCGCTGCCGGCGCCGGAGCCGCTGCGCGCGGCCGCGTAGGCGCGCCTCAGAATCCGCGGCGCTCGCGCGCGGCGGGGTCCGGACCGCGCGGGCCGGCGCCGCGGTGGCGGAGCCAGTAGCCGGCGAGCCAGACGAGCGCGAGCACGACCGCTGTGCCCGACGCCAGCGCGGCGCTCCGGAAGTTCATGCTGCCGATGAGGCCGAAGAAGACGTAGACGACCACCAGGCCGCCGCAGATCGCGACCGCCGCCGCGACGGCTGTGCGGATGTAACGGCTGTGGTCCTCGGACCGGCGCTCGGCCTGGCGCCGGTCGGGGATTCGGCGCCTTTCCTCGTAGACCGGGGGCTCGACGGTCATCGCCATGATCGTAACCCCGAGGGCGGGCGTTTCGCCACCCCCTCGGGCTATTCGCGCACGATCAGGAAGACCCCTGCGGCGAGCAACGCCACGCCGATCAGGCGGCCCAGCGTGATCGGCTTCTGGATGAGCCCGAACGCGCCGATGCGGTCGAGCACGACCGCGGTCGACAGCTGACCGGCGATCGTCGCCGCGGTCACCCCGCCGGCGCCGAGCGTCCGAACGCTCACCAGGACGGTCGTGACGTACACGGCGCCGAGCAGCCCGCCCGTGAAGTAGTACCAGGCGAGCCCGCCCGCGCTGCCGAGCTTCACCTCGGATCCGCTCAGCGCGGTGATCGCCACCAGCACGAGCGTGCCGATCAAGAAGGAGATCGAAGCGGCGGCGAACGTGCCGACCGTCTTCCCGAGCTTCGAGTTGATCGGCGCCTGCATCGCCACGAGCCCCCCCGCGACGGCGGTGAGCGCGACGGCGACCCCGGGTCTCACCGGCCCGTCACTTCGCGGCCAGCCAGTTGACGCCGGAGCCCACGTCCACGGCCAGCGGGGGGTCCAGGTCGTAAGCCTCGACCATCTCGCGGGCGACGATCTCCGAGGCGGCCGCCACCTCGCGCTCGGGCCCTTCGAACAGCAGCTCATCGTGGATCTGCAGCACGAGCCTCGTCTCGAGCCCGGCGTCTCGAAGGGCTTCGTGGCAGCGCACCATCGCGACCTTGATGATGTCCGCGGCGGAGCCCTGGATCGGCGTGTTCACGGCGAGCCGCTCGCCCAGCGAGCGCGTCTGCCACTTGCGCGAGCGCAGCTCCGGGATCCGGCGGCGACGGCCGAAGAGCGTCGTCACGAAGCCGTCCTCGGTCGCCTGCTCGATCGTCCTCTCGATGTACTCCTTGACCTTCGGGAAGCGGTCGAGGTAGCGCTCGATGAAGTCGGCCGCCTCCTCCTGCGGGATGTCGAGGCGGTCGGCGAGCCCGTACGCGGAGAGGCCGTAGACGATCCCGAAGTTGATCATCTTCGCCTTGGAGCGCGTGCCGGGGTCGACCTCCTCCGGCACGAGGCCGAACATCTCTCCGGCGGTGGCGGCGTGGACGTCCTCGCCGCGGGCGAAGACGTCTTTCAGCACCTGCTCGCCGCAGACGTGGGCGAGCACGCGGAGCTCGACCTGCGAGTAGTCGGCGGAGATCAGCCGCTGCCCCTCCTCGGCGACGAAGCAGGAGCGGATCTCGCGCCCCAGCTCCGTGCGGATCGGGATGTTCTGCAGGTTCGGGTCCGTGCTCGAGAGGCGGCCGGTAGTAGTCGCCGTCTGGTTGAAGGTGGTGTGCAGGCGGCTGCGCCCGTCGACCAGCTCCGGGAGTGCGTCCATGTAGGTGCTCTTCAGCTTGGTCAGCTCGCGCCAGATCTCGATCTTCTCCACGATCGGATGCTCGCCGCGGATCGCCTGCAGGACGCGTGCATCGGTGGAGAAACCGGTCTTGCCGCGGCGCTTCTTCGACAGCCCGAGCTTCCCGAACAGGACCTCGGCGAGCTGCTGGGGCGAGCCGATCGTGAACTCCTCCCCCGCGAGACCCCAGATCTCGCGCTCGAGCCTCGCGATCCGCTCCTGGACCTTCGCGTCGATCTCGGCGAGCCGCACGGTGTCGAGCGCCACCCCCTGCCTCTCCATCTCGATGAGCACCTC
>JAFAQQ010000069.1 GCA_019246335.1 Actinomycetota bacterium | reverse complement strand
GCAACCCGCTCAGGTCGTCTGCGTGGATCGATCCAGAAGACGATCCACCACTCGGAGCGAACTTGCGCGACAACCCGCAGCACTCGAGCGACGAGCTGATTCGCTCGCACCTTCCGCTCGCTCGCCGGCTCGCGATGCGCTACCGGTACACGAGCGAGCCGATCGAGGACCTGGTCCAGGTTGCGTCGATGGGGCTGGTGCTGGCCGCGAAGCGGTTCGACCCGATGCGCGGCGCCTCGTTCCCGAGCTTCGCCGTCCCGACGATCGTCGGCGAGCTGCGACGGCACATCCGGGATCACGGTTGGTCGGCGCGCGTTCCGCGAAGCGTCCAGGAGAACATCCTGCGGATCGCCGCGGCCTCGGACGATCTGAGCGCTCGTCTCGGCCGCTCGCCCACGCCGCGCGAGCTGTCCGACGAGAGCGGACTGGACGTGACCGCTGTGCTGGAGGCGCGGCTCGCGACCCACGCGTACGAGGCGGGCTCGCTCGACAGCACCTACGACAGCGACGATGAACGGTCAGAGCCGGTGCTCGCGGTGGGCGTCGAGGAACCCGGTTACGACCGGGTCGAACGAGCGGTGATCCTGTGGCCCGCGGTGCGCGAGCTCCCGGACGAGGAGCGCGCCGTGATCGCGATGCGCTTCCTAGGCGACCTCACCCAGTCGCAGATAGCGGAGCGCATCGGCGTGTCGCAGATGCAGGTGTCGCGGCTGCTCCGCCGGGCGCTCAACCGAATCCAGGCCGCCACCGGACCGGCGGCGTGACGGCCCTCTAGCGGGTTCCGCGGCTCCAGTCGACGCGCTCGCGGTCGTCGCGCCCCGACACCGAGCCCGGGCCGATGGCGCCGGGCGCGCCGCCGTAGACCTTGCCGTACGGCCGCGGCTCGATGCCGCTGCCCTTGCGCGTGTAGTAGCCGATCACGATCCCGAAGAACATGAAGAAGCAGAACGCGACCATGACCCAGCTCCCGCGCGCGAGCGCGAGCGGGACCAGGGAGACGCTCAGCAGGTTCGACTCGAGGGCTGTGCTTCGCATTGGGACTCCTTTCGGCGCGCAGCTTCTGCGGCGCCCAACCGACGGTACGCGTACCGCGGGGAAGAGCCGGTGACGTTCGACACACCACCGGGGTGACATCGGCCACACTGGCGGGAGCGCTCGCCCATGACATCCGCGGCTCGGCGTACCACTGCCCGGGGTGAGCCTGCGCGAAGCCGAGCTCAGGACGGCGGAGTTCGTCGCGGTCGACGTCGAGACCAACGGACGGCCGGGCGAGGACTGTGAGATCACCGAGCTCGGTGCGGTGCTCGTCGGAGGTTGCGAGCTGCACGACGAGCTCGAGTCGCTGCTGCGCGTGGAGCGACCCCTGTCGCGCGGGATCGAGCGGCTGACTGGGATCACGCAGGCGATGGTCGACGCCGCCCCGGCGCCGGGCGCGCCGCTCGCTCGCCTCGGGGAGCTCCTGTCCTCTCGAGTGCTGGTCGCGCACAGCGCGTCGTTCGACAGCCGGGCGCTGCGCCAAGGCTTCGAGCGGGCCGGTCTCGACTGGCCCGACCCCCCGCTCATCTGCACGATCGCGATGGCGCGCCGCTACGCGCCCCTGGCCGGCGACCGCAAGCTCGCGACGCTGGCGGCGTCACTCGGGATCGAGGTCGATGCCGTGCACCGCGCGCTGCCGGACGCCCGCACTTGCGCGCGGATCTTCTGCGCGCTGTTTCCGCGGCTATGCGCGAGCGTGCAGACGATCGGGGAGGCCTGCGAGCTCCTCGCGCCCCGCCGCCGGCGCCGCGCGCGCCAGGATTCACCACGGCGGCGGTCGCCGGTGCCGCGCGAGCGCAGGCCCGACCTGAGCGACCTGCCCGAGGACCCCGGCGTGTACGTGTTCCGCGACGAGCGCGGCAAGCCCCTCTATGTGGGGAAGTCGGTGTCGGTGCGCAGCCGTGCCCGGTCGCACTTCTGCGCTCCCTCGGGCTGGACCGAGCGCGCCGAGGTCGTCGACTACGTCTCGACCAGCTCCGAGCTCGGCGCGCTCGTCCTGGAGAACAGGCTCATCAAGCGGTGGCGCCCGCCGGGCAACGTCAGGCTGAAGCGGAGCGATGGCTACCTCTACATCCGCTGCCGGCTCGACATCGCGTTCCCGATCCTCGAGGTTGCGCGCGAGCCCGCGCCGGGGCTGGCGATCAACGTCGGGCCGCTGCGCGGGCGGGAGGCGGCGGCGGAGCTCGTCGAGCAGCTCAACTCGCTGTTCGGCCTGCGCCGCTGCGGCCGGGCCCTGCCGACGCGAGACCACCCCTCGGCGTACGGTCAGATGGGCCGCTGCCTCTCGCCGTGCCTGAGAGACCTAGACCCCAACGTCTACCGGCGCCGGCTCGACGAGGCGCTGGCCGCCGTGGGCGACGGGGGCTCGGACCTGCTCGCGGTCGTGGACCGGCAGCTTCGGGAAGCCGCGGCAGCGCAGCTCTACGAGCGAGCCGCGGTCCTGGTTCGCCGGCGGGAGCGCCTGGAGCGGGTGATCGGACGTCTGAGCGGGGTGCTCGAGGCCACGCATGCGCGAACCCGGCTCGTGCTGGCGCGGCATCCTGCCAAGCCCGCCTGGGATGCGTTCTGGCTGGTGCAGGGCCGAGTCGCCGACTGGGGACAGCTGACCGATCGCGGGAGGGTCGCCGAGAGGACCCGGGCGGCGCTCGCCCTCGGCAAGACCCCGTCGGTCCCCCCGGAGGAGGTCGACGAGGTGCGGATCGTGCACGCGTGGGTCGCCTCGCACGAGCCGCCCCGGTACGAGCTCACTGCGGAGGCTGACGCCGAAGCCGCCGCGCGCTGGGTGCACGACGTGGCGGCTTAGAGGGCGGCGTTCGCCTCTTGGGGCTCCAGGACGAACAGCTCGGCGGCCAGGTTTGCGTCCACATCGATACCGCTCACGAACGCGGTCACCCGCCGCCCGACAATCTCCTCGACGGTCCCACGGAACTCCTGCTCGCTCGCGTGCTGGAAGAAGACGCGCGCGTCGCGAAGCCGCTGGTGCTCTCCCAGCGCGGCCAGGTTGCGCTCTGCCGGCGTGAACGTGTCGCGCAGCACGCAGACGAGGACGTCCGGCCCGGCGAAGTAGCTGCGCGCTTTCGTGGGCCCGCGACCGAAGAGCTCCTTGTAGAGCCGGACCATCGCGTTCGAGACCGTCGCGAGCACGGAGTCGCGCTCTTCGACGTCTGCGGGCCGACTGACCAGGGGACCGGAGTCCGGCATGCGAGCAACCTTCGATTGGGGACAGCCAGGGCTTCGCCTCGCTGGGCCGCATACCCTACCGGTTCGTGCTCTCCGCCAAGCCGGGGGGCCGCCACCGTTTGCGCGTCGTCCTCGGCCCCTTGACGGGGACCCCGTCACGCCTGAACGGTGTACCCTTGATGGGGGACACTAAACCCCGCGCGCCGTTTGGCGGCGCGCTGAGGGGGAATGCATCTGATTGACCAGAAAGGGGAGTCGAAATGGGATTGCTTGACAAGATCACCGGCCGGGCGAAGAAGGCCGCTGGAGACGTGACCGGCGATTCGGGCCTTCGCCGTGAGGGGCGCCAGGAGGAGCGCAAGGGCGAGGCCAAGGACGAGCTCGCGCAGGCCCAGAACAGGGCGGACGACAAGGCCGACGAGGTCGCGAACCTCGAGCGCAAGACCAACTAGACGCCGGCCGGCGAGGCGCGGCGAGCGGTGCGGGCGCGCCGCTCGACGCTTGCGCCGGGCGTCGCGCTAGAGCTTGATCGCCACGATCACGGCGGAGATCATGACGCAGATCAGGATCGCGATCTGCATGTAGATCCAGAACCGCGGCATCTGGTCCATGCGGGCATTCTGACGTGCGTTAGATGTTCCCGGCCGGACCTGGAGCGGCAGCGCCGCGCGCCGCGGGTCAGTCGATCAGCGCCCGCCGCAGCGCGATGGCCACGGCGTGCGTGCGGGTGTCCGCCTGGAGCTTCGCGATGACGCGCTTGGTGTCCGACTTGACCGTCTCCACCGAGAGCCCGATCCGCCGCGCCACCTCCTCGGTGTGGTAGCCCTCGGCGAGAAGCTGGAGGATCTCGCGCTCGCGCTCCGACAGCGCGCTCTCGGTGGATCGTCCGTCGCTGATGAGCAGAGCGGGAGAGAGCGACGGGTCGACGAACGCCTTGCCGGCGGCGACGGTCCGGATGGCCCGGATCAGGTCCTCCGGCGGCGACCCCTTCAGGACGTATCCGCGAGCGCCGGCGGCCAGTGCGTCGGATAGGAGCCGCCTGTCGCCGTAGGCCGAGAAGATCACGAACTCCACGCTCGGCGCGACCTGCTGGATTCGCTTGACCGCGGAGACGCCGTCGATGCCGGGCAGCCGGACGTCCATCAGCACGATCTGCGGCTGCAGCTCGGCCACGACGTCGATGGCCTCCTCTCCGGACTTGACCGTCCCGACCAAGTCGAGGTCCTCGAAGTCCGCGAGCAGGAGGTCGAGGCCCTGCTGGACGACCGAGTGGTCGTCCACGACCAGGCACTTCGTCTCGGCCATGGGGCCCAGCCTCCTAGGTTTCCGGCCGCGCGTCAAGTCGGTACGGCGCGCTCCGCATATCATCCCGGCCCGGAGGGGACCTGGAAGGAGAGAGATGTTCGGCTCGATCGTGGTGGGTACTGACGGTTCGGAGACAGCTGGCGAGGCGGTTCGCCAGGCGACGGAGCTGGCCAAGGCCATCGGGGGCCGGGTTCACCTCGTGAGCGCCTTCGAGCCGGTTGGCTCGCAGCGGCTGCGCGAGGAGCGCGCCGAGGCGCCCGATGACATGCAGTGGGCGGTCAATGAGCGGGAGGACGTGGACGCGACGCTTCGCGCGGCGAGCGAGAAGATCGAGGAGGCCGGCGTGGAGGTCGACACCTACGCTCGCCAGGGCGATCCCGCGGACGCGATTCTCGACGTGGCCGAGGAGCAGGGCGCCGATCTGATCGTCGTCGGCAACAAGGGGATGACCGGCGCGAAGCGCTTCCTGCTGGGCAGCGTGCCGAACAAGGTCTCTCATCACGCTCCCTGCAGCGTGATGATCATCCGTACGACCTGAGCGGCGCGGGCGCCGCGCCGGCTAGCGCCTGATGGCTGCCGCCGCATCGACGAGCCCGGCGCCGTAGCGGCTGTCCCAGCCGGGCGCGCCGATGTCGCGGGCCGTCGACTGGATGCGGGCGAGAACCGCCGCCGGGCTGGGGTGCGCGCCGATCACCCGCGTAGCGATGATGAGCGCGGCGATCGCCGACACGTGCGGCGCCGATTCGGAGGTGCCCTCGTACCCGACGAGGCCGAAGTGCTTGACGCCGTGCGTGAACGTCTCCTGGTACACCTCGCGCGCCGCGCCGTTGGGGTTGCAGTGCGCGCTGTCCCAGGCGTTGTCCGCGAGGTCCGAGTCGTTGCCGCCGCCGGGGGCGGAGACGTCGAGCCCGGTGCCGTCGTTGGAGTAGTCGGCCAGGCAGCCGTCGGCGGTCGTGGCGGCGACTGAGATCACGTAGGGGTCGCGGGCGGGGTAGGCCGGCCGGTCCTCGCTGTCGTTGCCGGCGGCCGCCACCATCACGACGCCGTGGTTGTGCGCGTACTTGATCGCCTGGATCACGTCGGGGATGTCGGCCGCCCGCAGGCTCGTGTCGAACTCGACGCTCATGTTGATGACCCGGGCGTGGTGGTCGACCGCGTAGCGGATCGCCTTCGCGAAGTTCGATCCGTCTCCGTTTCCGTTGGCGTCGAGGACCCGCAGCGGCATGATCTTCGCGCCGTAGGCCAGACCAGTCAGGCCAAATCCGTTGTTCGTCCGCTGCACGATCGTGCCGGTGACGTGCGTCCCGTGGCCGTCCTGGTCGACCGGATAGGCGTTCTTGTGGATGAAGTCGTACGGATGTACCCAGCGGTGTGACGGAAGGTCCGGGGCCCGGCGGAAGCGGCCCATCTTCCGGTAGGCGACGCCCGAATCGATGACGGCGATGGTCACGCCCTTCCCGCCGGGGACGCCGTCCCTGCGAGCGATCGCCCATGCCTCGGGGGCGTTCACTCCGAAGGGTCCGTAGAAGTTCCACTGCAGGTGCCACCAGTCACCGAGGCCGCCGTTGCCGGGATCGTTCGGGAAGTACGGCGGCGGGTCGCCGGCCGCGCGCACGCGGAAGTCGGGGACCGCGTAGCTGACGCCCGGAGTGCGCCTGAGCTCCGCGACCTTGTGCCCGACGGACTGGCCGTCCTCGATCCTCACCACCTGGGCTCCGTCGGGTAGGTCGCCGGTCGGCGAGGTGCCGGCCGTCGACGCCACGGCCTGCTTCTCCGCATCGCTCGCGCCGGGGGCGTAGCCAACGACGACCTCCCCCGGGACCGCGGCCGTCTGCGAAGCGTCGGCGCTCGACGCGTCGGCCGCTACGGGAGCGGCCAGTGCGCCTGTCAGCGCCGCTGCCGCCAGGATCGGAAGGCGGATTCGCATTGGGTTACGGTGCTCAGGAGTGTACGTCGCAGCGAACAGCCAAATGGGCGCAAAGTTGCCGCTCCGCTCGGCGAACGTACGAGCAAGAAAGGTTGCATGACCACCGCCTGCGTGACCGGTGCGACCGGGTTCGTGGGGGGTCATGTGGCGCGTCTGCTGTCCGAGCGGGGAGACGCTGTGCGGGTCACCTATCGCGAGCGTGGCCGCCTTGATCGGCTCGAGGCGCTCGACGTCGAGCCCGTTCGGGCCGATGTGCTCGACCGGGCGTCGGTGCGCCGGGCGCTCAAGGGTTGCGAGGTCGCGTTCCACACGGCCGGTTACGTCGGCTCGCGCCCACCGGAGCGGGTCTGGGAGATGAACGCCCTCTCACCGCGCGTCGTGGTCGAGGCCGCCGCGGCGGAGGACGTGGGCCGCGTCGTGCTCACGTCGAGCGTCGCGGCGATCGGCCGCGCGCCCCACGGCAAGGCGGCCAGCGAGGACGCGGTCTTCCGTGGCGGGGAGTTCGGAATGGCATACGCGGACGCCAAGCACGAGGGTGAGGCCGAGGCCCTCGCCGCCGGCGCGCGCCTCGGCGTCGAGGTGATCGTCGTCAATCCGGCCTATGTGCTCGGCGTGCCCATCGATCGCACCCAGCCGGGTGAGACGTCGACGCGCGTCGTCGGCAACTTCCTCCTCGGGCGGCTGCCGGCGGTGGTCGACGGAGCCACGAACGTGGTGGACGTCGAGGACGTCGCCGCCGGTCATCTGCTCGCGCTCGAACGCGGGCGGCCGGGCGAGCGCTACATCCTGGGCGGGTACAACCTGACGTGGGTGGAGCTGATCGACCGCCTGGCGGTCGAGTCCGGCGTCCGGCGTCCGTTGGCGGTCCTCCCGCGCGAGGTCGGCGCGCTCGCCCGCCTGCAGGGCCAGCTGCACGTGCCGGGGCCGATCGCGCCTGAGGCGTTCGCGTTGATGGCCCAGAACTGGCGCGTGTCCTCGCAGAAGGCGAAGCGTGAGCTCCGCTACCGGACCCGGCCGCTCGACGTGACGGTTCGCGCGACCGTCGAGTGGTATCGCGAGCTGATCCAGAAGCGGGCCATCCGAACACGCGGGGTCACGCCGCTGTCGGTAGCCGCAGCTGGAATGCGAGTGGCGGACCGGGCCGGCGTGGTCGGCGGTATCCGCGCGCTCGAGCGGTATCTGGGCCGGCGCCTGGTCACCGGCACGTGAGCTCCGTCTTCTTCCCGCGCGACGAGTACTTCATGCGACTGGCGCTCCGTGAGGCGGAGCGCGCGCTGGAGCACGACGACGTGCCGATCGGGTGCGTCGTCGCCCACGATGGCGAGGTGATCGCCGCAGCCGGCAACGAGCGTGAGGTGCGGGGTGACCCCACCGCGCACGCGGAGGTGCTCGCCCTGCGCGAGGCGTCGCGCGCCCTGGGCGGATGGCGACTCGCCGGCACAGCCGTCTACGTCACGCTCGAGCCGTGCGCCATGTGCGCGGGCGCGATCGTCCTCGGGCGCGTCCCGCGGGTCGTGTACGGCGCACACGATCCCAAGGCAGGGGCGGCCGGCAGCGTGTTCGACGTGCTGCACGAGCCGCGGCTCAACCACCGGCCCGAAGTCGGCGAGGGCCTACTCGCGGGCGAGTCGGCGGACCTCTTGCGGAGGTTCTTCGCGCTGCGGCGGTGAGGTTCCCGCGGCTAACCTTGGGCGCGCTTCGGAGGGGTGCCGGAGTGGTTGAACGGGGCGGTCTCGAAAACCGTTAGGGGCGGTTACGTCCCTCGAGGGTTCGAATCCCTCCCCCTCCGCTCGGAGCAACCAAGCATGCTGATCTATTCGATGGGCGTCTCGGTGGATGGCTTCATCGCCGACCGCGATGGCGCGTTCGGCTGGTCGGTCCCCAGCGACGAGCAGTTCCGCTTCCATCTCGAGGAGGTCCGCGCGCTCGGTTGCCATCTATTAGGCCGCAGGCTCTACGAGACGATGCTGGTCTGGGAGACCGATCCGTCGCTGCGCGACGACGAACTCAGGGACGCGTTCGCGGACGCTTGGTGCGCGCTCCCCAAGGTCGTCTTCAGCCATACGCTCGACAGGGTCCACGGCAACGCCCAGCTCGCCCAAGCGTCGCTGGCCGAGGAGGTCGCTGTGGCGATCGACGCGACCGACAAGGACGTCGGCATCGGCGGCGCCGGCCTGGCCGCAGCGGCGATCGAGCTCGGCCTCGTCGACGAGCTGCGCCTGTTCCGCAATCCCGTCGTCGTCGGTGGCGGCACCCCGTTCCTCCCGCCGGTCATCGAAGACGTCCCGCTGAACCTGGTCGAGACCAGGACGTTCGGCTCGCGCGTGATCTATGAGCGCTACGGGCGCGCCGGCGATGAGTCGGACTGAAACCGCTGGACGTCGGTCCCGCCGAGTCCCGCCGCCTCTTACACGCGGCTTAGTCGCCGGTGATTTCTTGCGGCGCGATGGGGAGCCCCGCTGCAGCGGACCCGACGCTGCGCCCGCGTCCGCGCGCCGAGCTCGTGCTTCTCGGGCTCGCCGCCGCGAGCCTGGTGCTCCTGCCGATTCACATCGAGACCGCATACAGCGGGCTTCCCGCTCATCCTCTCTTCCTGCACGTGCCCGTGATCCTGGTCCCGCTCGCGGCGATCTGGGCGCTGGTGCTCGCGGCACGGCCGCGCTGGATACCGCGTCACGGGGTCGTGCTCGGGACGATCACGGTGATCGCGCTGGCGAGCATCTTCCTCACGATGGGCGCCGGGTCGGCGCTTCGCGCGGCCTTGCATCTCGGGCGGCGGTTCGGCGGCCGGGGCGGGGAGGCCTCCCTGATCGCTCGCCACTCGCATGCTGCGGGCGATCTACGGCTGGCCTTCATCGCCTTCACGGTTGTGTTGATAGGCCTCGTCTTCGCATATCGGCCGCCCGAGCCGGGGCGCCGCGCGGGCCGGCTTCATCTTTGGCTGAGCGGGCGATCGGCGAGGCTCGCGCTCCGCTGCGGGGTGGCGGCGCTCGCGGTCCTATCCGGGTTCTTCCTCTTCCGGACAGGCGACCTCGGCTCGAAGGCCGTCTGGGCGAACCGCCTGCACCGCGCAGGCGAGTTCCCGCCGGGGCCCGGGCGGTTCCGGGGGCCGTAGCGGCCTGAGATCGGGTTGCGTACGGCCGCCGGTCTGCCCAGTCGTTTCGAACGTGACGTGCTATGAGGCACGCCGGGTGATCGGTCATCCTCCGCACGCGTCGGCATGAAGCTCTCGCGGGGAGTCGCTCGGTTCAACCGGCTGGTCAACAACCCGCTGCAGGGGATCTACGCGTGGCTGCTGCCGCCGTGGGCTGTGCTCCTGCACCGGGGGCGGCGGTCCGGTCGCAGCTACCGCACGCCGCTGCTCGCGTTCAGGCGAGCGGACGCGCTGATCATCGCCCTGCTCTACGGGACCGAGTCGGACTGGCTGCGAAACCTCGATGCCGCGGGCGGGGGGCTCGTCGTGCGCGGCGGACGCACGTACGCCATCGGTGTGCCGCGTGTCGTCGAAACCGGATCGGCCGGGCGCGATCTCGCTCGGCTGCCGGGGCCGCCGCGCGCCTATTGCCGCCTCGCCGACCACCTGGTGATCCTGGACCTGGGCCAGCGCCTGCCGGGGTTCGGGCGCGGCCCGCGCTAGCGACTCATAGATCCCTCTTCCTGACCCCCGTCCACCCCCGCCGTCATCGATGCGCCGCCCTGACGGTCATCGGCCACCGCGCTTCGGGGCGAGTAGTAGCGGCGCAGCCATGAGGCCAGCCCGTCCAGACCCGGAATGAGCACTCGCTCGTTCACGTGCGCCTGATCCAGATGCTCGCGCACCTCGGCCTTGACCTCGGGCGGTAGGAGCCAGGAGTGCCACAGGTCGGGATGGCCTCGAGCCAATCCTCGAGCTGGTAGGTCGGATCGGACATCGCCGAGAGGACCGCCGCCTGGTTGATGATCCGCTCGTCGAGCGACGGCGGCTCGAAGAAGACGATGAACGGATCGTGTTCGGCGCCGAGCTCGTCGAGCTCGCCGACGTCGCTGGCGCACTCGGCGAGGAGCTCGGTGGGAAAGACGAGAGCGCCCTCCTTGTCCAGCAGTTCCCGGGGCGACTCTGGCAGCAGCCGGTGCGCCCCCTCGCAGTCGACCGCCAGCAGGACGGCGTCGTCGTCCGGCCACGATGCGGTGGCGAAGTGCAGCGCGATTAGGGGAGAGAATGTCCAGTCGAGCAGTCGCGTCGGCAGTCCGTGGTGCTGCGCGAGCGACAGCCAGTCCCACGTCGTGGGCCCCGGCATCTCACGGTGCGCGTACTTGCGGAAATTGCGCACGAGGTGGCGCTCGAGGTCCGCGAAGTCGCCGCCGAGCCGGGCGAGGCTCGAGACGTTCGAGTAGCTCGAACGGGCGAGTCCGCGAAACACGAGCGTCGAATGGATGCGATTGCCGTGGCGCCCCAGCTCGCTGCCGCTGATCGCGTCGTCCAGCGCTCGCCACGAGGTGACCGTCTCGGAGGGCATCGTCCACTGGGTCTTACCCGAAGTGGCAGCGCGCCCGACGCCTCGCGCTCAGCGCGGTTGATCGGGCGACGCGTCCGCGAGGACCGCCGTGGCGGCCGCGGCGCCCGAAACGCCGTGGACTCCGCCGCCCGGATGGATCGACGCGCCGCCAACGTAGAGACCGCGCAGCGGGGTGCGGCCGCGCAGGAGCCGGATCGCCGGCCGAAAGGCGAGCTGCTGGCCGAGCTCGTAACTGCCTCCCCCGAGGTCGCCGCCCACGAGGCTCGGGTTCTCGCGCTCCAGCGCCTCCGGCCCCCGGACAGCGCGACCGAGGATCAGCGACCGGAAGCCCGGCGCGAACGACTCGATCCGCTCCTCGAGGAGGTCCGGTATCTCGGCGTCCGGGAGGGGTGGGTGCCGCGGCACGTGCGTGTAGACGTAGAGGGTGTGGCGGCCGCGGGGGGCGCGCGTCGGATCGTGCAGGGTGTGCTGGCCCACCACGAGCGCCGGCTCGCGCGGCACCCGGCCCGCGGCCGCGTCGTGAACGGAGCGAAACAGCGCATCGAGCTCTCCGGCTACGTGCACGACAGCCGCTGTGCGGGCCTCCTCCGCCTTCCAGGGGACGGGATCGCGCAGGGCCAGGTCGAGCTTGAAGGTGCCGAGGCCGTAGCGCCAGTCGCGCAGCCGCCGCTCGAGCAGGCCCGGTAACGCGCCGGCCGGGACCAAGCGCGCGAGCGCGCCCGCGCTCAAGGTCGCCACTACGGCGTCCGCCGGGATCTCCTCGCCGCTCGAGGTGCGCACCCCCACCGCGCGCCGGTTCCGGACGACGATCGCCTCGACACGCTCGTGAGATCGCACCTCGCCGCCGAGCTCCGTCAACCGCTTTACGAGCGCGTCGGTGAGGCGCCCCGCGCCGCCGCGGGGAAACGGCCAGCCGACGAAGTGGCCGAGGACGCCGAGGCCAAGCGCGAGCGCGCCGCCGGGCATGGCTCCGGGCGAGAGGTCCGAGTGTGCGGCGGAGCCCGCGAGCCACGCGGCCGCGCGCTCGTTGCCGAACAGGTCGAGGCCGGCCGCGGCCGCCGATCCGAGGCCGCGCTGGACGAGCTTCAGCGCCCTGTGCCGCAGCCGCAGCGCGAGGGCCGCGGCCGCCGTCGTCGGCGGGAAAGGGGCTAGCACGGTGCGAAACAGGAGTTCCCGGTGGGGGCGAAGCGGCTCGACGACCTGGTCGCGCCAGGCGGCGCCCGCGCCGGGCGCCTGCGCATCGAGGCTGGCGGCCGTCGCGTCGACGTCGCGGTGCAGGGCGATCGCGCTTCCGTCGGGAAACGGATGGGCCATCGGGACCGGCGGATCGACCCATTCGACACCGAGTTGCTCCAGCGCCAGCGATCGCATCGCCGGAGAGGCGAGCGCGAGCGGATAGAAGCCGGAGCAGGTGTCGTGGACAAACCCGGGCAGCGTGTCCTCGCGCGAGCGAACCGCTCCACCGGGCGCGTCGGAGGCCTCGAGCACCGTGACGCGCATCCCGGCCTCGGCGAGTCGAATTGCGCAGACCAGCCCGTTGTGACCGGCGCCGATTACGAGCGCGCGGCGCGGCGTCACTGGGCGCGATCGTCCATTCGTACCACCTATAGCTGGTACGTCTGGACTACCGGCGGAGTACAGCCCGCGCGGTCACAGCGTGAAGGTCAGCCGGTTTGCGGTTTCCGGCGACTCGCGGTTACCGGCCGCGTCGATCGAGCGCAGCAGCACGAAGTAGCTCCCGGCCGGGAACCGCCCGTGCCGTGTGAAGACCCACGGCGAGGCGCCGTGTACCCGCAGCCAACGGGGCAGCGCGCACGGCCGCGTCGTGAAGCCGTGGTGGACGCGGAAGAACCGGCAGTTGCCGCCTCCGATCGTCCGTGCCACGGCGATCTCCACGTGCGCGACCCTTCCCGGGACCGAGTACGTGTTGGCCGCCGCCGAGCCGGTGCAGCCGCGGTCGGAGGCCGAGCCCGTCAGGGCGATCCGCGTTCGTGACCAGCGCAGCGCGCTTCGCTTGAAGCTCGAGGTCGGCGGCGTGCGGTCCCGGCAGGGAACCGGCGGCGGGATCGCGTGGCCGAGCGTCCCGGAGACCGTTATCGGCGGGTAGACGTCGACGTAGTAGCGCCTCACCACGCCGCCCCCGGCGGACCGGACGAGCATGCCGCGCGTCATGATCCCAGGGCCCATCAGGTCCGGCCCGCCGTCGAAGTCCATGAAGCTGCCGTTCCCGTCGACGCGGCGGCCGCCGAAGCTCCCGACGTTCGGCAGCGCCACGATCGTCCCGCTGTCGGGACGGCCGGGCTGCGCGTTCAACGTGCTCGAGCCCGGCGCGGCCAGCCAGATCGCGACGGCGCCGTTCGGGAAGTGGCCCGGCGCCCCCTGGTCCGCCGGGGCGCTGTAGGCGTCGGTCAGCGAGCCGTCGGCCTTCACGTAACGGCCCTGCCGGATCTGCGCCGTGAGGTCGGCCTCGCCGTCCAGCAGCGCCGTGAGGTTCTGGGCCACGAGGTTGGACCCGGTTGGCCCCACCGACTCGTCCTCCAGGCCGTGGCCGTGGTTGTGGGGGTCGCTCGTGCAGTCGGTCATCGTGTACGAGCCCTGGGTGTCGTGGAAGAACGACCAGGCGGGCTTCTGGTAGCCGATCATGTCGTCGCCCAACCCCACCTGGAAGCGGTAGGTGGCCCGAGCGTGCCACGTCGGCACGGGCGGGTTGGGTCGGTTGGGGCAGCTCGCGTCCTCCTGACCCCAAGGGCCGCCGAGCATCAATCCGGGGAACGCCTCGCCGGGGTTCACGATGAACTGCAGGTCCGGGCCCACGTCCAGCATCGCCACCGAGGTCTGGACCTGATCGCCGCTGGTCCCGCTCGGCACGCACCCGGCCGGCGTCTGCCGGTAGGTCTGACGCCGGCCGAAGATCCCGATTGCCGCGACCGCCCGGAAGAGGTTGTTCTCGAGCGGCACGCAGAAGGTCGTCCGGCGCCCGCTGACCGGCCCGACCCGCACCGGCCTGGCCGTGG
>JAFAQQ010000067.1 GCA_019246335.1 Actinomycetota bacterium | reverse complement strand
CTCAACCGCTGGGCGATCGCGCGGGCGGCCGCCGGCGCTACGGCGACTCCGCTCGACCCGCCTCCGCGCAGCCCCTGACCCGTGGTCGTCGATCGCGTGCCCGCCGCCGTCTCGCCGCGAGGCGCCGGCGGCGCCTGGGCTGCAAATGCCGCCATGGCGAGAACGAGCGCCGCAGCCCCGGCCGCGGCGGCCAGCCCCACGGGGGCAGCGAGGGAGCGCGCCCTCATCAGGACGCGATCGTATCGTCGCCGTCGCCGAGCTCCATCCTGCCGAGATACCCGTGCACCTCGTCGAAGGCCCATGCCAGGACGAGGGCCTTGGTACGAACGGTGGCGACCATCTCGCGCGGCAGGACGCCCGGCGACGCGTCGGCCATCTGAGCGAGCTCCACGAATCCGTCCAACTTCGCGGCGCGCGCGCTCTCCCCCAGCCCCTCCCAGTTCGGCGCGATCTCCGAGTCGTGGAACTCGTCGGGCTCGGTGTCGCTCGAGATCAGAAAGCGGACGTCGTCCGTCGGCGCCTCGACCTCGCCATCGAGCACGTCGCGCACGAGCCCGCGCAAATCGGGCTCGCCTTGACGCGGCCGCGCGGCGGAGCGCTCCGCATGCAGCATCGACAGCGCCGTGCGCATGGCGCGCGCGTCCGGCCGAAGTGTCCCTTCGACTGCGGGCGTCGCCGGCTCGCGCTCACCCCTCAGGCGGTCGAGCAGCCCCATGGCCTAACCGCTCTCGCCGCGCTCCTCGATCGCCTGGCCGAGCTGGTCGAGGACGTCCGGCGCGCTCTTGCGCAGCCGCTCCACGTCCCAATGCGAGAGCGTCAGGAGGCGCATGTCGCTTCTCGCGACGACGGTCGCGTTTCGCTGCCCCTTCGAGAGGACGCCCATCTCGCCGAAGAAGTCGCCGGGCCCGAGGTCGGCCACGTGGTCGCCGTCACGCGTGACCTCGGCGTCTCCGTCTTCGATTACGAAGAGGTCGTATGCGTAGTCGCCCTCCTCGACCAGCTGCTTGCCCTTCGAGACCTTCATCTCGTTGATCCAGACCGCGAACTCGCGCCGGGCGTCATCCGACAGCGTCGAGAACAGCGGCACCGACTTCAGGCGTTCAGCGTCCATCTGCCTCCCTCGTTGGCTTTACGCGGCGGCGGCGAATTCTCGCGCAGGAGCCGTGAACTCGATCGCGTCGTCGTCCACCGGCCCAAATCGAATCAGCATCAGGTCGCGCGGGTAGTTCTGGTACAGGCGCCAGGGCGGCTTCGTCCCCTGCTTGGGGAACTGGTCGATCGAGCGCAGGACGTAGCCCGAGGAGAAGTCGATGAGCGGCTGCGGCTCGACGCCCGGGTCGTTTACCCGCGGTGTGCAGACGTCATAGCCGTTCTCGTCCATGTGGTTGAGGAGGCGGCAGACGTACTCGCACGTGAGCTCGCACTTGAGCGTCCACGAAGCGTTCGTGTACCCGACGGCGAGCGCCAGATTCGGTACGTCGCTCAGCATCATCCCCTTATAGGTGAGCAGCCTTGAGATGTCGACGTCGCTCCCGTCGACCATGAGCCGCGCGCCACCGGCGGGCTGCAGGTTGAGGCCCGTCGCGGTCACGACCACGTCGGCCTCGATCTCCTCCCCGGACTCGAGCCTGATGCCGGTCTCGGTGAAGGTGTCGATCCGGTCGGTGACGACCGACGCGCGGCCCTCGCAGATCGCGTCGAAGAGGTCCGAGTCAGGGACGACGCAGAGGCGCTGGTCCCAGGGGTTGTACTTCGGCCGGAAGTGCGGGTCCGTGGGGTAGCCGCGCGGGAGCTTGCGCTCCACGCCCTTGCGGATGAGCGCTTTCGCGACCTTCGGCCAGCGGCGGCTGATCTGGAAGCTGGCCATCGTGATGAACACGTTCTTCCAGCGGATCAGCGGGTAGACGAAGCGCTGCGGGAGCAGTCGTCGCAGCCCGTCCGCCAGCGGGTCCTTGCCGGGGAGCGACACGACGTAGCTCGGCGAGCGCTGGAGCATCGTGACGTGCCCTGCGGTCTTCGCCATCGCGGGCACGAGCGTGACTGCGGTGGCCCCGCTCCCGATCACCACGACGCGCTTGCCCGCGTAGTCCAGGTCTTCCGGCCAGTGCTGCGGGTGGACGATCTGCCCCTGGAAGCGGTCCGTCCCCTCGAAGCGCGGAGTGAAGCCTTCGTCGTAGCGGTAGTAGCCGCTGCAGAAGAACAGGAAGTCGCAGGTCATGCTGTTCGTCTCGCGGGTGTCCGTGCGCTCGGTCTCGACGGTCCAGCGTCTTTCGTCCGAGGACCAGTCGGCCCGCGTTACGCGTTGGCGGAAGCGGATGTTCTCGTCGATGCCGTAGTTGTGCGCGGTTTCGCGGACGTAGTTGCGGATGGCGGGCCCGTCGGCGATCGCCTGCGCGTCTGGCCACGGGTGGAAGCGGAACCCGAGCGTGTACATGTCGGAGTCCGAGCGAATCCCCGGATAGCGGAACAGATCCCAGGTCCCGCCGATCGCGTCCCTCGCCTCGAGGATCGCGTAGCTGCGGTCGGGGCACTTGTCCTGCAGGTGGTAGCCGGCGCAGATGCCGGACAAGCCGGCGCCCACGACGACGACGTCCACGTGCTCGAGCGACTCCCCTGTGGCCAGGGCGCCAGCCATCGATGGGGACTATCGCAGACGGTGCGAGCGGTTTTGTGCGAACGCGCACCCACGAGTCTCGCGACCGGACGAGCGTAAAGCCATACTTCGCCCATGCCGAAGCGAAGCGACCGCGCGGTCGAGGCGCTCAGCGAGCTCGCGGTCCTGGACGACCGGGCGCGGATCGAGCGCATCCTCGAGACCGCCCGGGACATGCTCGGCATGGACATCGCGTACTTCTCGCAGTTGACGAGCGAGGAGCAGGTCATCCACAAGGTCACGGGCGATTCCGATCCCTTCGGCTTCGACGAGGGCACCCGCGTGCCCATCGAGCAGACGTACTGCCAGCGGATGCTCAACGACCGGATCCGGCCGGTGGTGCCGGACGCGCGCGCCGAGCCCAACCTCGGCGACCTCGTGGACGCGCCGGACAGCCGCGTGCCGACGGCCTACGTGGGCGTGCCGCTCCAGCTCTCGTCGGGGCACGTGTACGGCACGCTCTGCTGCGCCAGCCGCGAGGCACGCTCGGACCTCGACGAGCGCGACGTGTCGTTCATGCGGGTCCTCGGGCGGATGCTGACCGATGCGATCGAGCACCCGTCGCTCCTGGAGCGGGCGGTCGAAGCCACCGCGGCGCCGAAGGTCCAGGTCGAGCGAGACGGCGGCGTGGCCCGGATCGCGCTATGGCTCGTCGCCAGCCCGAAGGCCGTGCACGCTTGCCGCCGTGCGCTCGACGGCCTCTCCGATTACGTCCCCGAGGCCTGCATGCACGACCTCCACGTCGTGACCAGCGAGCTCGTTTCGAACAGCGTCCGGCACACGCAGCTCGGACCCGCGAAGGCCGTGGGGATGGACGTGTCCGTCAAGCCGGAGGTCCTTCGCGCGCAGGTCACCGACCCCGGCCCCGGCTTCGACCCGGCGAAGGTGCCGGAGCCGGACGCCGGGACCCCGGGGGGCTGGGGGCTCTACCTCGTCGACCAGCTGACCGATCGCTGGGGCGTCGAGCGAGACGGCGGCTTGAACCGAGTCTGGTTCGAGCTCGACCTCACATAGCCCAACCGCTCCCGAAGCCAGCCGCTGGGTGTCGCCGGGCGATCGGCGCCCGCGTGGGTCGATCAGGGTGCCGCGCGCCCCCGAAGGCGCGCGCTGGCGATGGCGTCCATGCCGGCGCGCAACCTCGCGGCGGAAAGCTGGCCCGCCGGGATCGGGAGCACGCGGAACGAGGATTCCCCCGGGTCGAGGTCGAACTCGACGACGGGGCGACCGGAGGGCGTGACCTCCGCGAAGCGCGATCGCCCGCCCCAGGAGATAACCCAGTGCCCGCCCGGCAGCCTGCGCGCGCTGCCGCAGCACCACGAGATGCCGTGGAAGCGCAGGGCGGGCACGACCTCGAGGACGCTCGCCTGCCGGTGGACGGCGTCGATCGCGATGCGCAGCGCACGTGGGTGGCGGTGCAGGCCGGTCCCGTTGTCGTGCACGGTGATGGTCCCGTCCGGCAGCACCCGCGCGTCGTGCTGGCCGCCGAACAGCTCCCTCGGATGGGGATCGCCCACGACCTTCAGGCTGCGAGAGGTGCGGGTGCCTCCGAGCTTCCAGTCGATGGCGCCGGTGGACCTGTCGACGGCGTAGATCGCGTCGGTGTGTCGCGACGAGATCAGGATGTCGCTCCCGTAGGGCTCGACGGAGTTGAGGTGAACCAGGTCGTATCCCCATTCATAGTCCCGGAGGACCTGCATGTGGAGGACCTGAAGCCGGTACCAGCGGCCGGTCGCAGAGAGCGGGATGTGCCCTGCCGTCGTCCACGACCACACGACCCGACCGTCCGGCGCCACCTCCTGGACGACGCCGTCGACCACGGTCGCGCTCCTCGGCCCTCCGAACCTGCTCAGGTCGATTCCGCTGCGCTCCTGCGTGCCGAGGACGAGGAAGTCGCCATTCGGAAGCTGGTCGAGGTCGTGGTCGTCGGTCTGGATGCCGGGGCCGGTCGCGGCCACGGTGCCGACGGGTGTTCCGTCGAAGCGCCATACGGTGAACGGATCCGCCCAGACCATGCAGCAGACGAATGCGATGCGGTCCGGGGGAATCACGGTTACCCCGCGATTGCCGCCGGGCATCCACCACACCGGCGCGCCGTGGCGGTCGAAGATCGTCACGTAGCCGCGGACGTCGTACGGGCTCGGACTCGCCACGTACCAACCCGCTCTGGGCCGTCCGGCGACGCGCACCCGCCAGCTTGGAAACGCGGGAGGCAGGCAGCGGATGTGGTAGCTGTCCGTGCGCTTGCCGTTCCGGACCGAGACGACCGTGGACTCGTCGGTCGCCTTGTGGAGCCGGCGGCTGGTCATGCCGGATGGCAGGCGATGGCCATCGATGCTGGCCGAGTTCCCCGCCGGCGCGGCCACGGTCACGCGCAGGCGCCGCCTGTGGCAGCGGCTCACGTAGTCGTGGGCGCCGGGCTGGAAACCGGGTTCGAGAGCAGGCGACGCCGAGATCCGCAGAGTCGAATCGCCGGTCGACGCGGACGCAGGCCCCGTCGTCGGCGCGCCGGCCATGGCGCCGAGCGCAACGAGGACGGTCACCGGTCCGAGACCGCGCCGGCCTCGTGCACGACGCGGCTCGTCGGGCTGGATCCGGAGCGTGTTGATCGTCATGGCGAGCATCTCGTAGTGACCCACGAGCATGCAGAGCTCGATCAGCTCCTCATCCGTCAGAAGCCGCGCCAGCTCGGCCCAGGTGTCGTCGCCGATCGCCCGGGCGTCGAGCAGCTCGTCGGTCGCGGCCAGCAGGAGCCGCTGGCGCGGGCTCCACCCCGGCGCGTCCGGACCCTGGCGAACCCGTTCGACCCCCGCGCGGTCGATGCCGGCGCGCCTGGCGATACGCGCGTGATGGCGCCACTCGTACGCGCAGCGCGCGCGGTGGGCCACGCGCAGGATGACCAGCTCCGTGTCGCTGCGCGGGAGCCGGCCGCCGGGCATCAAGCCGCCGGCGAACCACAACCAGCGCCGAAGCAGGGCGCGATGGCGGCCGAGCGTGGTGAAAAGGTTCGGCGGGCCGGTCCCCGCTGCGATTCCGAGCACGCGTGCAAGCAGAGCGTTTACGATGCCGATGGCTTCCCGCCCGCCCGGCTCGATCCGCGCCGCGCCGCGTTGAGGCTCATTGCGCCCGGGCGGGGCCCCGGTGGGCGTGTCGCCTCCGATCATCGCGGCTGCGACGTGGTCAGCTCGGCCCGCTCCTCGCGCGCGAGGCGGACGGCCTCGTCCACGCGCGCACGCACCCCAAGCTCGACCACGCGCTGGGCGATCATCCTCCCCGGCAGCACCCATCTCACCCAGCCGGGCGCCACGACGCGCCGCGAGCGACGCTCGATGCCGTGAACGACGGCATCCACTGCCGAATCGAGGGGCGCGACCCTACTGAAGAGCCCACCGCGCGTCAGGTGCCTCGCCGCGGCGGTGCCGAACCCGCGGCTCGTCATGTCGGTGTCGATCTCAGCGAAGTACGCGACCCCCACGCGAGCACCGGTGGGGCGCAGCTCGCTGCGCATGCAGTCAGCGAGGGCCTCGACCGCCGCCTTCGACGCGCAGTACGGCCCTAGCAGCGGGAGGTGCACGGCAGCCGCGAGCGACGAGACCGCCAGGGCGTACCCGCCGGGGTGCGCGACGTGGGCACCGGCCGCGCGAAGCGTGTTGAAGACGCCCTGGAGGTTCACCGCGAGCGTGCGGTCCCACACGTCGACGTCCCCGCCGACGACCGGCATCTGCGCCGCGATCCCGGCGTTCGCCACCACGACGTCGAGGCCGCCGAGGGCGCCGGCCGCCGAGCTCACAACCTCCTGCACGCGCACGCGGTCGGACACGTCGCACTCCCACAATGGGGCGTCGCCGCAATCCGCCGCAACTCGCTCGAGCAGCTCGGGCTCGAGTCCCGCCAGCGCAAGGCGCGCTCCGCTCTGCGCGAGGCGCCTCGCGGTTGCCGCGCCGATTCCGCGGGCCGCGCCGGTGATCAGGACCCGCCGGCCCGTCAACGATCCTGGTGGTCGATCGTCGGGAAGGCGAGGCTGGACGGGGTCATCCCGCCGATCGACACGGAGTCGATCGCGGGAGGCGCCCCCTGCTGAGCGATGGACGTCCCGACGAGGTAGAGCCGCAGGCGGTGCCCCGCGGCGAAGTCGTTGCCGATCGGCAGTATCTCGATGTGGTAGCGGCGCAGCGTGGCCGGCGGCGCCTGATCCTGCTTCGAGAAGTCCGGGTACGGCTCGACCAGCTCGCCGGTCCTCGGATCGAGCAGGGAGCGCGAGCCGATGACGTGTGGATAGCTCGTCCGGAGCTGGCCCGTGGCCACGGGATTGGCGGTGCCGTCGGGTGCCACGTCCGCGAGGATGGCCACGAGATCCGTGACCGTAGCGGTCGACGACGCCCACACGTCGAGGCTCGCGGGCCCGACCGCGTCCACGGCCTCCGGGAACGGCCCCCACGTGTACGTCAGCGACATCGGCTCGGCGAGCTGCAGGTCGGTGAGCGCCGGCAGGTACGTCGCCCCGCCGTCCAGCGAGAAGCCGTACCCGCCCGCGCCGGAGATCGTCGAGATCGTGTGCGGGTCCGTCTCGAGGCTGTCCGAAGGCGTAAACGGGTACGACTGCGTCGTCTGGGTCCTCGGCGCGTGCTTCGACAGGGACCCGTCGTTGAGCGAGCGCGCCGAGCCTGACGCCGTGGGCGAGAGGTAGAGGCGCGTCCAGCGTGTTCTGCGCAGCGGCCAGTCCGATCCGCTTACGTGCGTCCAGTGGCCGTCAATCGCCTGTTTGTGGCTCCCGTTCGAGAGGTAGAGGCTGACGGGGCGCTCGCGCCTCACGCCGTTGCGGATGCGCCGCACGTAATGGTCGAACCAGCGCGTGTACTGGGGAAAGGGGCCGGGAGTGTTCGTCGGCCAGCCGTCGTGGGCGCCCAGGACGAGCAGGTGGCTTCCGTACCTGCGCGTGGCGCGGTAGGCGAGGAAGGCGCCGCGCGACTCGACGTCGTAGAACCCCACGTCCGCGAGGATCGGGATGTGCTGGGGGTCGCCCTTGAAGGTGCGGTCGAGCCAGTAGGAGTCCTCCGTCTGGTGCGCCGCCACGTCCGTCGGCGCCGTGACGAAGCCCAGGCCGCTCGCCGGGGTGCTCGCGGGCTCCTGCTGCGCCCTGCCGGGCAGCGCCCCGAGCCACGGTGCGAGGATCGCGCCCTCGACGTAGCCGCCCGGCGCGCTGTTGTTGATCCCGCCGATGTAGAGGAGATCGCGGTAGAGGTCGACGGTGCCCGACATCAGAGCAGCCGCCTTGACGCACGGCAGTCCGCGGTGCATAGAGTTGTAGGCGACGATCGCGCTCGCCGAGAAGCCGTATAGCCCGATTCGTCGATTGCTCCACGCCTGGCGGCAGGCCCACGTCAGGAACTCCGTGAGGTCGAGTTGGTCGCGTGAGCCCGTGGTGCTGAGCGAGCCGCCACTCAAGCCCGTGCCCCGCCACTGCAATTCGACGTAGTTGTAGGCGCGGCCCGCAAACGGGTCGACGCCCGGCGCGTAAGGGCTGTCCTCGACGATCAGCGGACGCTTGGCGAGCGACCCGTAGCCGGCTACGGTGGCGTGAAGGACGACGCCGTCGTCGGCCTTGAAGGAGATCCCCTGTGTCACGAGCGGGGGGTCGGCGCGCGCCGCGGCGGGGTTGGCCACCAGCGCAGCTGCGAGGAGGGCTGCGAGCGCCGTCGCAAGCGCTATGACCGTCCGCCTGCCCAGAGACCCCGCCTCAAGTCGCACCCCCGGTATTGAAGCGGACGACGGGTCTCGAACCCGCGCCTTCTACGGCTGAGCTGCTCGCC
>JAFAQQ010000079.1 GCA_019246335.1 Actinomycetota bacterium | reverse complement strand
CGTCGGCGTGACGTTGCCCGCCGCGCCAACGATCTTCTGCTGCAGCTGGTTGGTGATCAGCGACAGCCGCACCCGGAAGAGGAGGTCGGCCTCGGTCTGCCCCGTGCTCTGGAGAAACGCCTGATACTGCGCCTCCTTCGGAAACGCCTGCTTCTTCTGCTGCTCGAAGCTCTGGTTCACCTGGGCGTCAGAGACGCTGACGTGGCGAAGCTTCGCCTCCTGCATCAGCCACTGCGCGGAGATCAGGAACTGCATCGTCTGGTCGCGCAGCCCGTTGTACAGCTGCTGGCACTGGGCTCGGAGCTGGGACGCGCTCGGGTGGGACGCGCCCTTCGGCACCGGCGCCTTCCGCTTCGCGGCGATGCAGCGGGTGTAGCTCGGCGGATCGGGCACGATCGCCTGGCTCGCCGGCTGACCGGGCTGGCCGGAAGCCTGCTGCCTCGCGGCCGCCGCCACCCAGTGGTCGAACTGGGCCTTCGTGATCGAGGCGTCGCCGACCTTCGCCACGTCGCCCTTCGGCACGCTGCTGCCGCAGCCCGCGGCGGCCGCGGCGAGCGCCGCCGCGGCAACGGGCATGGCGATGAGTCGTACACGCGCGCGCACGAAGCGGGCGATGGTAGCGGAACGCCGGGTCACCGCCCCGACCCCGCCGGCGGCGCGCTCGCCACCTCGAGGACCACCTCGGCAGCCGACACGAGGGCCGCGAAGCGCGCCGGCGCATCGTCCGGCATCCGCAGCACCACCGTGCTGCGCCCCGACTCGTAAACCGCGTCGGGAAGCTTCGCGCGCAACTGCTTCACGGCGCTGGAATCGAGCTCGATCGGCGCCACCCGCATGCGGCCGCCGCCGAAGTCGACCCGGCGGGCGCCGGCGCGGCCGAGCTTGATCCGGGCGTCCTGGAGCTTGACGAGGTTGTCGAGCGGCTCGGGCACCGGGCCGAACCGGTCCTCGAGCTCCTCGCGAAGCATGATCAGCTCCGCCACCTCGCGGGCACCGGCCACGCGCCGGTGGATTTCGATCTTCGCGGCCTCGTACGGGACGTAGTCGCCCGGCACGTACGCGTCGACCGGCACGTCTACCCGCACGGGCTCGGGCGCCTCGTCCGCCGAGGTTCCCGAGAGCGCCGCCACGGCCTCGTCGAGCATCGACACGTACAGCTCGAAGCCGACCGCCGCGACGTGCCCCGACTGCTCCTCGCCGAGCAGGTTGCCGGCGCCGCGGATCTCCAGGTCGCGCATCGCGATCTTGAAGCCCGAGCCGAGCTCGGTGTAGTCCGAGAGCGTCGCCAGCCGGGCCCCCGCGTCCTCCGTGAGGGCGCCCGCGGAGGCGTAGAAGAGGTAGGCGTAGGCCCGCTCCCGCGAGCGCCCCACGCGCCCGCGTATCTGGTAGAGCTGGGCGAGGCCGAGCTGGTCGGCACGCTCGACGATCAGCGTGTTGGCCGTGGGGATGTCGAGCCCGGCCTCGACGATCGTCGTGCACACCAGGACGTCGGCGCCGCCGCGCAGGAAGTCGAGCATGACCTTCTCCAGAGCGCCCTCCGCCATCTGCCCGTGGGCAACCGCCACGCGCGCCCGGGGGCAGAGCGCGCGCACGCGCTCGGCCGTCTCGTCGATCGTGTCCACCCGGTTGTGCAGGAAGAAGGCCTGTCCGGTCCGGGCCAGCTCGCGCTCGATCGCCGCCCTGACGAGCTCCTCGTCGTACTCGCCCACGTAGGTGCGCACCGGCCGCCGCCCCTCGGGGGGCGTCTCGATCACCGAGATGTCGCGCAGCCCGGCGAGCGACATCTGGAGCGTCCGCGGGATCGGCGTGGCGGACAGGGAGAGGACGTCGACGCGCAGGCGCAGCTGCCGCAGCAGGTCCTTCTGCTTCACGCCGAAGCGCTGCTCCTCGTCGACGATCAGGAGGCCGAGGTCCCTCGGCCTCACGTCGCGCGAGAGCAGGCGGTGCGTGCCGATCAGGATGTCCACCTTGCCCTCCTGGAAGTCGCGCGTCGCCGCGGCGACCTCGCGCGCGGAGCGGAAGCGCGACGCCATCTCGATCCGCAGCGGGTAGTCGCGCAGCCGCTCAGTGAACGTGCCGAGGTGCTGCTGGGCGAGCACCGTCGTCGGGACCAGGAACATCACCTGCTTGCCGTCCTGAGCCGCCTTGAAAGCGGCGCGCAGGGCGACCTCGGTCTTGCCGTATCCCACGTCCCCGCAGATCAGCCGGTCCATCGGTCGCGCCTCCTCCATGTCCGCCTTCACCTGCTCGATCGCCTCGAGCTGATCCGGCGTCTCCTGGTAGGGGAAGGCGCGCTCGAACTCCATCTGCCAGTCGGAGTCCATCGGGAAGGGATGTCCGGCCCGGCGGCGCCGCTCCGCGTATAGGTTGATGAGCTCGCCGGCGAGCGACTCCGCCGCCCGCCGGGCTCGCAGCTTCATCTGCTCCCACTGCTTGCCGCCGAGCCTGGAGAGCGGCGGGTCCCCTGCGTCCGCCCCGACGTAGCGGCTGATCTTGTAGAGCTGGTCGCTCGGGACGAACACCCGGTCGCCGCCGCGGTACTCGAGCTCCAGGTAGTCGCGGGTCACGCCCCCGACGGTCTTTGTGTCGAACCCCGTGAAGCGGGCGATGCCGTGGTCCTCGTGGACGACGGCGTCCCCGGCGCGGAGGTCGGTGAAGGATGCGATCGCGCGCGCGCCCGTGCCGGGGCCGCTCGCTCGGCGCTCCGTCCGGCCGCGCCGCAGCAGCCGGTGCTCCGGCAGGATCGCGAGCTTCAGGCCCGGCGCGAGGAACCCCTCGCGCAGGCTCGCGGCCGCGAAGGTCAGCCCCGGCTCCTCGGGCGCAGGCTTGCCGTCGAGGAACGCAGCGCTCACCCGCGCCAGGTTGTACGCCGCGCGCTCCGCCTCGCCCCGGCGGGCCCACGCCACCACGGTCCGGTATCCCGAGCGCACGAGCTTCTCGAGCTCCGGCTCGGCCTCCCGGAGGTTGCGGGCGGCGGTGTCCGCGCCCTGTGCGCGGAACTGATGGGGCTGGTCGCCCGAGATCGCGGACAGCCAGACGGCCGCTCGCCGCTCCAGCTGGTCGCGCACGGCCTCGGGCGACACATACAGGTGATGCGCGTCCGAGTCGTGGAAGCTCGTCGTCACGTCCTGCCAGAGGTCGGCCAGCGAGGGCTCGATCTCCTCCTCGGCCGCGACGGCCACGAGCGCGTCTTGCGGCACGAGCGACAGGAGGTCGCAGAAGCGGTCCACCGGCAGGAGCTCGGCCACGTCGGGCCGCTCGTCGGGATCGTCGTGCGCCGCCCCGCGAAGGGTGAACTCGTAGAGCTCACCCTGCAGCGCGGCCAGCTCCCGGTGCTCGGGCCCGATCTCGGCCGAGGGCGCGATCTCCACGCGCTCGGCCTCCTCGAGGGAACGCTGAGTGAAGGTGGAGAAGAACGTGAGCCGCTCGACCTCCACGTCGAAGAGCTCGCAGCGGACGGCGCGCTCCTCGGTCGCTGGATAGACGTCGAGGATGTCCCCGCGGACGGCGAACTGGCCGCGGTCCTCGACCTGGTCGACCCGCTCGTAGCCGCAGGCGACGAGGCGTCCCGCGGTCTCGTCCAGGTCGAGCAGCTCACCTCGCTCGATGGCGAACCCGTGGGGCCGCAGGCCGGGGTCCGGGACCTTCTCGCAGAGGGCTGCCGCGGACGCCACGACGACGGCCGCTCCGGCGTCGCCGCGCTCCTCGTCCATGAGGGCGTCGAGGGCCGCCACCCGCAGGCCGACCAGGTGCGGCGGCGGAGCGAGGTGGGACTCGTAGCGCACGCCGCGCGCCGGATAGAAGCGGACGAGCCGGGGCGCGAGGAAGGTCTTGAGGTCCGCGGCGAGGTCGCGCGCCGCGCGGTCGTCGGCCGCGATGACCAATCCGGGCCGGCGGGGCTCGGCGTCGAGCAGCGCGCTGAGCAGGTACGGCCGCATGCTCCCGGAGACGAACGCGCGCTCGTGCGCGCCCGGGGCCGCGCTCTCCGCGAGGGCGGTGATCTCGGGGTCTTCCGAGGCGTAGGAGAGGAGCGACCTGAGGGACATGGGCATGGCGAAGGACCGCGAAGCGCGCCGCGGCCCTGTCGGGAGTTCAGTCTAGGTGTCGGGCGCTACGCGCCGATCAGGCGCTCGACCTCGCGTGCGGCTCCGTCGACCAGCGCCCGAACCTCCGGCTCGGGCTCCCGGAATCGTGAGAGGACGTACTTCGCCACGACCTCCGGATCGGTGGTCTCCGGGCGACCCACGCCGACGCGCACCCGATTGAACTCGGCGCCGCCGAGCCCCTGCCTCAGCGACTTGAGCCCGTTGTGCCCGGCGAGCCCGCCGCCGAGCCGCGACTCGACGCGCCCGAACGGGAAGTCGATCTCGTCGTGCACGACGACGATTCGCTCGAGGGGCACCCGCAGCGCTCCACGCGCGGGCCCGGCCGAGCCGCCGGCGTCGTTCATGTAGGTCTGCGGCATCAGCACCGCGACGCGGGGGCCGCCGGCCCCGGCCCGCCCCTCCGTGAAGAGCCCCGCGTACCGGCTCTTCGGCCGCGGCATCTCCCACCGCTCCGCGAGCAGGCTCGCGACCTCGAATCCGACGTTGTGCCGGGTCCGCTCGTACTCGGGACCGGGGTTTCCGAGCCCGACGACCAGCCAATCGACCCGAGGCGCCGGCGGCTCGTCGCGGCCGCGGCGGCGGAACAGGCTCATCTAGCTATGAGCCGTCGCCGCCCTCGTTGCCGTCGCCGCCGCCCTCAGCCGGAGCCTCCGCGGCCTCACCCTCCGCCTCCTCGCCGACGGCCGCCTCCGCCTCCTCACCGACAAGCTCCGTCTCCTCCTCGACCTCGGGCTCGACGACCTGCGTCGGCACGGTGATCGTGGCGATGATCGTGTCCTCGGGATCGTCGAGGAAGACCACGCCCTGCGGCGCGGCGACCTTCGAGAGGTGCATGGTCGCGGCGGCCTCCATGTGCGAGACGTCGACCACGATGCGCTCCGGGATGTCGGTGGGCAGCGCCTCGATGCTCAGCTCGCGCGTGACGTGCTCGAGCACACCGCCCTCCTTGGCGCCCGGAGCGTCCTCGGCCCCCGCGAGCTCGATCGCCACGGTCGACTGGATCTTCTCATCGAGCCGGACCTGCAGGAGGTCGAGGTGGAGGATCTCGTCGCGGACCGGGTGGTGCTGCTGGTCCTTGACGATCACGGGAAGCTCCTTGCCGCCGCCGATGCTGAGGTCGAGCACCGCCGAGCCACCCAAGAGCGCCGTCCGGAGGTCGCGCACGCCGACCTTGAACGGCGTCGAGTCGCCATTCCCGCCGCCGTACACGACGCCGGGGACGTAGCCCTCCCGTCGCAGCCGGCGAACAGCGCGCG
>JAFAQQ010000075.1 GCA_019246335.1 Actinomycetota bacterium | reverse complement strand
GGCGAGCCGTACTCGGTGCGGTCGCCCAGGCGCGCGACAGCGGCGCCGCCCGGGCTCGAGAGGAGGGTCACCCCGCGCCCCGGCCGGACCGTCAGCACCTCGTGAGTGCCGGGATGCGCGGCGCGCCGGCCGCGCGGCTTGACCGCGAGCCGGCGGGCGGGGACGAGGCTTGCAACGCTCGTGGGGTCGGGCGTCGCCACGATCGCCGGGCGCTGCGCCGAAGCCGCGGAGCGCTGGCCCGTCAGGTGGGCACGGCTCGCCGTCGCCG
The DNA here is from genome assembly GCA_019246335.1 of Actinomycetota bacterium. GTDB lineage: Bacteria > Actinomycetota > Thermoleophilia > Solirubrobacterales > Thermoleophilaceae > AC-37. The sequence continues at coordinate 6,303 of JAFAQQ010000075.1, read as the reverse complement.
CCGCGACCAGCGTGGCGGCGAGGAGCAGTGCGGCGAGCGCCGCGAGGACGGAGGGAAGGCGAACCATCGGCCCGCCTCAGTCGTCGGCGCAAGTCCGTCAGGGCTTGAGAGCGCCGCCCGACGCGGCGGGCCGTACGGCCGGAAACGTGTGGCGACCCCTACAGCGGGACGCTGCGCGACTCGAGGTGCGCGCCGACCTTGCGCTTGACGCGCTGCAGCGCGTTGTCGACCGTCTTGGTGTCGCATCCGAGCCGCTCGGCGACGGCCTCGTAGGAATGCCCGTCGAGATACAGCGAGAGGACCGAGCTCTCGAGCTCCGAGAGCACGCTCGACAGGCACGCGACAAGGCTCTGCAGCTCCTCGCTCGAGATCACCTGGTTCACCGGATCGTGCGCGCTCGGGCCCGGCAGCACCTCGTCGAGCGTGGGCTCCCCCTCGCCGGCGGCCGCCGGCGTGTGCGAGAACGACACGTACTGGTTGAGCGGCGTGTGCTTGTTCCGGGTCGAGGTCTTGACCGCGGTGATGATCTGGCGGGTGATGCAGAGCTCCGCGAAGTTGCGGAAGCTCGACTCCCGGTCGCTCCGGTAGTCCCGGACGGCCTTGTAGAGCCCGACGAGGCCCTCCTGGATGAGATCGTCGGAGTCCCCGCCGATCAGGAAGTACGAGGACGCCTTGAGCCGGACGAAGCCGTGGTAGCGGCGGACGATCTGGTCGTATGCGTCGCGCTTGCCCTGCTTCGCCAGCGCCACGAGGTAATGGTCGTCAACCTCGAGGAGAGCCTGAGAGTTGCGCGACGGGGCGGTGATCGGCACAGCATCTCCCTCCGGGCCCGGTAGCCGGACCGCAAAGCCGAGGCGCACGTACCTCCCCTGGTAACGCCAGACCTCGCTGAACCTTAGCCTCAAGCTGAGATCCAGCCTTATCTGTCGCGCGGCAGCCTCCCAGGTTTATGTTCCCTTGTCAAGCCGTCGGCCGGAATGCAAGATCTCGTACAGCAGCACGGCGGCTGCGGCCGACACGTTGAGCGAGCCGATCCGGCCGCGCATCGGCAGCTTCACGAGCTCGTCGCACGCCGCGGCGACGCGCGGGCGCAGCCCACGCCCCTCGCCGCCGAGGACCAGCACCGTGCGACCGGAGTAGTCCGGCTGGTCGTAGCGGATGGCGTCCGGGACCGGGGCCGCCCCGAAGGCCCAGGCGCCCGAGCCCTTCGCCGACGCGAGCCAGTCGGCGAGGTTGCGCACGCGGGCGACTGGCACGTGCTCGACCGCGCCCGCCGATGCCCGGCATACGGCCGCCGTCACCTGTGCGGCGCGGCGCTCGCCGATCACCACGCCGGCGGCGCCGGAGCACTCCGCGACGCGGCAGATCGCGCCGAGGTTGCGCGGATCCTGGACCTGATCGAGCGCGACGACGACCGCGTCTGCGGCCTCGAGCAGCTCGTCCGCCGCCGCGTAGCCGTACTCAGAGACCTCGGCGCATACTCCTTGATGGTCCGCCGACCCGGCGAGGCGCTCGATCTCCGCCGCGGTCGCGCGCTCGACTCCCGCAGGGCCAAGCCACGGCTCGCGGGCGGCGTGCTCTGTGGCCCAGACCACGGAGACGGTGCGCGGGCCGCGGATGGCCTCCCGAACCGGGTTGCGCCCGTAGACGATCAAGCGCGGGCGATCATCCGGCCCGGACCAGCCTCGGGCCCTCCGGCGTGTCCCGCACCTCCCATCCCCGCGCCAGCAGCTCGTCGCGCGCGCTGTCGGCGGTCGCGAAGTCCCGGTCCCGGCGCGCGGCCTCCCGGCGTTCGAGCAGCCGCAGCGAGTCGTCGTCGGGCCGTTCGGAATCCGGCTCGAGCAGTCGATCGAGGCCGAGGCACCAGAGCATGTCGCGCAGCGCGCCGGCGCCGAACCGCTCCCCCGCGTCGAGCCGGCGGTGTCCCTCGCCCACCAGGCCGAAGAGCTCCGCGAGCGCGGCCGGAGTGTTGAAGTCGTCGGCGAGGGCGGCGAGGAAGCGGTCCTGGTGTGTCCTCATCCACCCGGCGGCCGCGCCATCCGGGCCCAGCCTCCGAGCCAGCTCGCGGATGCGGTCGATACTGGCGCGCGCCTGGTCGACCGCGGCCTCGGAGAAGGCGAGCGGCTGCCGGTAATGGCCGGACGTGAAGTACATGACGAGCGCGTCCGGACCGATCTCGTCGAGCGCGGCGCCGAGCGTCCGGATGTTCCCGACGGACTTCGACATCTTCTCGTCCGCGAACTGGACCATCCCGTTGTGCATCCACAGGCGCGCCAGCGGGCGGGCGCGCGCCGCCTCCGTCTGCGCGATCTCGTTCTCGTGATGCGGGAACACGAGGTCGGAGCCGCCGCCGTGGATCTCGAAGTCCAGGCCGAGGATCCGCTCCGCCATGGCCGAGCACTCGATGTGCCAGCCGGGCCTGCCCTCGCCCCAGGGCGACGGCCACGAGGTGTCCTCCCCGGGCTTGCGTGCCTTCCACAGCGCGAAGTCGTGCGGGCTCTCCTTGACAGCCTGGCTCCCCGGCACGTCGTCCTCGCCCTGGTCCATGTCCGCGAGGGAGCGGTTCGAGAGCTTCCCGTACCCGTCGAAGCTCGCCACGCGGAAGTACACGTCTCCGCCGGTCGCGTACGCGTGGCCCGCGTCGACCAGGGCCACGATCAGGGCCACGATCGCCTCCATGGTCTCGCTGGCCTTCGGCTCGGCGTCGGGCCGGCCGAGGCCGAGGCGGTCGGTGTCCTCGACGTACCGCGCGGTCATCTCGCGGGCCAGCTCCTCGCTCGGGAGCGCGCGTTCGCGGGCGGCCGCGTAGATCTTGTCGTTCACGTCGGTGACGTTGACGACCAGGGTGACGTCGTACCCGGTGTGCTCGAGGAACCGCTTCAGCTGGGAGAAGACCACGTACGGCCGCGCATTTCCGACATGGATCGGCGCGTAGACGGTCGGGCCGCATGCATAGACGCCGACCCGTGCGTCCTGCCGCGGCTCGAGCTCGCGCGGTCCGCCTGTGAGGGTGTCGTGGATTCGGACGGGGCGCGGCATCAGGCGAGGCGGTCCAGCGTGGCCACCGCGATCGCCGCGATCCCCTCGCCGCGCCCGATCGCGCCCATCCCCTCGTTCGTCGCGAACTTGACGTTGACCTCGCGGGCGTCGAGGCCGACGGCCTGGCCGAGGGCGACCCGCATCTCGTCGCGATGGGGGCCGAGGCGCGGCGCCTCGCAGATCACCGTCGCGTCCAGGTGCTCCACCCGCCATCCGTGCTCGCACAGGAAGCCGTTGACCTCGGCGAGCAGCTCGACGGAGTCGGCGCCCGCGTAGCGCTCGTCCGTGTCCGGGAAGTGCTGACCGATGTCGCCGAGGCCGGCGGCCCCGAGGAGGGCGTCGATGATCGCGTGGGAGAGGGCGTCGCCGTCCGAGTGGCCGGCGAGCCCGCGATGCGCCTCCTCGATCACCACACCTCCGAGGATGAGCGGGCGCCCATCGACGAGGCGGTGCGAGTCGTAGCCGATCCCGGAGCGCTCGCTCAACCGAGCGGCTCCAGCGCCCGGCTCCGGCGGTCGAACGTGGCGATCCGCTCCACGCCGTGGGACTGGAGCAGCTCAGCGGCCCGGTCGTAGCCGTACGCGAGATCGCCCGCGACGTGGGCGTCCGAGGAGAGCGCCACCGGCCTGCCGGCCTCGAGGCACATCGCGAGGAACGCGGGCGCCGGATAGATCTCCCGCACGGGCTTCCGGAGCCCGGCCGTCGAGACCTCGATCGCGACGTCCGACTCCGCGATCCCGTCCATCGCGAGATCGTAGAAGCGACGCAGGTCGCCCCCGGGACGCGGAGCGCCGCCGCCCCAGACCTTCACGAGGTCCGGGTGCGAGAGGACGTCGAAGAGGCCGCTTCGCGCGGCCTCGCCGAGGGTCTCGAAGTACCGGCGCCAGACGGCGTCGGGGTCCGCGCGGCCCGACCAGATGTCCCACTCCCCCCGGATGTCCACGGCCCTGTCGCCCAGGAAGTGGATCGAGCCGAGCACGTAGTCGAAGTCGTGCTCGTCCAGCAGGTTGGCAGTGCGGTCCTCTCGACCTGGGACGAAGTCCGCCTCGATGCCCAGCCGCAGCTCCGTCTCGTCGCGCACGAACGCGCAGTACGCCTCGAGGTCGTCCTGCGCGTTCTCTCGCCAGAACGGGTGGTCCCAGATCGAGAGGCCCTGCCGGAACCGGTAGACGTGCTCGGACACGCCGAGGTAGCCCACGCCGCGCTCGCGGGCCGTCGTCACGTAGCGCTCTGCGTTCTCCGCGGTGAAGTGGTCGGCCGCGGTCCGGTCGAGGTCGTCCCGGCGCAGGTGGACGTGGAGGTCCGTCAGCATGCGGCGCGGGCCCGCAGGAGCTCCTCGGCGAGGAGCAGGTCGATCTCACGGGTGACCTTGATGTTCTCGGGCGAGGACTCGACGACCCCGACCACCCCGCCGATGGCCTCCACGAGCGAGGCGTCGTCCGTCGCGGCAGCAAGCGCGGCCGCGCCGGCGCCGAGCGCGCGGCGCAGGACGTCCGCCCTGAAGGCCTGCGGCGTCTGAACCGCCCACAGGCTGCGGCGGTCGAGGGTCCGCTCCACCCGGCCGCCGGCAGCCACCTCCTTGACCGTGTCGCTCACCGGCGCCGCGGCGACCGCCCCATCCCATCCGCCGCCCCCGACCGCGGCGACGCACGCCTCCACGAGCTCGCGCGTCACGAGCGGGCGGGCCGCGTCGTGGACCACCGCGATCCGCGCCTCGGGAGCGGCGGCCAGCGCGGCCCGCACGGACTCCGATCGGACCTCCCCGCCCCGCACCCGGTCCGGACCGAGGGGCTCGCCGGGCGCAACCGCGACCACCACCCGGTCGCACACCCCCTCGAGCACCTCGAGCGACCACTCGAGAAGCGGCCGGCCCGCGCAAGGGGCGAGCGCCTTGGGCACGCCGGCCCCAAGGCGTTCGCCACGGCCGGCGGCGGGAACGATCCCGACTACGGCCATCTGCCGCGCGCGTTCTTGCGGCTGCGGCTCAGCCCGCGGCTGCGGGCGCGCCGTTGCGCTCGGCGTGCGCGTCCTGGATGAGGTTGTCGAGGTGGTCCTCCGCCTCGCCCTCCTCCATGTCGAGCGCGTACATCAGCTCGGACGCGAGGATCTTCTTGGCCCGGGTGTACATCTGCTTCTCGCCCGTCGAGAGCCCCTTGTCGGCCTCGCGGATGGCCAGGTTGCGGACCACCTCGGCGAGCTCGTAGACGTCCCCCGTCTTGATCTTGTCGCGGTTGTGCTTGAAGCGGCGGTTCCAGTTCTTGGGCATCTGGCTCACGTCGTCGCGGAGCACGCCGAGGACCTTCTGGACCGCCTCGTCGTCGATGACCCGCCGCAGGCCCGCCCGGCCCGCGTTCTCGCACGGGACCATGACCGTCATGTCGTTGTGGAGGATCTTGATGGTGAGGTACTCCCGCTTCTCGCCGAGGACCTCCTTCTGCTCCTTCTTGAGGATCTTGCCCGCCCCGTGGTGGGGGTAGACGACGTGGTCGCCGATCTCGTACTCCTCCTGCGGCGCCTCACGCTCGAAGACCTCGATTGTCTGCTCCCACTCTGCTTCGGAAATGGTTGTGACCCCCTCGGAATCGTCGGACCGGGCTCTACGAACGTCCCGGTTCAGGTTTGCAGATAACGGTCCACGAGGTTGATCTCCTGAAGGCGACGAAGGCCCTCGCGGATGTCCTTCGCCCGCACGTCCCCGACGCCGTCGATGGCCTCGAGCTCGCCATCGGTCGACGCCAGGATCTCGTCCAGCCCCCCGAACTCCCGAACTATGGCCTGCACGACAAGCCTAGGCAAACGCGGAATGCGGCCCAGGATCCGGTACCCGCGCGGCGAGACCGGGTGGTCGAGCGTGTTGAGCTTCCGGTCGTACCCCAGGAGCTCGGCGAGCCGGCCGAAGTCCAGGAGGTCCTCGTGCGGCATGCGCGCGAGCTGGTCGATCACCTGCGCGAACGTCTCCTCCGAGTGCTCGGCGAGGTAGTCGTGCACGAGCGCCGACTTGTCGCCCGCCGCGCCGATCATCGTCTCCTCGAGCTGCATCTCGATCAGGCGCCCCTCGGTGCCGAGCTCCACGATGTAGCGCTCGATCTCCACCGCCATCCGGGTGACGAGCTCGGCGCGCTGGAGCACCGTGAGCACGTCGTAGAGCGTGGCCCCGCCCTCGAACTCCAGCGCCGTCAGGCGGGTGGAGACCTGCTCCAGCCGCGTGCGGTACTTCTCGAGCGTGGCGAGCGCCTGGTTCGCCTTGGCGAGGACGACCGGAAT
>JAFAQQ010000008.1 GCA_019246335.1 Actinomycetota bacterium | reverse complement strand
CTCGGCGACGGCATGCGACGGCCTGAAGTCCGCCACCGCCGCCGCCATGACGACCACGTCGGCCTCGTCGAACGCGGCGAGCGTCGCGTGGCGGAGCTCCTCGGCGGTCTCCACGTCGACGTAGCGGATCGCCGCGCCGGCACGGGTGAGCGACACGTTGGCCGCCACCACGGTCACGTCGGCGCCTCGCCCGGCGGCCTCGTCCGCAACCGCGAAGCCCATGCGGCCGGACGAGCGATTGCCGACGTAGCGCACCGCGTCGATCGGCTCGCGCGTTCCGCCGGCGGTGACCAGCACGCGCAGCCCGTCCAGCGAGCGGGGCGCGAAGGGCGCGTCGCGCAGCGCGAGCTCGATCGCGCCGAGGATCTCGGGCGGCTCGGCCAGCCGTCCCGCCCCCCACTCGCCGCGGGAGGCGAGCGCGCCCGTCGCCGGCGGGACGACGGCCACGCCGCGGGCGGCGAGCGTCTCGACGTTTCGCTGGGTGGCGGGGTGCGACCACATGCGGTCGTTCATCGCGGGCGCCACGACCAGCGGCGCATCGCATGCCAGCGCGGCCGCCGTGAGGAGGTTGTCCGCGAGGCCGGCGGCGAGCTTGGCGAGCGTGTTGGCGGACGCGGGCGCGATCGCGTACACGTCAGCGCGCCGGACGAGCTCGAGGTGCGAGATCGGCGCGTGGTCGGGCGCGGGGTCGCCCGGGTAGGCGCCGCGGGCCGGGTCCGGCTCGAACTCGCCGGCGAGCACGGGCGCACCGGTGATCCCCTCGAACGTCGCCCGCCCGACGAACCGCTCCGCGGCCTCGGTCTGGACGACCCGGACGGAGTGGCCGGCGGCGGTCGCCAGGCGCACGAGCTCCACAGCCTTGTAAGCGGCGATCCCGCCGCTTACGCCGAGGAGGATCCGGCTCATGAGCCGGGGCTACCCCCGGTAGCGGTACTTGATCTTGCCCGCCGCGATCTCGTCGAGGGCGATCTTGAGGTAGTTCTTCGAGCTCGTGTCCACCATCGGCGGCGGGTACTCGTCGAACGTCCCCTCGCCGAGGTTGTGGTAGTACGAGTTGATCTGGCGCGCACGCTTCGCCGCCATCAGCACGCACGCGTAGTGCGAGTCGCAGCGGTCGAGCAGTGTGTCCAGACGCGGCTTGATCAAGTGCGTTCCCCTCGCTTGAGCGTCGGCCAGATGGTAGCGACGAGATCGACCAGCTCCGCCGATGCGCGCTCCAGGTCGTTGTTCTCGATCACGTGCTCGAACTCGTCCTTCGCCCGCAGCTCCTCCTCCGCCTGGGCGAGGCGCCGGGCGATCTGGTCGGACTGGTCGGTCCCCCTGCGCAGCAGGCGCTCGCGCAGGACCTCGGGCGAGGGGGGCGCGATGAAGACCTGCACGGCGTCCCGCAGCGCGTCGCGGACCTGGCGCGCGCCCTTGACCTCGATCTCGAGCACGAGGCCGTCCGGGGCGCGCTCGACCTCGGACCGCAGCGTCCCGTAGCGGTTCCCGGCGTACTCGGCGTGCTCGACGAACTCGCCCGCGGACGCGCGCCGCTCGAACTCGGCCGGGTCCAGGAAGTGGTACTCGCGGCCGTCGCGCTCGCTTGGGCGCGGCGGGCGGGTGGTGGCGGAAACGGAGAGCTCGAGCCCTGGAAAATGCCTGCGTAGGGCCTGGATCAGGGTGCCCTTACCCACGCCTGAAGGCCCCGTTATCACGAGCACGCGGGGTCGCTCTGAAGCGTCTCGAGCGCGGGGGGCATTCCGCGCCGGCGCGTGACCGGCCTGCCGCGGCTCGGCGGCCCCGGTCATGACCCCGCCGCCGCTAGCGCCGGAGGTACGAGACGAGCTCGCCGCGCTGGCGCTCGGAGAGGCCGCCGATCGTCTTGCTCGGCGAGATCCGGCACTGAGTGAGGATGCGATTCACCTTGACGCGCCCGTACTTCGGCACCGCGAGCAGCAGGTCGAAGACCTTCGCCGTCTGCAGGTACTCGGGCGGGTCGAGCAGCAGCCCGTGGATCTGTGCGCGTCCGGCCTTGAGCTCGCGCTTCAGGCTCGCACGGCGCGTGCGGATCTCGTTGGCGCGCTTCAGAGCCTCCATTCGCTGGGTGAGGGAACGCTCTGGAGCCACGCCGGCCTGAGTCTTCGGCGGCGGAGGGGCGGCGGGCATGCGGCGCGATATTACACACGGAAAGCGGGCTCGGCGGGCTTCCCAGCCAGTTTTTTTCGCAATTTACCTCGACCTCTAGGCGAGCTTGAGCGTGGTTCGGGCTACTTGACGGTTTTCGCCATCTTTGCAGGGCTTTTCCGCGCCAGGTCTTTTCAGGTCACGGCGGCCTCGGAAAAGCCCCGCTCCTCTCGCGAAATGACGTTCAGCTCACTGGCAATGCGCCGGCCGGCGGTCGGATCCCGGAACGTCTCCGTCCCCACGGCCACGTAATCGGCGCCCGCGGCGAGGAAATCGTGCGCATCTCGCCCGGACGCGATCCCGCCCATCCCGATCACGGGAATCCGCACCCGCTCCGCGACGGCCGCGACCTGCGCGAGGGCCACCGGTCGGATGGCGGGCCCGGACAGGCCGCCCGTGCCCGCCCCGAGCCACGGCCGGCGAGTCCGCGGGTCGAGCGCCATCCCGCGGAGGGTGTTCACGAGCGAGATCGCGTCCGCGCCGACGCCCTCGGCCGCCGCCGCGACCGCCGGGGGGTCCGTGGCGCTCGGAGTGAGCTTCACGATCAGGGGCTTCTCGGTCAGCGGCCGAACCGCCTCGAGGGCGGCGGCGGTCTCCGCGGGGTCCGCCCCCATCACGAGGCCCGTCTCCACGTTGGGGCAGGACACGTTCAGCTCCAGCATCTCCACCTCGTCGCGCTCGCCCGCGGCCGCGACGAGAGCGCCGAGCTCGCCTCGGCTGAAGCCCATCACCGACACCACGAGCGGTACCGGCAGCTCGCCCAGGCGCGGAAGGTCCTCGCGCAGGAAGCCCGCCACCCCCTTGTTCGGCAGCCCGATCGAGTTGATCAGCCCCGCGGGCGACTCCCAAAGTCGCGGCGGCGGGTTGCCCTCGCGGGGCTCGACCGTGATCGTCTTCGAGACGAAGGCGTCGAACGGGAACGCCTCGAGCAGCTCGTCGCCGAAGGCCCGATGGGCCGCGACCGCGTCGAAGGTGCCCGACCCGTTCAGGACCCGCCCGCGGAGGGGGACGCCGCACAGCTCGAACGGCCTCGTCAATGCCCGGCTCCGGCGAACAGCGCCGTGTCGAGGTCGGAGGCGTCGAGCACCGGCCCGTCTACGCACAGGCGCACGTAGCCCCGCCGTGTGGGGGCGACGCAGCCGAAGCACGCCCCAAACCCGCACGCCATCCCGGACTCCAGGGCCAGCTGCGCCCCCACGTCCCGCTCCGCGCAGATCGCCCGCACCGCCTCGAGCATCGGAGGCGGTCCGCAGGCGTACACCTCCGGCGTGCCGGAGCCGCCGTCGTCGAGCCGCTCGCGCAGCAGCTCGGTGACGAGCGCGTGGCGTCCGACCGAGCCGTCATCGGTGGCGAGGTCGGCCGGCGTGCCGAAGAGCTCCGCGGCGCGGGCATGGCGCCCCGAGCGGAAGCCCAGGAGCACCTCTCCCCCCTCCCCCACGTCGTCGCTCAGGCAGACGATCGGCGCCGTCCCGATCCCGCCCCCGACGAGCAGCCGCCGCACGCCCGGCCGGGCGCCGATACGGAAGCCGACCCCAAGCGGGCCCGTGAGCCACACGGCGTCCCCCGGCTCGAGCTCGGCGAGGCGCCTCGTGCCCGGGCCCACCGCCTCGAGCAGGAACTCGAGCATGCAGCCGGAGTCGACCGTGCTCCCGAAGTCGGGCGCGCCGTCGCCGACGCCGCCGGCCGGCCTCACGCGCGCGTACGAGAACGCCCGCGGCAGGTAGGGGCGCTCGCCATCGCCTCCCCAGCGCTCGGCCGCGGCCAGCATGTAGAACTGCCCGGGCCTCGGGCCGGCGGGCCCCGCCCGGTCCGCAACGGTGAGCAGCGCGTACGCGCCGAGCTCCACTTTCGACTCGACGCGCGCGAGGCGGCGACCGAACGGCGCTCGCGTGCGGGGCTCGCTCACGGTCGCGCCGCGGGCTCCGCTCCGGCCGGCGCCCCGCTCCCCGCAGCCGGCGCGCCGGCGTGCAGCTCCTGGAGCGACCGCACCTCCGGGGCGGACTCGCGCGCCGCGCGGATCGCACGCTGGGCGGCGCTGGCGCCGGTCATCGTGGTGATGCAGGGGATCCCCTGCCCGACCGCCGCGCGGCGGATCTCGTAGCCGTCGGCGCGGGCGCCCGAGCCGGTCGGTGTGTTGATCACCATGTCCACGTGTCCCCCCTCGATCCGCTCGACGACGTTCGGCGACCCCTCCGACAGCTTGCGGATCCGCTCGACCGGGACCCCCATTCGGCGGATCGCCTGTGCGGTGCCGCCGGTGGCGAGGATGCGGAACCCGATGTCGTGGAGCGACGCGGCGAGCTGCGTGGCCGCGGGCTTGTCGCCGTCGGTCACGCTGATGAAGACGGTGCCGGCGGTCGGAAGGCGAGCGCCCGCGGCGGACTGGGCCTTGCCGAAAGCCGTGGGGTAGTCGCGCGCGATCCCCATCACCTCACCGGTGGAGCGCATCTCCGGGCCGAGCAGCGAGTCCGCGCGCGGGAAGCGCCCGAACGGCAGGACGGCCTCCTTCACCGAAACGTGGCCGCCGCCGGGCCGCCCCGCCGGGAGCTCGCCCTCCATCCCCCCGATCCGCTCGCCCAGCACGATCCGGCAGGCGAGCTTCGCGAGCGGGATCCCGACCGCCTTCGACACGAACGGGACCGTCCGGGACGCGCGCGGGTTGGCCTCGATCACGTAGAGGTTGTCCTCGCCGCCGATCGCGTACTGCACGTTTATGAGGCCGACAACGCCGAGGCGGAGGGCCAGGCGCTCGGTCGCGTCCTCGATCGACGCGAGCATCTCCTCACCGAGAGACATCGCCGGCAGGACGCAGGCGGAGTCGCCCGAGTGCACCCCCGCCTCCTCGACGTGCTGCATGATCCCGCCGATGGCCACGCGCTCGCCGTCGCAGAGCGCGTCCACGTCGATCTCGATCGCGTTTTCGAGGAAGCGGTCGAGATAGATCGTCCGGCCGTTCGGGGCGCCCGCCGGGCCGTTCGTCCGCCGGAGGTAGTCGGCAAGGGCGTCGCGCGAGTAGCAGATCTCCATGGCGCGGCCGCCGAGCACGTAGGACGGCCGGACGAGCAGCGGGTAGCCGACTCCGGCGGCGACCTTGAGCGCCTCGGCGGGCGAGTCGGCCGTCGCGTACGGTGGCCCGGCCAGCCCGAGCTCGCCGAGCAGTCGCCCGAAGCGGGCCCTGTCCTCGGCGAGGTCGATTGAGTCCACCGGCGTGCCGAGCAGAGGCACTCCCGCGGCCTGCAGGCCATGAGCCAGCTTGAGCGGCGTCTGGCCGCCGAACTGGACGAGCACGCCGAGCGGCCGCTCGACCTCGATCACGCCGAGGACGTCTTCGAGCGTGAGCGGCTCGAAGTAGAGGCGGTCGCTCGTGTCGTAGTCGGTCGAGACGGTCTCGGGGTTGCAGTTGACCATCACCGCCTCGTAGCCCTGGGCGTGGAAGGACTGCGCGGCGTGGACGCAGCAGTAGTCGAACTCGATCCCCTGGCCGATGCGGTTCGGGCCGCTGCCGAGGATGACGACCGAGCGTCCCGGGGCCGGCGGCTCCTCGTCGGCCTCGCCGCGCGTCGAGTAGAAGTAGTTCGACCGCGCCTCGACCTCGCCGGCGCAGGAGTCGACCCGGCGGAAGGCGACGTCGCCGGCGGGCGCCGCCCGCTCGAGCTCGTCCGCGAACCAGGGATGGAGGTTCTCGGGGTGCCAGTGCTGCTCGCAGTCGAGCCCGCGACGGGCCTTCGCGAAGGCCTCGACAAAGGTGCGTCCGATGCCCATCGACTCGCCGACCGACTTCATCTGGGTGCCGAGGCGCTGGTCGGCGCCCGGGAACTTCTCGAAGGCGAACCGCGGCATCTTCACGACCACGTAGTCGAGCGTGGGCTCGAAGCTCGCCGGCGTCGTGCCGGTGAGGTCGTTCGGGATCTCGTCGAGCGTGTAGCCGACCGCCAGCTTCGCGGCCACCTTCGCGATCGGGTAGCCGGTCGCCTTCGACGCGAGCGCCGACGAGCGCGAGACGCGTGGGTTCATCTCGACGACGCGCAGCCGGCCCGTGTCGCGGTGCCGCGCGAACTGGATGTTCGAGCCGCCGGTGTCGACGCCGACGGCGCGGATGATTGCGATCGCCGCGTCGCGTAGCTCCTGGTACGCCTCGTCGGAGAGCGTCATCTGCGGCGCCACGGTGACGGAGTCCCCGGTGTGCACACCCATCGGGTCGAGGTTCTCGATCGAGCAGACGATGACGACGTTGTCCGCGCGGTCGCGCACGACCTCGAGCTCGAACTCGTCCCAACCGCGCAATGACTCTTCGACGAGGACCTGGCCAATCGGACTCTCTGCGAGGCCAAGCGCGACCTGGCGGGCCAGGTCCGATTGGCTGGCGACGAAACCTCCACCGTGGCCGCCGAGCGTGAAGGCCGGGCGCACGACTGCGGGCACCGAGAAGCCCTCGATGTCCTCGAGCGACGTGACGATGCGCGAGTGCGCCATCTCCAGGCCGCACGACTCGACCGCCTGCTTGAAGAGCTCGCGGTCCTCGGCGCGCGCGATCACGTCGACGTCCGCGCCGATCAGCTCGATGCCGAGCTCGGCGAGCAGGCCGGAGCTCGCAAGGCCCATCGCGAGGTTGAGCGCCGTCTGGCCGCCCATCGTCGGCAGCACCGCGTCGGGCCGCTCGCG
>JAFAQQ010000038.1 GCA_019246335.1 Actinomycetota bacterium | reverse complement strand
AGAACGTTCGGGACGTTCAGGGGGAACACGGGCCGCTCAGCGTACCTTTCGACGCCGGGCCGCGAGCTCGATCGCGACCGTCGCCCCGAGGGGACCGAGGGGCGACACCGTGGCGGCCAGCACCGGCCACGGGAAGACCCGCCGGCGGCAGCCGATCAGCACGAGGATCGAGAGCGCGATCCAGCCCACGCCGTGGCACCACCCGAGCACGAGCTGCGCGCGCGCGCCAAACCCGCCGATCCAGACGACGAGCAGGGCCGTGAACACGCATGCTTCGAGGGCCGAGTAGGCACGAACCCTTTGGAAGTAGCTGTCCGGCACGCGCGATCTCACCTGATGCACACCGGGCTCGAACTCCTACCTGCAGCTTACGCGCGAGGGCGCGACTCGCCCGCTGCGTCCGGGTTGCGACAGGAATGCACGCGCGGGGGCATGCCAACCGCAGGCGTCCCGACCTGACCAGGTCGATCAGGAGGGGCTGCGCCATGTCGCTGTTGGGCCTCGTCGTGAGTCTCACCCCCGCCGGGACCGGTCCCGCCGAGGGCGATCCCCCCGCGAGCGGCGGCCAGTCCGCCGCTCCGGGGACCAGCTACTACATCGCGCTCGGTGATTCGCTGGCCGCGGGCGTTCAGCCGGACGGCACCGGGCGCGACCGCCCGACTCGCAAGGGATACGTCGACGCCGTGGCCGCGCACCTGAAGAAGCAGGTCCCGGCGCTCCACACGATCAAGCTCGGCGGCACCGGCACCTCGAGCACCGCAATCGTCGGCCCGCCCGTAACGAGCCGCTACCCCGGCAGCTCGCAGCTCGATCAGGCCCTTCGCCTGATCAAGAAGCATCGAAGCCACATCGCACTCATCACGGTGAACATCGGCGACAACGACGTCGAAACCTGCATCGGCCCGGACGGGATCGACCACGGGTGCGTCCGCAGGGGGCTCGATGCCGTGGCCTCCAACCTCGCGACGATCGGCAAGGCGCTGCGCTCGAAGGCCGGGAAGCGGGTCCCGATCGTGGGCGTCTCCGACTACGACCAGTTCTGGGCCTACTGGCTGCACGGCGGCACCGCGCGCTCGATCGCGAAATCGTCGGTGAAGGTGGTCCGCAGGCTGAACAAGACGATCGACTCGAGCTGGACCTCGGCGAACGTGCTCTCAGCCGACGCCGCGCCCGCGTTTCACACCTTCGACACGAGTCCGGCGCAGCTCGCCGGGTACGGAACGGTCCCGCGCGCCGTCGAGCGCATCTGCCATCTGACGTGGGCCTGCAGCGGGCCGCCGATCGGGTTCGACGACCACGCGAACAGCGGCGGGTACAGGTTGATCGCCAGGGCCGTCATCGCCCAGCTCCCGCACTGATCGCTCATCCGGGCCTCGCCGCGGCCGCGGATGCTGGTCGCGGTGTGAGAATCCGCCGCTGTGTTCGACGCGATCGTCGCGCGACTTGCCGCGATCCGGCGCGCCCCCGGGATGGCTCTCGACTGGACCCTCGTGGCCGTCGGCTGCGGACTGCTCGCCGCCCGCAAACCGGCGTTCTTCGCGGATGGAATCCCGCGCTACGACGCCGTGCAGGCGCTCGTCCAGCATCACCACGTCACGTCGATGAAGTACCCCCTGATCGGTCCGCTCTTCTCAGCGCCGCTCTGGCTCTTCGGCAACGCCGTTGGCCACGCCCCTGGAGCCACCGCTCGCTTCAACCTGCTCGTGTTCCTGGTCGGGTTGGTGCTGATCTGGCGTCTGCTGCGAACCCGAGTCGACCGGGCGCTCCTCACGCATTTCATCCTGCTCATGGTGGGCGCTTCCATGTTCGCCGCGCACGTGGTGACGTTCTACGGGGAGACGTTCACCGCCGTCCTGGTGGGAGCCGGGCTGATGGCGGCGGCGGCGGGCGTCGCGCGCGCTGGCTGGACGGCCGCGGCCATCGGCGCGGCCAACACGCCCGTTTCGATCCTCGGCCTGGCGTTCGCCGCCGCGGTCCAGGCGCTCCGTCGAAAGCGTCTGCGCTATGGCCTGGCCGTCGCGGCGGCGCTGGCGCTGACCGTCCTGGACAGCGAGCTTCGCCTCCACACAGCCTTCACTCACGCCTACCTGCACGATCGCGGCTTCCGCACGGTGATGCCGTTCTCCGGCAGGCCCGGGTTCAGCTATCCGATCTTCTTCGGGCTTCTCAGCGTGTTCTTCTCGTTCGGAAAGGGGATCGTCTTCTTCGCGCCCGGCCTCTTCCTGCCTGCGCGCGCCCGGCTGAGGCTCGCGGGCGAGCGGTTATGGCACGGCTACAGGCTGTGGCTGGCCTTCATCGCGGGCCTGGTGCTCGTCTACGCGCCGTGGTGGGCTTGGTACGGCGGGAGCTTCTGGGGCCCGCGATTCTTCCTGTTCGCGTCGATGCCCGCGTGCTTGGCGCTAGCCGCGCGGGTTCGCTACCCCGGTTCGCTCGCCGCGAGGGTGGTGACGGCGGTGGCGCTGATCCTCTCGATCTGGGTCGGCATCTCCGCGTACGTGTTCGACCAAGCCGCGGCGCCAGTGTGCGTCGCGAACGACTTCGCGCTGGAGCACCTGTGCTGGTACACGCCCGAGTTCAGCGTGCTCTGGCGGCCGTTCGTCCAGGCGATGAGCCTCTCCGCCCTAGACGTGCTCTACCTGACGTTCGCCGCGATCGTCGCGGTCCGAATGCTGCATGCGCTGTTCCGCGGCGTGCGGGATGACGCCGACGTCATTCGGCTTCGCGCGCTCGTGCCCGACTACCGGACCGGGTGGAGGCTCTAGGGGCGCACCAGCCGAGGCCCCAGGGCGCGGCTTGCTACACGCGGATGTGACGCCCTTGCCGGGCGGGCGGTCGAGAGCCGACGGAGGGATTCGAACCCTCGACCCCCGCTTTACGAGAGCGGTGCTCTGGCCAACTGAGCTACGTCGGCGGGCGGCCTGAGTCTAGTCGCCTGCGGGGGGCGAACTCCAGCGCGACGGGGCCTTATCGGACCATGTGGGCGCGGCGCCTGAGTGAGCTTCCGACGCACGACCTCGTGGGCGGCGGCGTCGTGATCGAGGCGGCCACGCCCTGGTCACGGCTCCTCGGCCTCGCCGGGCTCGAGCTCGTTGTGGTCCCGCCCCGTCACGCGCTCCTGCTCCGGCCGTGCCGATCCGTGCACACCTTCGGCATGCGGTTCGATCTCGATCTGATCTTCTTGGATGCTCACGGACGAGTCGTGGCCGTGGAGCGCGCCGTGCCGCCGGGGCGCATCCGCACGTGCCGCGCGGCGGCGGCCGTCCTCGAGCTCCCGCACCGCCCGGGGAGGCGATCGTTTCGGTTCGAGCGTTGCGGCTACGGGCAGCTCTTCAGGGGGCCGATCCAACGAGCCGCCCGAGCCTGATGCTGAGCGCCGCAAGGGCGAGCTCCTCAGTCACGTTCAGCTCGAGCGCGAGCCGGACCTCCTCACAGCGCTCGATCGCGCGATGCAGCCGTCGCGGATCGCGACCGCGCGCCGCCGGCGCAAGCTCGTCCGCGCGGTCGGTGGAGAGGACTGCGCCCGTGGCGCCTTCGGCGATGCACAGAAGGTCGCGGAACGTGATCGCGGCCAGCTCGAGCGCGAGGTCCAGCACCTCGGTGCGCGCGCGCCGGCCCTCACGCCGAGCGGACTCCTCGAAGTCACGGGCCAGCGCCGCGCGCTCCCGCCCCTTCGGCTCGAGCTCGAGCCGCGACGCGGCGGCGCGCTCGACAGTCGCCTCGGCCGCCTCCCGTCGAGCCTCGGCCCTGGCCAGGAGGGGCGCCCACGGTTCACCCGCGCGCGGGTCCCATTCCGGGCCCGACAGAGCCGAGCGGACGAATCGCTCGACCTCGACTCGAAGCTCCTGTCCGTCTTCGGACGCGAGATAGCGCGCGCGGGTCAGGTTTCCGAGCGCGAGCCGGCCGCACGCTCCGGCCCGGGCGGGCTCGACGCCATCGCGCTCGAGCGTCGCCGCGATCCTCTCCGCGGACAGCGGATCGAAGCGGACCAGCTGACACCTCGACACGACCGTCTCGAGCATCTGGCCGATCGCGTCGGTCAGGAGGACGATGTGAACGAAACGCGGCGGCTCCTCGAGCGTCTTGAGCAGCCGATTTGCGACCTCGTCGTTCATCGTGTCCGCGCGCTCGAGCACGAAGACGCGGCGGGTGGACTCGAATGGGGTCCGTGCGGCGCCGGCCACGACCGGCTCGTCGACGTCGCTTACGCGCATCACGTGCGCCCCGGTCGGCCGGACCCACGTCAGGTCGGGGTGGGTCCCGGCGAGCGCCCGCGCGCGCGCCGCGGCCGGATCCGGCTCGTGCTCGGCGAGGAGCTCCGCTGCCAGCGCTCGGGCCGCTGTTCGCTTGCCCGTCCCCGCCGGGCCGTGGAAGAGGTATGCGTGAGAAGGCGCTCCCCGCTCGCCAAGCGCCGCCGCGAGGACGGCGCGGGCGTGCGGGTGGTCTTCGGTCCCCGCGAGGGTCGCTCCCGCGCTCACAGGGCGGCCGCCGAGGCTCGCGCAGCCTCGACCGCGGCGACGACGTCGGCGTGCACGTCCTCGGCGGGGCGGTCGGCGTCGATCCGCCGCCAGCGGCCTGGCTCGGACTCCGCGAGCCGGTCGTACGCGCGGGCGACTGCCTCCTGGAGGGCGGCGCCCTCGCTCTCGATGCGGTCGTTCCGCCCGGCCCGCGCGCGCGCTGCCGCCGGATGGACCGCCAGGTAGATCGTGAGGTCCGGTAGGAGCCCCTCGGTCGCCCAGGCGTTTATCTCGCGGACGTCGTCCACGCCGAGGCCCCGCGCCTCTCCCTGGTAGGCGAGCGACGAGTCGACGAACCGGTCGCACACCACGACGCGCCCCTCGGCCAGCGCGGGCCGGATGACACGCCGGCACAGCTCGGCCCGCGCCGCCGCGAACAGCAGGGCCTCGGCGTGCGGTCCGAAGGTCAGGCTCGGATCCTTGAGGAGGTCCCGCACGCGCTCGCCGACCGCGGTCCCGCCGGGCTCTCGAATCGCGAGCGCCTCGGCGCCCAGCGCATCACAGAGCAGCCGCGCCTGCGTCGTCTTGCCCGAGCGATCGATCCCCTCGAGAGTCACGAACAGCCCGGTCACCCGGCCGACGGTACCAGCGGCGCAGGCGGCCGGCGAGTGGCCGGCGCGGCCGCCGAATAGCATCGGAAGGATGCGGGCGCTCGTAACGGGAGGGGCCGGGTTCATCGGCTCGAACCTGGTCGACGCCCTGATCGATCAGGGCCACGAGGTGACCGTGATCGACGACCTCTCGACGGGCCGTCGCGAGAACCTCGACGCCGCCATCGCCGCGGGCGCCCGGCTGGTCGAGACCGACGTTCGCGATGCCGCGGCCGTGCGCGACATCGCGGAGGAAGCCAAGCCGGAGGCGGTGTTTCACCTGGCCGCGCAGATCGACGTCCGCAAGTCGGTAGCCGACCCGGCCTTCGACGCGCGCGTGAACGTCGAGGGGACGATCGCGATGCTCGAGGCGGCGCGGTCCGCGGGGGCTCGCCGGTTCGTCAACACCTCGACGGGAGGCGCGATCTACGGGGAGGGACGCATAGTCCCGGCTCCCGAGGACCACCCAGTCGCTCCCGAGGCTCCGTACGGCCAGTCGAAGTACGCCGCCGAGGGCTACTGCGAGCTCTTCCGCCGACTCCACGGGCTCTCCACGGTCTCGCTTCGATACGGGAACGTCTACGGGCCGCGCCAGGACCCCCTGGGCGAGGCGGGCGTCGTCGCGATCTTCTGCGGGCGCCTGCGCGCGGGGCAGCGGCCGATCGTGTTCGGTGACGGGCTGCAGGTGCGCGACTACGTCCACGTCGCCGACGTCGTATCCGCGAACCTCATGGCTGCCGCCGCGGCGGTCAACGGCCCCGTGAACATCGGCACCGGGAGAGAGACGACCGTCCTCGAGCTCGTGGACGTGCTTGGTCCTCATGCCACGGCGTCGTTCGAGCCGGACCACCATCCGGAGCGGCCCGGGGAGGTGCGACGGATCGCGCTCGACGCCACACGGGCCCGCGCGGAGCTCGGGTGGGAGGCCCGCGTGGCGCTGGCCCAGGGGATCGAGCAGACGCTCGGCTCGGTTGGCTAGTCAGCTCGCGCTGGCGGCGGGGCGGTCGGCGCCAAGGAGGGTCGTGAACGCCAGCGTGCCGAAGGCTCCCTGCATACCGAGCGAGATCGCCCGGTAGGTGAGGACGGCGGCGGCGGCGGGCGCCAAGGCGATGCCGGAGGCCGTCAGGACGCCGACGGTCGCAGGCTCGACGCCACCGACGCCGCCGGGCAGGGGAAGCACGTTGCCCAGCTGACCCAGCATGTAGGCGAGCACGACCACCTGCAGCGGGGGCGATGCGCCCAGGCCATGGAAGGTCGCCCACAGCACCCCGCAATCGCCCGCCCAGTACGCGCAGGCGCCGGCCAGCGCCAACGGCCGGCTGCGCAGCGCCCAAGCGTCGCGCAGGCCGTCGGGCGCGATAGCGATCCCCTCGCGGATCATGCGGCGCCAGCGTCCGGGCCCGCGAGGCCGTCCCCGGCGGCCGGCCGCGAGAGCGCCGACCGTGAGAGAGACCGCGGCGCCGACGAGGGCCACCGGTGCGAGTGCGAGGACGACCGGCGCCCGGCCCGGGCCAACATGAAGAAGGGCTGTCCCGCCGACGACGATCGCCGCGACCACGTAGGGCGCGTTCAGGACCGGCGCGTGCGAAATCGTCCGCACGATGAGCAGGCGGAGCGGCACGCCGGATCGCAGCAGGGCCCAGAAGCGAAGCGCGGGTCCGCCGAGCCCGGTTGGCACGAACGCGAAGCCCGCGAGCTCGCCCACGGCCACCTCGGCCGAGACCATCCGCTTGATGCGCGCAGGGTCGCGAGCGAACACGGCGTGAAACAGGACGGCGTAGCCCGCGAGCGAGACCGCCTCGAGCGCAAACGCGAGCGCGAGCCAGGCGGCGTTCAGCTGTCCGAGCCGCTCCCAGGCCCCGGGAACGAGCCGGCCCAGCAGCAGGAAAACCGCCGCGAAGACGGCGGCGGTGAGGGCGACTCGCACGACGAGCTTGCGGGGCTCCACAGGACGAGGTTACGCCCGGCGTGCCCGGCTGGCCCCGGGCCTGCAGCTGACCGCGAGGCCCCTTCGAACGACCGTGTCAAACCACACGGAAACTCCGAAATATGCGCCGGCCAAACCCCTGCAAATCACTAGAATGAAGGGCGCTCGCCGCGCGGTTTCCAGCCGCCGATTCCATCCGGACCTCGTGTCAGCATCTCCTCCCCGCTGATAGGGGGGTGCGGGGACCGCAAACGCCGACAGAAGGGGAGCGAGAGATGCAGGACACAGGTAGCGCCACCACGCAGAGCACGCTCCGAACGGGGCACGGCGTTACCGTCTCGCGCAGGTTCACGGAGCCCGGCACGCATCCCTTCGACGTGGTGCCCTGGGAGATCCGCGACGCGGTGATCGGCGACCCGGCGAAGCCGGCGTTCGAGCAGCGCGGCGTCGAGTTCCCGGCCTCTTGGTCGCAGAACGCGACCAACATCGTGGCTCAGAAGTACTTCCGCGGCCGGCTTGGCTCGGAGGAGCGCGAGTCGTCGGTCAAGCAGATGATCGGACGCGTCGCGGGGACGATCGCCGGCTGGGGCCTCGAGCTCGGCTACTTCGCGTCAGGGCAGGACCGCGACGCGTTCGAGGCCGAGCTCACGCACATCCTGCTCCACCAGATGGCCGCGTTCAACTCGCCGGTCTGGTTCAACGTGGGGTTTGAGGAGAGCCCGCAATGCTCGGCGTGCTTCATCCTCTCGGTCGACGACACGATGGAGTCGATCCTCGCCTGGAACACCAAGGAGGGGATGATCTTCCGCGGCGGATCGGGCTCCGGCATCAACCTCTCGAAGATCCGCGGCTCGCAAGAGCATCTGTCGAAGGGCGGCTACGCCAGCGGCCCGGTCTCCTTCATGCGCGGCGCCGACGCCTGGGCGGGCACCATCAAGTCGGGCGGCAAGACCCGTCGCGCGGCGAAGATGGTCGTGTTGGACGTCGACCACCCGGACGTCGTCGACTTCATCTGGTGCAAGGCGCGCGAGGAGGAGAAGGCGGCCGCCCTCCGCGACGCCGGCTTCGACATGTCGATCGACGGCGAGGGCTTCACCTCAATCCAGTATCAGAACGCCAACAACTCGGTGCGCGTGACCGATGAGTTCATGCGTCGCGCCCAGGAGGGCGGCGAGTGGCAGACGACGGCTCGCACCGACGGCCGGCCGATCGACAGCTATGACG
>JAFAQQ010000213.1 GCA_019246335.1 Actinomycetota bacterium | reverse complement strand
CTGCCGCTCGACGTCTGCGACGAGGCGTCGATGAGCGCCGCCGTCCAGGCGGTCACCGAGGCTGAGGGCGCCGTCGGAGTGCTGATCAACAACGCCGGCTACAGCCAGTCGGGCGCGCTCGAGACGCTGTCGCTGGAGCAGGTGCGGCGCCAGTTCGAGACCAACGTCTTCGGCCTGATCCGCATGTGCCAGCTCGCGCTCCCGGGCATGCGCCGCCAGTCGCACGGGCGCATCGTGAACGTCAGCTCGATGGGTGGCCGCCTCGTCTTCCCGGGCGGCGGCATCTATCACGCGACCAAGCACGCGGTCGAGGCCGTCTCCGACGCGTTGCGCTTCGAGGTCAAGGGCTTCGGCGTGGACGTCTCGATCATCGAGCCCGGGCTCATCAAAACGCAATTCGGGGAAACCGCGGTCGGCTCGATCGAGGAGGCGACGAGCGGGGACGACGGCGCCTACGCCGAGTTCAACCGTGCGGTCGCGGCCTCGACCGCGAACGTGTACCAGGGAGCGATGTCTCGTCTCGCCGCGCCCCCTGACGCCGTGGCCCGCGCGGTCGAGCGCGCGATCACGAGCCGGCGCCCGAGGCCGCGGTACGTCGTGACCCTAGGCGCTCGCGCGATGCTCGCAACGCGTGCGCTCCTGCCCGCCCGCGGGTGGGATTCGATGATGCGCACGCAGTTCCCGCAACCGCGGTGAGCGGTCGGCCGGCCCCCCTCGCACGGAAATGACACCCGGTCGGCGCGGGACTGGCACCATGAACCCCTTGGCTCGCAGGGGGTCGCTGCTCGTCTTGCTGGTCGTCGCGGTCGCCGCCGCGGTCGGTGTCGCGCGTGCGGTCGGGCTGGACGTCAACGCCGTCGGCCCCGTGACCCGGATCCAGCCGGACGGCCGCAGGCTCTCGCCCCCGGGCGTCCTCACGAAGCTCGGCAACCATCCCGGCGGCGGCCAGCTCACCCCGAACGGGCGGTTCCTCTGGACGATCTCCGCCGGGCGCGGCCGCAACGACGTCCGCATCGTGCGCGTGCAGCCGCTGCGAAGGCGCGCCTGCAAGCGACGGAAGGTGAACGGCCATCCCACGCGCGTCTGCCACACCCGCACGATCTCGCGGGTCGGGCAGCTCATCCAGGTCATCCCGATGCCGGGCGCGAACGGCGGCATGACCTTCGCCGCGGACGGGCGGACGGCGTACGTCTCGGGTACGCCCGAATCGCCGCACAAGGACCAGCAGTCGCCCGCGAGCACGCCGGGCAAGAAGGGCGACGTGATCCACGTCTTTCGCTACGACCCAACGACGGGAAAGGCGAGCCGCACTGGCCTCATCCCGGTTCCGCCCCCGTCCGGCACCGGCACGCCCCAGGCCCTTCCCGAGCAGGGGCTGTTCCCGGTCGGGCCTCCCTATCCGCAGGACTTCCCTCCGACCAACACGAAGCCGATGTCATGGCCGCGAGACCTCGCCGTCACCCACGACGGCAGGACGCTCCTCGCCGCCCTCAACCTCGCCGACCGGGCGGCGATCGTCGACACGCGGACCGGCGCGGTGCGATACGTGAAGGTCGGCAGCTACCCGTACGGCGCGGCCATCACGCGCGACGGCAAGGGGCTCGTGTCGAACGAGTCCGACGGGACCGTCTCGGTGATCGACCTGGCAAGCGGCGCGAAGCTCACGGACATCCAGGTCGGCGCGCATCTGTCCCACCCGGAGGGGATCGCCGTCGACCCCGCCTCGGACCGCGCGTTCGTGGCGGTGGCGAACCAGGACCGGGTCACCGAGATCGACACCAAGGCGATGACCGTGAAGCAGGTGCTCTCACTCGAGCAGCCACAGGGCCTCGGTTCCTCCCCCACCGCCGTGAGCGTCGACGCCCGGGGCTGCTACCTGACGGTCTCACAGTCCGGGGAGGACGACGTGGTCGTCTACTCGCTTCGGTCGCGCTGCGGCCCCCCGAAGCCGAGCTCCTCGAGGACGCACGGAAGGGGCCGCCGCGTGGGCGCCGCACGCGTGCGCGTCACGGCCGCGTCGACGGCCATCGCGCCCAGGCTCCTCGGCCGCGTGCCGACCGCGGCGTATCCCGTGGGCGCGGGGATCACGCCCGACGCGCGAACGCTGGCCTGGGTGAGCGCCAAGGGCCTCGGCGTCGGTCCGAACCCGAACGGGCCCGACCCGCTCTCCAAGCTCGACAGCGACGACCACATCAACAGCTTCCAGTACCTCCCCTCGATCGTCGACGGGCTCTCGGGCGTGCTGCCGCTGCCGAGCCCCAAGCGGTTGCGGACGCTCGACAAGCGGGCGCTCGCGGACCTCCTTCCGGCCGACCACGAGAAGCCCCCGCCCGGCACGCCGATCTTGCCGCCCGACGTCCCCGGCGGCAACAAGATCCAGCACGTCTTCTACATCGTCAAGGAGAACCGCACCTACGACCAGGTGCTAGGCGACGACGCGCGCGGCAACGGCGATCCCAAGCTCACGCTCTTCGGATCGAAGCTGACCCCGAACACGCACGCGCTCGCGAGGCGGTTCCCCCTGCTCGACCACGTCTTCGCCAACTCGGAGGCGTCGATCGACGGCCACTTCTGGACCTCCGCGGCCGCCGTCTCCGACTACGTGGTCAAGAACTGGCACCAGAACTACGCGGGCCGCGGGCGCCCGTACGACTTCGGCGTCTATGCCGTCACCTGGCCCGGGAGCCGGTTCATCTTCGACCGCGCCATAGCCGACGGGGTGTCCTTCTTCAACTACGGAGAGGCGATCGCCGGCGACGTGCCTCTGACCGACAAGGACCGCACCCCCGCCGAGAACGCCGCCGTCCAGCAGAAGTTCTCGAAGTCCGACCTCGGCTCGGGCGTGACCGGCCCGCTCGAGTGCTACCCGAACGACGCCTCGATCGGCACCGACGCGATCAACCAGCGCGAGGCCTACGACAGCTCGCTGCCGGCCGGCGCTCCGCCGGGCTCAGAGTCGCGGTTCTCGTGCTTCCAGCAGCACCTGACCGAGCAGCTCGCCACGGGCAGCGTCCCGGCGCTGAGCTACCTGGTCCTCCCGAGCGACCACACGCAGATCCTCAGCCCCGGGCGGCGCACGCCGCAGGCGATGATCGCCGAGAACGACTACGCGCTCGGCGAGATCGTCCAGGAGATCTCGTCGCACACGTCGCTCTGGGACCACTCCCTGATCCTCGTGCTGGAGGATGATTCCCAGGACGGCGCCGACCATCTCGACGCGCACCGCATCCCCGCTCTCGCGATCAGCCCGTACGCGAAGAAGGGGGCCGTGGTGCACGCGCGCTACGACTTCCCGTCATTCATCCGGACGCTGGAGATCCCGCTGGGGATGCACCCGATGAACATCTTCGACGCGCTCGCGACCCCGCTCTACGACGCGTTCACCTCCACCCCCGCGAACGACGCGCCTTACACCGCGATCGCGCCGAACGTGAACATCAACGCGCGCAACCCGAACACGGCCGCGAACCGGCGACTGATGCGGGGGGTCGACGTGAGGACGCTCGACCAGGTGACCCAGAAGAAGATGGACCAGCTGCTCTGGTACGCGGTCCACGGGGTGGGCTCGACCCCGCCCAAGCCCGGGCCGGGCGCGGTCAACGAGCACGGCCGCACGGACGGCGACTGACCGCGACCGGGCGTCGAGGGCCGCGGGCCGTCATCATTGCCCGCCACCCCGAACTCGAACAAGGAGAGCGAATCAGTGGGAGTACTCGACGGCAAGGCAGCGATCGTCACCGGCTCCGCACGCGGGATCGGCCGCGCCACGGCGGAGCTCCTCGCCGAGCACGGCGCCCAGGTGCTGGTCAACGACCTCGACGGTGAGGTCGCCGAGCAGGCGGCCGGCGAGATCGAGGGCGAGACGGCCGTCTTCGCAGGCGACCTGACGAAGCCCGGCGTGCCCGACGAGCTCGTCCAGAAGGCGGTCGACTCCTTCGGGAAGATCGACATCATCGTGAACAACGCGGGCTACACCTGGGACGGCCCCATCCACAAGATGGCCGACGACCAGTTCCAGGCGATGCTCGACATCCACGTCGTCGCGCCCTTCCGGATCCTGCGCGCGGCGGCCCCGCACCTGCGCGAGCCGGCCAAGAAGGAGCGCGAGGAGGGCCGCGAGTACTTCCGGAAGGTCGTCAACGTCTCCTCGATCTCGGGCACGATGGGGAACGCCGGGCAGGCCAACTACTCCGCTGCGAAGTCCGCGATCGTCGGCCTGACGAAGACCGTGGCCAAGGAGTGGGGCCAGTTCAAGATCAACGTGAACGCGGTGGCCTTCGGCTTCGTCGAGACGCGGCTCACGGCCGCGAAGGAGGAGGCCGGCACCTTCCAGAAGGAGGGTCAGGAGATCCAGCTCGGCATCCCCGAGCAGCTGCGCCAGATGGCCTCGATGATGATCCCGATCGGGCGGCCTGCCACTCCGGACGAGGCGGCGGGAGGGGTCTTCTTCCTGTGCTCGCCGTGGTCGAACTACGTGCACGGGCAGGTCCTCAACGTGACCGGCGGGCAGTTCACCGGGATGACGACCTAGGAGAGCGCGGGTTAGGGAAGGCCTGCGGCGGCGGTCCGGATCAGGCGAGCGGCTGTGGACGACCCGATGCCGGTGGCGCGCGGCGTCGCCATCCCGCTCGCCGAGGTCGAGCTGCGCGCGAGCCGGTCCTCCGGGCCGGGCGGCCAGCACGCGAACGTGACGGCCTCTCGGATCGAGGCGGTGTTCGACGTCGAGGGCTCGACGGCGCTGAACGAGGACCAGAAGCGTCGGGTACGGGCGCGGGCCGGTCCGCGTGTCGTGGCGGTCGCCCAGGACGCGCGGTCGCAGGCGCGCAACCGCGAGCTCGCGCTGGAGCGGCTTCAGGCGCGGCTCGCTGCTGCGCTCGCGGTGCCGCGGCGGCGCCGGCCGACGAAGCCGTCGGCCGCTTCGCGGGAGCGGAGGCTGGGCGCGAAGCGCAGGCGGTCGGAGCTCAAGCGGGACCGTCGCCGGCCCGGCTTGGATTGGTGAGGGGCCGCGAAGCCCGGCGCGACCGCCGATACCGACTCGCCCTACGACCCCCTCGCCCGACGCTCCTCGTGTAACGGCTTGCCGGTCTGGTCCGCCAGGCCCGGAGGAGGCCAGGGGCCGAACCAGTTGTCGCGCGCGCCGTCGAGGGTGATCACGCAGCCCGAGTAATAGTCGCCTGCCGGCGAGGCCAGGTACGCCACGAGCCAGGCGTGTTCCTCGGGCCGGCCGAGGCGACCGAGCGGGACCGTGAGGGCCGCACCCCGCCGCACGGGCTCCGGATACTTCTCGAGCGCCTGCGTCTCGAAGTGGCCCGCGGCGATCGCGGTGAGCTTGATCTGGAAGCGCGACCATTCGATCGACAGCACGCGCGTCATGTTCTCCACCCCCGCGCGGGCGGCCGACGAGTGCGCCATGCCCGGAAGGCCGTGGTGGGGCGAGAGGGTGACGTTCACGATCTTCCCCCCGCCCGCCGGGATCATGGCCCGCGTGGCGACGGCGTGGCTCATGAGCCAGGTGCCGCCGAGGTTGAGCCGCACGACCGTGTCGAACCCCTTCGACGTGATGTCCTCCGCCGGCGTCATGTACTG